>CAZPBN010000011.1:0-99395 GCA_964584935.1 uncultured Eubacteriales bacterium | reverse complement strand
CTAGTCAAACACTTTTAAATCTCTTCAGTAAATATTTTCCAGGGGTTCTTCAAATTGAGATATTGATTTCCCCTCTCTGGCATAAAATATGCATATTTTTTAAACAGATATAATTTTATTCATGGAGTAAAATGAGAAGCCAATTTCTTTCCAAAATATTTCTCTTTTTCATCCTTTTGTATTCCCTCATTCCCATATTACATCCTGAAGAACAGGATTTGAAAAAGTTTATCTCCCAAACTCAAGAGTATTTGACAAATAAAAACATTCCTGCCTATTTGAATGCTTTCTCTCCTGAAATAAGAGAAAAAGAAAAAATGGCTATCAAAAACCTTTTTCAAGAATTAATGATGGAGAGCGTTGTTTTCCATAAAGCAAAAATCGAGAAGCAAAAGAATGGAAAAGCAAGTGTCAATGCTCTCGTTTTTTATCAAAACGATTTTTCCGCTATTGTGGAGTCCTGGCATCTGCAAATGGCTCAAGCAGACGAGAACTGGCAGATAGTCAGCAAAGAGGTTAACTCTAATCTCAGCTACAAGCTCAAAATTCCTTCAAGTCATATAGAGAAAGTCCAATCCATTGAAGTCAAACATATTGATATAAAACTTAATTTTGAAAATGCTCTGATTTTTTATGATAATATTCCCGATTTAGAGACCGCTCTGGTCATTATAGGAGAAGGCCGGACTGTTTTCCGCCCTTCTCATCCCAGGGAACAGCATCAACTCCAATTGATTTACTCCGATAAAATTCTCCAAGATAATCTTAAGTATGCCTATCTCAGATTCTCGAATGATTTTTTTAAAAAAAACATCACAATTGAGCGGTTAGAAAAAAAGGAATCTGAGGTTATCTCAAGCTCAGAAATAAGTGAAGCCAGGGATATTTTCAACCATCATCACTCCCGCTCTTTTTCTTTTGACCATTCTATAAGCGGAAGTTTCCTTTCCTCTATTCCTCAAGGGGGTCAAGCTGTTTTTACCTTCAGTGCAGATAAAGCGGGGATTTTAACCTATATATATTCTCCTTATGCCCAAGAAGAAGTGGGATTACTCGATGTAGAGGAAGGAAATTTGATCAGTCTTTACTCTCCTTATAATGATAAAAAACAAATGAAGGTGTCTTTTTCTTTGAAACAAAAGCTGCTCATTAAAGACTATAACATAGACATTCATTTCAATCCTGACAAATCATTCATATCGGGAAAAATTTCTATCGATCTTGAATCCCAGGCAAATTCACTAAACAAAATAAGATTTAAGCTAAATCCTAATCTGGACATTCTCCGTATATACGACGGGAAGAAAAATAGTCTTTTTTATACCCAGGACAAACTGAGAAAAAATCTATACCTTTACCTTATTCCCTCCCAGTCCAAAGAAAAAACTCAGAAAGTTGAAATATTTTATAAGGGGAAACTGGAGTTCCCCAAAAAACCGGGAATTATTTTTCAGGAATCCAAGATCGACTTTCACACAAAAAGGGTCATCTATCCCCGTTATTCAAGCCGACTTTTCAGTCAATCCATCTATTGGTATCCTAGCCCTACAGAGGTTGACTACTTTAGGGCGCGATTAAAAGTCACCATTCCAAGCGATTACAAGTGCATAGGAACTGGATATCTTGAGAAATACAGACATTCAGTTGATTCCACTGACGAAGAAAGCAAAAATGAAAACGACCACTCCATTTATACATTTCAAACAAAACATCCTGTCAATCACCTTTCTTTTATAGTGGGGAAATTCTCCAAAGAGGAAGAAGATTTAAAAGGGATTCCTTTAGAGATTTTTATTTCTTCTAAAATCTGGTTAAAAAATATATCTTTTCTCAAGAAATCCAGAAGTATCCTTCAATTTTACCAGGGCCTTTTTGGTCCCTTCCCCTATGAAAAATTAAGCATTGTCCGGAGACACTGGCCATCTAAAGGAGGGCATAGTTCAGCTTCGTTCATTGTCCTTAACGAGTTTCCTTATATTCCAGGTAAACGGCGCCCAGTGTTTTCCAGAAGTCCTGTTGATTTCTCCGGATGGGATGAATATTCCATTGCTCACGAAATTGCTCACCAGTGGTGGGGACATGGAATAAGCTATGCGTCCTACCATGATAAGTGGTTGAGTGAAGGATTAGCTCAATTTTCTGCTCTCCTCTATTTGAAAAAAGACCTGGGAGATAAAGCTTTTCATAAAATGCTTCAAAAATTTTCTCACTGGACTGAAAAGAAATCTTCAAAAGGGTGTATCACCCTTGGTTCCCGCTTGAGTCATAATGATTTTGAAGCCTATCAAGCCATTGTGTATAACAAATCCTCATTAGTGTTGAATATGCTGAAGGATATTCTGGGAGATGAAGTTTTCTTTAGGGGATTGAAAGACTTCTTTCAAAATCACAAATACAGCGCCGTCAGGACAAAAGATTTTATGGAGACCATGGAAAAGGTATCAGGAAAAGATCTAAGCACTTTCTTTCACGCTTGGCTTGATACCCATTTGCTTCCTGAAGTAAAGATATCCCATTCCTTTTTGAAAACCGATAAGGGCTATGATCTGATGCTCAAATTCACTCAACAGAAAAACCTTTTTATTTTCCCTCTTCTTGTTGATTGGCAGGAAAAAGGAAAAACAATCCAAAAAAAAATAATCATTGATGAGAAAGTTAAAGAATTTCGTTTCCATCTGGAAGAAAAGCCAGATCAAATAAAAATAAATTCCGATGATTCGGTGCCAGGAAAATTCTATGAAGAATCCTTTTTTGGCGAATAAACAGAATGAGTGAATTCCTTTGAGGGCATTTCTGTGAACACACACACTGATGATCATTGTCTCTTGTCCCGATGGAATCCCTCAGGTAAAATAAAAAAATGAATGGATATGCCGTGCGTTTGATAACAAAAACACTTATCTTCATGCTTGTCTTTGCATCCTTTTATGGACAGGAACAGGAACAAACCAAACAATTTGAACTGGAAAACGGACTCAAAGTCTTTTGTTATGAAAGACACAATCTCCCTTTAATCAATATCGTTTTTGCTGTCAATGTTGGTTCCAAAGATGAGTCGGAAAAAACAAATGGGCTTATTCATATTCTAGAACATTACATTTTATTTAGAGGAACAGGTTCACGGAGTGGATTCCAGGTTGGCCAGGATATCAGAGAACACGGAGCTTATTTCAACGCGCATACTGGACGGGACCTCGCCATTTTCGAATTAACAGTTCCTTTGGAGCACATCGATTTTGCCCTGGAGAACCAGAAAGAAATTTTATTCAATTTAAAACTGTCCCAAAAAGAATTGGAGAAAGAAAAACAAGTTATCTTGGAAGAAATAGATCAGCTTCATGATGATCCTCTCAAATACGCTACTTCTCTTGTCCTCCAGAACCTGTTTAACAATCATCCTTACTGCAAACCGATTCACGGAAACAAAGAAATTATCAAATCGGCAACTGTGGAACAAATAGAACAAGTTTATAAAGATTATTTCATCCCTTCTAACTGCGCATTGACCTTGGTGGGGGACTTCAGCATTCCCCAAATCGAACAAAAAATTAAGGATGTTTTTGGAGATCTCCAACAAAAAGAGTTTTCTCCTCCAAAACTTAAAAAAATTTCTCCTTTAAATAATAAAATAGAAGTGGAAAAGGAAATGGATGTCAATCAAGCTTACCTGGTCATTGGCTTATTGGGCCCTGATTACAATCATCCGGATCAATATGAGATTGACCTTTTAACAGAAATATTAGGAAGAGGTGTTAATCCCATGTTGAATTATCCCTTTTTGGGTCCAAGGGAATTGATTCACTCTGTTTCTATGAACTATGCCGCCTACAAATATGGAGGAGCTATTTTAATCTTTTTCACTCTGGATCCAAAAAATATCCAATTTGTGAAAAACAAAGCCATTCAATTTTTAAAAAATACAAGAAAATTGGATTATTCCAAAGATGATTATTTAGGAGAAGAACGGTTGCATGCTCTGGATTTCTTGAAAAGCGCCCAAAATCAATTGAAATTTAAATTCAATCTATCTCAAGAAGATAGCCTTAACATGGGAGTTTCCTCTGCCCGGTTTTTGCTTTTAAATGAAAATCCTCAGAGAGAAAACTATATTGAAAAAATTAAGGAAATAAGTTCCACTGATCTCAGAAGTGCAGCAAGCAAATATTTAGGAAAAAATCAATACGTGGCTGTTTCCATTTTGCCTCTTAAAAAATAGACCTATGATGAAGTATTATTCTTTTAGTGTTTTCAAAAG
This sequence comes from uncultured Eubacteriales bacterium, assembly GCA_964584935.1. GTDB lineage: Bacteria > Acidobacteriota > Aminicenantia > Aminicenantales > Aminicenantaceae > CAZPBN01. Next base: position 95,140 of record CAZPBN010000011.1, on the reverse strand, counting down.
AACCCTTTTAGTGGGTATGAGTCTATGCTTGTTCATGACTTCTTCGTCTTTGTCCAGTCAAAAAGCCACTCTAAACACATTTGCTGAAAAAGAAATTTTAGATAACGGACTCACTCTTATATACCAAATAGATCAATCATCTTCTTTGACTGTCCTCCAAATTTTCATCAAAGGTGGGAAAAAAGTTGAACCTTCTGACAAAAAAGGTCTCGCCTTTCTGACCACCCGTTTGGCAGTAGAAATTCCCAGCCGGAGTAAAATCCAAGAGTTGATGACCCAAGCAACCCAGCTTTCCGTTTCATGTGAAAGGGATTATTCTCTCATTCATATATCCTGCTTGTCTGAGAATCTAGAGAGCACACTGGAATTGATTACTCCGATCATAACAGATCCGCTTTTTTCTGGTTTAAGAATCAATAAAGTCGAAAAATTGATGAATCATTATAGAAAACGAGAAGGAGACGATGCCATCAATCTGGCTCACAATGCTCTTATTGATTTCTTTTTTGATAAAACTTCCTATGCTGGTTCTATCTACGGAAGCGAAGAATCTTTAAAAGCCATTAAAAAAAGAGACATCAAAAGATTCTATAATCATTATTTTAGAGCGGGAAACATGATTGTTTCCGTCTCTACGGATTTAAATAAAGATAAAATATTAGAATTGTGTAAAAAACAGCTGGGACAAATTCCTGCAGGAGAATGCCCTGGTTCCGAATTCCCTTCTTTAAGACCGCCAGAAGAAAACATTCATTATATCAAGAAAGACACCCAACAGTCCTTAGTTTCCATGGCTTTTGCCCTTCCTCCCCTCAATCAAAAAAATTATGTGTTGGGACTCCTATTAAGAAATCTATTAGGAAAAGGATTCAATTCCAGACTATGGCCTCTTCGAATTAAAGAACGCTTAGCCTATAATGTGAACTCCAGAATCACCTTTCTTAAAGAAGGAGGAATTCTTGAGGCATTTTTAGAAACAAATCACCAGAAAAAAGATAAAGCCAGGGAAAAACTAAAAAAAGTTCTCCAAAATCTTTACCAGAACGGAATCACAGAAAAAGAATTAAAGACACACCAGATATATTCCAAGACTTTTTTTCTAAGAAAAAATGAATCTAAAAATTCCAGAACACAACTCCTTGCCAGATTGGAATGTTTGGGGCTAGGCTATGATTTTCTTTCCAGGTTGTCCCAGGAAATAGATAATGTGACTCTTCAGCAAATCAATGCTTATATAAAAAAAGTTCTTAATCCTGATATTAGCCTGGAAATGATAGTGGGCCCGGACAAAACTCAAAATTCGAAGCATCCCCATCCTTAAATGAAGCACTTTTTTCTAGCTCATTTCACTTTAGTGCTTTCTTATTAAAGATAGGAATATTGATAAACTTGTTTGCATGTGGTTTAACAACCCATCAAATATGCATTGAAAACTATGGGGTTATTTATTATAATCATAAATGAGGTAAAAGTGAGAGAAAACAAATGAAAAAAGTATGTTTGTTATTGACTGTTTTTTTTATAGCGTCGTTGTTCGTTTTTTCAAGCCCAAAAGACAAATCAACTGATGATCTTTCCGAGCAACACCGTAGATGGTTAGAAGAAGAAGTGGTTTATATCATAACTCCACAAGAAAAGGAAGTTTTTTTACAACTGAGCAACGACAGAGAAAGGGAGCTTTTTATAGAAGCTTTCTGGAAACACCGTGATCCGACTCCCAACACTCCTGAGAATGAGTTTAAAACCGAACATTACAAACGCATACAATACGCCAACCATTGGTTTGGGAGAGAATCTCCAGGACCAGGATGGAGAACAGACAGAGGAAGAATTTATATTATCTTAGGGGAACCCAATTCAACCGAACGGTTTCAAAATCTTTCGGAAGTTTTTCCTGTTATCATTTGGTTTTATGGAGGAATGAAGAAAGAAGGACTTCCCGATTCCTTTAATGTTGTATTTTTTAAAAGAAGAGGAATCGGCGAATATGAGTTGTACAGCCCGGTGAAGTTTGGTCCCCAAAAACTCTTAATCCATTATAAGGGGGATCCTCTAGACTACTTGTCTGCTTATTACGATTTAAGAACCATCGAACCAAAGATTGCTGATGTTTCCCTCACCCTCATCCCAGGAGAAGCCCAGTATTCTCTCTCTCCTTCCATGGCTTCCGAAATTCTTCTCTCCAATAAAATCCCCTCCATGCCCCACAAAAAAGTTGAAGATGCTTATGCCAAAAAACTCCTGGAATATAAGGATATCATTGAAGTGGATTATTCTGCGAATTACATTGACAATGACTCTCTGGTGACAATCCTCAAAGACGATTCTGGGATGTTCTTTGTTCACTTCCTTATCGAGCCCAAAAAACTTTCCATTGAGCAGCAGGAAGATCAATTTTATACAAATTTAACAATCAATAGCAACGTTTCTGATCTCAAAGGAAGCACAGTGTTTCAATATGAAAAAAGTATCCCCGTTCAAATCAACAATGATCAAATCAATTATATCAAAAGAAAACTATTCAGTTTTCAGGATATGTTTCCCCTGGTCGAAGGGAACTATAAATTGAACATCCTGTTGAAAAACCGAGTGTCCAAAGAGTTTACTTCTATAGAAAAAAACATTGTGATTCCCGAAAAACATTCTTTTCAAATGAGTCCCTTGATACTGGCTAACAAAATCATTGAGAATTCTAAATACAGCGGGAAAAACAAAGCTTTTCTCATTGGCAATGTTCAGCTGGTTCCTTCACCCCGCAATGACTTTATCTCTGAAGATAATCTATATGTTTTCTTTCAAATTCACAATCTCAATGAAGGTCTCAAAAATAATGGATATCTCCAGTACACGATATTCAATGAAGATGAAAAAGTCCACTCAGTGATCAAAAAGATAAGTGATTATCCTGAATCGCCTAATTTCCTTGCAGAGTTTTCTTTATCTGACTTCAATGCCGGATATTACAGAATGAAAGTTTCTGCGTTTAATAGCAAAAAGGAAGAAATATTTTCAAAACAAAGCAACTTTTATATATCTCATCTAGCGTTTTTATCGAGACCGTGGACTCTTTCTGTGCCGATGCCTTCCTCTGATCATTCCATGTATGCACACATCTTAGGCAATCAATACTTCAATAAAAATAATATCCAAAAAGCAAAATCCTTATTAGAACAAGCCTTTAGAGAAAAAACAACATCGGTTCGATACGCTTTGGATTTTATGCGGGTTCTCATCAAAGAAAAGAATTACCAAAAGGCAAAGCAAGTAGCTATTCCTTTTATAGAGCATAAAGAAAAACACAAATTTTATTCAATGATTGGTCAATCCCATCAAGCATTGGAAGAATTCGAGAAAGCTATTTCTTACTATAAAAAATATCTCGAATATTATGGCACAAATCTTTTTGTTCTCAATTCAATTGGAGAATGCTACTATCAAATGGGTAACAGAGAAGCAGCCTTGGTCGCATGGGAAAAGTCTTTGGAAATCGATCCCAAACAGGAAAAAATAATGGGTAAAATCCAATCTATAAAGGACAAACAATGATAAAAAAAAATTATTCTAATGGCAAATATTTGACTGCTTTTTTCATATCGTTCATTAGTTCCCTTTTACTTCTCTCTTTTTTTTTGACTCTCAATTCATGTTCTTATTATAGAGCCAGAAAAAATCTGGATCCTAAAAGCAAAAAATTCTTTTCAAAAGTAAGATACATCATCACCGAAGAAGAAAAGAAAATTTTCTTAAATCTTCCTCCCTCGGAAAGGGAAGATTTCATTAATGAATTTTGGAAAAAAAGGGATCCTTCTCCCCAAGATGAAGAAAATGAGTTTAAGGAAGAGTATTTTGCCCGCATCGAAGAAGCAAATATGCTTTTTAGAGAAGGACCAACCCCTGGATGGCTTCAAGACAGGGGGAGAGTTCATATCCTTTTTGGACCTCCGGACAGCAGAGAAACCTATCCCAGAGGCTATACGTTTTACGGAAAACCCACAGAAATATGGTATTACGGCTTTTTCCCTATCATTTTTGTCGACCATGCCTTTAACGGAGAATATAAACTCACTCCTCAAAGTGCCTATCATCTTGCTAAAATGAATGAAGCCCAAATGAGATTAAAACCCGGCGTGGAGGGAAAAGACGTTGTTTTTGATTTTCACATAAGCACAAAAAAGGTTGACAAAGGCAAAATATCCATTCAGATTGATGTCCCCTACAAGAATATCTTGTTCATGGAAGAAGAAAACCAGTTGACCACAACTCTAGCCTTAGATATCCAAATCATTGATCCTTCCGGAACAGAAATCCAGCATCGTCAAAAGGAATATCTTTTATCTATGGAAGAAGACGAACTCAAAGAAATGGCAACCAAAAGTTATTCCATAGAGACTCTGGTTGATCTGGAAAAAGGAAAATACACCCTTATTGCTGAGTTAGAAAACAAAACCACTGGAAACACAGTCAGAAAGGAAATAAAACTAACCGTTTAAGAAATTACATTTTTTTTCATTAAATAAAAGTGCATTATTTATCTTAGGGAAAGAATGAGAAACCAAGTGTTCAAGATTGGAGGTAAGAAATGAAAATAAAATCATTTATAGCATTATTATCTTTTATATTTTTATTCCATATTCTATTCATTGGTTCTGCCGAAGCTCAAGCAGGAAGAGGAGTGGGGCGCTTAAGCGGTGTTGTTTTGGATGAAAACGGGAATCTCTTAGAATCAATTAAAGTGGTCTTAAAATTTCTGGAAAATGAGGAAATAACCCGGGAGACCCTTACAGATGAACATGGAGAATGGGCGTTCCTCGGTCTGGGAACCGGAGGATGGAGAGTAATCGCTTCGTCAGAGGGTTATAATCCCGCTTATGAAGATGTCTATGTTCAGCAGCTACAAAAAAATCCTAAGGTTGAATTGGTTTTAAAAAAGAGCAAACAAGCAAAGGTAAAGAAAGAATTGGATATCATCGAAAAAGCAGATAATCTGTATGAAGAAGAAAAGTATGATGAGGCTATTCAAATCCTGGAAGAATATCTCCAAAAAAATCCTGAAGTTTATCAAATTCATTTCATAATCGGGGACTGCTACAGAGAAAAAGGGAATTTAGACAGAGCTATAGAGGAATACAACAAAATAATCGACCGCTCTAAAGAAGAGGGACAGGAAATTGGAGATGAAATAATAGCCAAAGCCCTGTCAAGCATCGGGGAATGCTACCTTAGAAAAGATGATTTTGAAACAGCCCAAAACTATTTTGAGCAATCCGTTGATGCCTATCCGGATAATGAAATCGTGGCTTATAATGTGGGAGAAATCTACTTTTCTAATTTAAAAATAGAAGAAGCCATTGACTATTTCCAATTGGCTTCTCAAATCAAACCCTCTTGGAGTGATCCCTACTATAAACTGGGGTATGTCTATTTGAATAAAGGTGATTTTCAGAAAGCATTGGAGAGTTTCGAGCTTTTTTTAAAGTATGAATCCAACACCAAAAGAGCCGCAGAAGTCCAAAATATCATCGAATACTTGAAAACACTCATTAAATAATTCTACTGAAACAAAAGCAATCATAAATTATCTCTTTTTTTATTTTATAAATTCTACCTTCTTTGTCTCTAATTGTTTTTTAATCGGCTCATTCCTATCCTAATATAAATCCATCCCTCTCTTTTATAACAACCCAAGCAAAAGGATAGGAACTGGAAAAAAATTCTTTTTGTTTTAAATAAAAAAACCCTCTCCCCTTTTCAGGGGAGAGGGTTTTCTATTTCTGCTTCTATTTCTTCTTCTTCAACTAGAAGATGAGTTTCACTCCTATACGGGCTGAAAGCGGGGGATAGAATCTGTATTCCTCTCCGAACTGAGGATCGGGTTCATAATCAGTCTCTCTCCAATCCCAACCAGCTGTTCTATCAGCGTCGCTCACATAGATATCATCCTGATTCAGCAGCTGATAAACTGAACGGGCAGTTTTGGTATCGAATAAATTATCCACATTGAGATTGAGCTGCACTGTGAATTTTTCAGATATGTCGAGGTTGTATTCGGCATAGCCGTTGACAAAGAACAGGAACGGTGACCGTCCGTCTGTGAATCGGCCTTCAGGATAATAGCCTTGAATGTGACCCGTCTGAAATTCCTTGGTCACTGGAAGTCCGCTCATACCATTGGCAACCACTCCCAGTGTCAATCCGAACGGAAAAACATAACTGCCGTACACCTTGAACTGATGAGGTCTGTCTGTGGCTAATTTGCCTAAAACTTCCTCACCGTTCTGATCATAGTTCATGAACCAGAGGTCAAAGTAGCGCTCCACGTTTGGACTATTTCGTCCCCTCTCGTCAGAGCTAGCCAGACCGGCATAGTTGCCCCACAGGTAACTCCAGGTGTAGGAAAATCCACCCAGCCAGTTATTGCTGAATCTTTTGTCTACGTTGATGTTGACCGCATAATATTCTCTCTTGGCTTCGGGACAAGGAAGATAGTCGTCAGAAAATTTTCCACCTTCAGATACAGGACGTGTCCAGCCAAATCCCGGATTGGCTGTGTAGTACTGTTCGCCGGTTGCTGTCTGGACGCCAACGTCTTCGATGGCACGGATGAGGTGTTTGTACACAAACCGGACAGAACCGGAAAGGTTTTCCATAATTTCCTGCTCGAGTCCGAAGGATAACTCCATCTGAGCCATGGGCTTGAGATCCGGATCTGTGGTATCGAAAGAGGGCTTTCTCCAATTCTGATATCCGATGTAGTCTCCAGGATAATTTCCCTGCCCTATATCCTGCCACTGGTAAGTATCCAGAGTGTAGTATTCTGTGATCCACTTGAATCCGCCGTAGGATCCGACTGCCATATCGAGCTTCATCACGTCATAGTAAATTCCATAGCTACCAAAGATCTTGGTCTTGGCATCACCAAACAGGTCATAGATAAATCCAATCCTGGGAGCGATTTTGTCTCCGAATCCAAATGTGATCGGAGGATCCTGATACTCAGGCAAATCGCTAAATGAGGGGATATCCTCTTTTTCTGCCCGGACACCAAAGTTCAAGGTGAACCGGTCATTGAGAAAATCCGGGGCCCAGGTATCCTGCAGGTATATCGCCCAGCGATAGCTGTGCGGATTGGCAAAAGTCCCAAAAGCCCGTTTGGGATGGTTTTCATCTTCAAAGGCTCCGCGGACGCCGTAGTACCCGTATTCCCCTGAATGGTCGGTTCCATCAGGCCAGTGCAGGGTCTTGCCCCAACCAAACAGGATGTAGTCATACTTGTAGGAATCGTCGATATCCTGATCGATCCGGACTCCCTGTATGCCTGCTTTCCAGGAGTGCTCTCCTGCTAGATCCATATAAAAAGTGGCATCCAGGTTGGCTTTCATCCGGCTCTGGATATCTTTTTTGGTCTCATATCCATCCCAATAACCGTAGTTGGTGTAGAAAGCGCCTCTGACCAAATTATCAGGAATTCCCGGGATCCAGGCATTGGTGGTTGGACTGTAAGTGATTTCTTCATAAAAGGCATAACGGCCTGTTTCCGGCACAACCTGCTGATTGGTCTTGTTTTCACGGAAATAGCCGGCGCGGGCGCTGATAAGGAAATTATTTCCTACGGTGTAGTCGGCATTGAAAGACGCACTGTAGCTTGGAAAATCGAAACCATAGTCTCCCCATTCCTTGTCCGGATTTCCGGCGCCTGAACGGGCAGGAAGGTCTCCTCTCCATTTGTAAAAATCACCCAGGAAACTGGCTGCCAGACGCAGTCCTTTCAAGGGCTGGGCAGTCAGTTTGAACTGACCGTTCCACCAGGTTTGATTCAGGGTGTGATCTGTTGCCGGGTCTCCTGTCAACCATTCAACATGTCTAGTACTGTCTCTGAACACAGGCAGGAATGTTCCATAAAACCACACAGCATCTTTGACGATATAACCACCCAGATTGAATCCTATTTCATAGCGGTTGATTTTATCTTTTCCATACAGATCCTGGTAGTTGACATACTCTGCTTGAGTGGTATCCAAGGGATTGATTCTCAGTGAATCTCTTTCCTTGGAGTTTAAAGAGCTTCCGCTGTAATAGCCGATGACTTCACCGTGTAACTCGTTACCACCGGAGCGGGTGATGACATTGACCACGCCTCCCATGGCTCCGCCGTACTCGGCTTGGTAGCCGCTGGCTTTGATTTGAATTTCCTCCACAAATTCATAAGCCGCACTCTGGTCTGCAGTTCCTCCATAAATAGCGGTGATATCCATTCCGTCCACATAGTACATATTCTCTGCACCGCTCGCTCCATCAACGGATACCCCGGACAGCCAGGATTCCTGGTTGACGCCAGGAATTGTCGAAACCAGAGTATCGAAGTTTCGTCCTCTGGGCAGTTTCTCAAACATTTCTTTGGTTTGAGTCATTCCTTTAGTCGTGCTTTTCACATCAACTAAAGGAGACTGTCCGATGACGGTGACTTCCTCTTCAATCGCACCTGGTTCAATCGCGATGTCGACGGTTATGGTCTCTTCCACACGAACTTGAATTCCTTTTCTGATAACTGTTTTGAAACCAGTCAAGGAATATTCAATGGTGTAGGTTCCCACTGGCAAAGCCAACAAACGGTAAGTGCCATTGGCATCTGTGACAGCTGTGGCTGTTCCCACCATAGCGGGGCTTTTTGCTTCAACTGAAACGCCTGGTATTGCTAAGCCTTCATTATCTGTGACAGTACCGACGACCTTTCCTGTGTTTTCTTGAGCAAGGAGCAATCCGCTAATCAGAATCACACCGAGGAAAACAAGAAAAATTGATTTTAGTTTACTCAAACTTTTTTCCTCCTTTTTACCCGGTTGATTTCAACCGGGTTTTTTTCGTTCAGCATTTTTGGAAATGCTGAACTTTTAAAACCTAAAATCCTTTCTGAGAATGAAATCAATTTTCATTTCACTCTCTAGCCTTTGTTTTTGTATTTCCTTTTTTCCTTATCGATCACCTCCTTTTTATTCTCATTATTTTTCATAAAACAATTCTTTCATAAAACAATTCTTGCTTTAATAAATGCAAATATTATGCCATCTTCTAAATAAATCTATCCTCAATTATATCAGTGAATTACAAATTAAATCCTTTATCTTTTATGTGCCTTTTTATCCAAATATTTGAATTTTAATACAAAAAAATGAATTATTCAAATTTGCCTTTTGTGCCTTTCTTATAATGACTTTTTATTCCTGATTTTCTATGGTGAAATCAACTGTCTTTTTTACGGTTTTACCGGATATGTTGTCTTTTATATCTATGACCAATGTGTAATCACCGGGATCCAGATTCCTTTCAATTTCTCTTTCTTTCATCTTTCCTTCTTTTTTGGTTTGAATCACCACTTTTTTCTTCAACAGAATGGGCTGACTGATCAAAGGATTATCATAACGGGCAATATACCTGATGATGGGTTCTTCTTTTTCCAATATGTTGTACTTGATTTCGATATCATATTTTCCTTCTTCATCCGGATGGGTTCCGAAAATATAGAAAAAAACATCCAGGTTTTCTCCGGGATCCAATGAATGCTTCAAATTGGGTGTGATATGAATGTAATTATAAGTGAAGAATTGTTTGTGAGCTTCAACCGTTGTCTCCGGAGAAGGCATGGTTTCTATTTTTTCTGTAAAAAAGATAGAACTGGTTCCTAATTTGTCGGTGTATGAAGTCGGATCAGGAACAGAGAATTCCACATACTGCGTTCCAATTTTTTCCAAATCTTTGGAAGTTATAGCCATGGATAGCAAGTACTGACCGGGTGAAAGAGGGTATCCAAATGTATAGGTTTCTCTTTTGTCAGGAAGATAAGAATCACTGTCAATGCTCACATTAACCGGCACATAGACTTCTGTGGCTTTCTTTTCCGTTTCCTCATCTGTTATTTTATTGAACTGGACGAAAATATTCGCTTGGGCCCGAAGCGGAGCTGGAGCAGATTCTTCTTCCTGTTTTTCCCCTTCCAATTCAGAGAGAGACTGGGCCAAGGAACTATAACCCAAATCAGAATTTTTCACTTCAAAAGCAAAAATATTAAACATATCTTCCCGGTAGGGCATATAAAGATGTTCGATCACTTCAAAAGGAATGTCTCCTCGAATTTCCCTATCCAACATTCCTTGTTGGAATATTGCCTTTACCTTTCCAGGTATAGTGGTTGTCTCCGATATTTGAGACTCTTCCTGATTGGCAAGACTTGATAAAGGGACAATCATCATTATAAAAATGGCAAGGGATACTATTTTTTTTATACTCATTTCTCCTCCTTAAAAAAATACATGTGGGATATTTTTGGAACGTCCTTTAATTGCCAAGGATATTATTTTTATTTATGAATAAAAATTCTCCAATAATTTTCTTTTTTCAAATTAACTTATTTTATTAACGTAGCAAATGAAATCATCCCTGTCAATGTAAAAAAAAATCTGAAGTTCCCTCATTTTTCTTTATTGGATAATAATAGGTAAATGGATCAGGTTTATGGGTTCAAAAACACGTATGTCATTGCCCGGCTTGACCGGGCAATCCAAATCTATTCTGTTTGGCCCTGGCCCGGTTCCCAAACGGGTCTCTCTGCGCCACAAACGTTCTTGCTATTTCTCGGACTGTTCGTGGACCAGTCCCTACACAAATTGTGTTCTGTAGGTTCCATTCCCCAAACAGACCACTTCTTAAAAAAGATTGTCAGACGTAAGATGATATCAGAAATATTGTAAGACGTGAGACGTCAGAGGATGTTAAATTTATTATGGTTAGACCAAAGACGATATTAGATATATTATAACATCGTCAGGCTTCAGAGACATAAAAATCCAGTTGCCCAGCCTGAAATGTCACACTCGACCAGCACCGGATAAATATGATCGCCTGACCTATGATAAAAGCAGCAGCCATGGTTAAAAGGGTATTTGTGGGAACCAGCGATTTCAAGAACCAGAAAACCGCAATAAAAAGAATCCCGGTCAGTAAAAGAAGATAGAATAAGGCTAAGGTCTTCCCCAATTTGGAAAAAACAAATTTTATACTTCCCCACAGTGAACCCAATACTCTCCGGGAATCTTCAGTCACAATTTTAATCCGGGCATAATCCAGAATCATCTTAATCAGAAAAACGAGAAAGATGCCAATAACAACCCTCGCAGCAAAAACATAAACCAGCAGACGCTCACTGCCTCCGTCGCCGGTTATGATTTTTCCCAAAGGAGTCAAAATCATATTGATGAGAATAAAACCTATCCACAGAAGAATAGAATAAATCCACAACCGGAAAAAACGGCTGACATATTTCCCTGCGCCCTGAAAGAAAGCGGAAAGAAAATGGGGTTGGCTTTTTTGTTCCTTTTTTGAATCCTGAGAAATCCTCAAAATATGAAGAATCCCTCCTTTAAGAAAAATTGATATAAGAAGAGAGGCTCCCATTAAAATAAAACCGACCTGAAATATGAGGGGAATGGGATCGCCGTAGTGAACAAGGATATCAAACAGGAGGTTGGAATCCACTTTTTCCATCATGGACTTAGAAGCTGGATTGGATGCCAGAGCATCACTCACAGTGACTGAAACAAGAAAATATATGACTGATGCCAATAAAAATACAATCAACCATAAGATAACGGTTAGTTTTGGTTTGATAGTGGCGTCTTTGATTCCTGTTGCATAACTTTTTAACACTTTCATAACATCCTCCTGATATCAAAAAGAAATCCAAGATAGAATATTCTGGAAACTCAACATAGCGTTCAAAGCAGCCTTAATGGAAAAGGCTTTCTTTGGTTTGAGCCGCATAGAATTGTTGATAAAGTTCACATCTAGAAGCATTTTCCTTTCGGGATCTACCTGGACGGATTTGAGTTTCTTTGGCTTGAAATAAATGAACTTTTCCCATCTGGTCTTTCCATCCCATTTTTCCCGTATTTTTTCTCCATCTTCAAATGTGATCAATATCTCCTGTGGAAAAACCAGCTCCCCTCTCCTTATCACGGATACGATGTTCTTATACATTTTTTTCTTGTTTTTATCGTCCTTTTTATCCCTCTTTTCAGGCTTCCGCAGCTCCCCGTTGAATATTCCCTGGGGCTCTTTGATTTCCAGGGATTGGATGCTTTCCACAGCATAATCCAGCTTTCCGGGACTTTTGAAAAACTGACTGAAAAACCAGTCCAAATCCTCACCACTGATTTCTTCGGCTATATCCATAAAATCCTGTGTTTTTGGATGCCTGAATTTCCAACGTTCAAAATAGGTCTGCATGATTTTTTTCATGACGTCTTCTCCCAAATATTTTTCCAGGGTGAGCAGAGTTATGGCTGCTTTGGAATAGGAGTTTACGGAATAGCTTCCGCCACTATAAAATTCCCAACTTTTTTTCAATATGGGATCCAGCTTTGCAGTAGCTATAAACTGAACTCTTTGAAGGGCAAAATCGCTGATTTTTATGCCCATCCAATCAATCATAGAAGAATCTTCCCCGTAATAATAGTCCATGGCTTTGATCTCTGAATAGGAGTTGATTCCTTCATCCAGCCATGCTTCTTCGAATTCATTCGAAGCCACTATTCCATACCAGAATCCGTGACCAAACTCATGAATGGTCACCATTTCTGTAAACCGCAATCCCTCCGGCAAACAAAAAAATGTTCCGGCTGTAAACAGGGTGGGATATTCCATTCCTGCTGCCCCGGCCGCTTTGATGGGCGGATCAACCAGAGTGATAGTGGAGTAAGGATAGGCACCGTAATTTTGACTGTAAAACTCTATTCCGTTTTCCAACGCTTTGAGATATCTTTCTTTTTGATTCAAATGGTTTCGGTGAATAAGAAGAATGATCTCTGTCTCCACTGGAGGATTATCCAGAACATAGGGTTCCCTGAATTTGACAAAATCCGGACAGGCTGTCCAGGCAAATTCATGGACATCTTCCTGATAATAGGTGCAGGTTTTCAAACCGTCTTCACTGAAAGTCTTTTTGATACAGTTTCCTGTTGCCCCCACTATATATTCCTGAGGAACGGTGATTTCGACTTCATACACACCAAAATCGGCATAAAACTCAGAATTTCTATGGTATTGATGGCAGTTCCACTCTCCATCCTCCAGGACTCCGATTTTGGGGAACCATTGCGCCACCATGAAAAAATCATCATTGAATCCGCTCCGAGCGTATACTTTGGGCAATTTGGCATAAAACTGGATATCAAGCATGATTTTCTCATGAGGAGGAACAGGCTCAGGCAGGGGAACTTTCATAACAGTCTGATCATCTTCATTCCCGTCATCCGGCTGGATGTATTCCATAAAAGGAGTGAGGTCAGGACCGTACTTTATCCGAATTTTTTTCACCTCATTGTATCCCCATTCATCTTCATCCAGTTGAAATCCACGATGAATCCTCCCTCCTTCTCTCATGAATGTTGTCCGGTTGTTCTTGAACGCATTCAAATAGAGATGGAATTGTAGTTCGGATACAGGAAATTCGGAATCATTAAGCCAAGTCAGTGTTTCCATTCCGATAACCGCCTTTTCCTCAGGAACCAATTTCGCCTGGATTTTATAGTGCACAATATGCCGACTCAATTCGGCAAAACCAGGCAGGCTTATGAGAACAAAACAGATCAGAAAGCTTAGAAAAGTTTTTTTCATATCACACTCCTTTAAGGGCATTAGATCCTTTTCGCTTGCAGGCTTTTGTTCAATGCATATCCAGAAAAGAACCAATACAATCCGTAGAAAAAAATATCTATTTTCGAGCCCTTCCTACCATCTTTCACTTCATCCATAAATATACCTTTTAACTCCAATCTTAACATTATTATAAAAAAGAGACTTTTCCTGTCAATAAATTATTCAAGGAAGTTACTCCCTCCATTCCTGATGAACTGTCCCTCTCTTCAAACACATGTCATGATTGGATAACAAAATGATTTGGGATGGAAGCTTTTTTCCCAAGCAATTTTGGCATAATTTTTGCTAATATGATAGCATAAAGAGAAAGAGAGAATTATTGAAAAATAAAAGAAAATTCATAATCACTTCTGCCATATTTATTCTGTGTTTGGTCTATGTTTCTTCTCTTCCACTGGGGGCTCTAGAAAGGAATACCTCTTATTGGAAAATCAAAGTAACTGCTGAAAAATCCAAAGTGCGGGTGGAACGAGACCTTCAAAGTCCCGTAGCCACCATTTTTCCAAAAGGAAAGATTTTCAAATCCTATGAAAAATTGGATGAATGGTTTCGGGTGGTCGTAACCGATGAATTGGAATTCACAATCATCGGATATATTCACTCCAGTGAAGTCGAGGTTCTCAAAGAACAAAAATCATCCCCAACAGAGTTCTGGGAAGTCGAATCCAAACCGTTCAAAGGAATAAATCTAAATATTAAGTTAACAATGGGAGTGAATTATTTTTCCGGCGGAACCATCGGCAAAGGAACTAAGGGGATTTTTGATTCCACCTCTGTTTATATTTCATCCTTCGGCTACGAAGAAACTAAAAAATTCAACCCTCTCCATAGCGGACACCAACTTTCAGGAGATATCATTTATCATTTCACTCCTCAGTTGGGAATTGGAGTGGGGGCTGGTTATTCCTTTTCCTTCAGCAAAAGCACTGTTTCCTTCACCCATAATGAAATAGATGGCCTTTTCAGCTATATGGACAGCAGACTCGATATAGACATCATTCCTATACAGCTGGGATTATTTCTTATTTTCCCTCTAAACAAAACGTTCAACCTCTGTCTGAATGCAGGGCCTTCCTTGTATCTTGTGAATTATTCTTACACCCTCAATTCCAAGCATCCCTACTATCAAACAACTCTTCATAAAGCAACATCCTCCGGTCTCGGCATTCAAGGAGGACTCGGTGTTGATATCAAACTCAATTCCCGAGTTTTTTTCTTCATTGAAGGCCAAGGAAGGTATGCCAAAATCACAAACTTTGAAGGAAGCATCCAGCAATGGGTGTATTCAGAAAGCTTCCCTTTACAGAACCCCCAAAAAAACGAAGGTATCTTTTATTATCTAAGCGGGGAATTATATCCCAGTTTAGCTGTCTTCAAAGAGGGGAAACCTTTAGAAGAAAATGCTCAAAAAGCTGTCTTTGACTTCAGCGGTTTTTCCCTTCAAACCGGTATTCGATTGAGGTTTTAAGATTTCTATTTATATTTGAGAAAACGATTGATTCAAAGAAATATTGTCAAAGGAGAATATAAAAAATGATCAGAAAAAATATTCCATATTTTATGTTGATTTTCTTTATATTCCCTTTATTTCTCTATCCTTCCTCAAAAAATCGATTACCTGAAAAGCATTCAAACTGGTTAGAGGAGGAAGTCGTCTATATCATCAGTCCTAATGAGAAAAAAGTCTTTTTAAATTTAGAAAGCGATAGAGAAAGGGATTTGTTTATTAAAGAATTCTGGAAACAGCGGGATCCAACTCCGGGAACACCAAAAAACGAGTTCAAAGAAGAGCATTACAGGAGGATTGAATTTGCCAATAAAACATTTGGGAGAGAAACTCCCGTAGATGGTTGGCGGACAGACCGAGGCAGAATGTATATCAAGTTGGGCAAACCCGATCAGGTTATAAAGTTTGACTCTATGGAGGTTTATCCGACCGAAATATGGTACTATCAGGGGAATCCCCGCCTTGGTCAAGTCCCCATTTTTCGCATAACCTTTTTTAAACAGTACGGAGCAGGCGGTTACCAAATTTACAATCCTTTATCTGATGGCCCCAGCAAATTGGTGCCCACAGCCACCATGATGCGAAAGCCAGAAAAACATTTTTTAGCCGAGCTGCAGGATAAAGAGGCGCATAAGTATTTGAAAGAAAATTTCTCTCTGGAACTGGCTGAAGCCTCGGTTTCCAATTTTCCCGGAAGGACAGGATTTCATTTCCGGCTTCCATCCGAATCGCTCATAAAAGAAGTCCAGACCTATCCTTACAAAAAAGTCGATGATGGTTATGCCTATGAATTTATCGAGCATAAAGCCATTGTTGAAGTCAATTATTCAGTTCATCACATAGGCAATCAATCCCAGATAAATGTTATTCAAGATCCATCTGGGATCTTTTTTGTCAATTATGTCATCGTTCCCAATAATCTATCGTTAGATCAATATCAAGACAAATACTTCACCAACATTAAAGCGACGGCACGGATAACAGATGAAAAAGAAAGAACCATTTTTCAGTGGGAAAGAAATGTCCCCATTGAACTCCAAAAGGAAGAGCTAAAGGCTGTAAAGAATCAATCTTTTCATTTTTTTGACTCCTTCCCGCTGATTCAAGGAGAATACATCTTAAACCTTCTTTGGGAAAACACGGTTACCAAAGAATTTACCACCCTGGAAAAGCACCTTTCTATTCCCACGGCGGAACGCCTTCATATGAGTCCCCTCATTCTATCCAGAAAGGTCAATAAGAATTCTGTTTACAGCCGGGAAAAGAGAGCTTTCCAAGTGGGGAATCTTCAGATGTATCCTTCCCCTGAAAACAAATTTCTTCAAAAAGATACTTTGTTTGTTTTCTTCCAAGTTTATGGATTCGACCAGTTAAGCAAAGAAAATCACTGGCTTATATTCTCATTTTACCAACTCAAAGATCCCTATCATCCCACAATTTATAAAGAGGAAGAACCGTTTTTCTCAAAAATCAAAGAGCTTAACCAATACGAAAACAAGCGGAATATTCTTGAAGGGTTCTCTCTGGACAAGTTTCCTGCTGGAACATATGCTTTGATATTCACACTCCTGGATAATAATAAAATAGAAATTCTTTCGGAACAAACGCTCTTTTCTGTCTCTCAAAAATCCCTACCTGGAATCTGGGTGGTATCTCAGACAAACCCACCTTCGGAGAATCCTGTCTATTCCTTCCTTTTGGGTACTCAGCTCTTGAACAAGGGCAACATTCAGAGTGCCCAGCAGGAATTGGCGAACGCCCACCAGAAAAATCCAGATTCCCTGGATTATGCTTTGGGTTATGCGAAAGTCCTCATGACTCTCAAACAGTATGAACAAATAATCGAAATCCTTACTCCTTTTGTGAATTCTGAAAAAGGCAATTTCAATCTGTACTTCTATCTGGGCAAATCTTTCCAGAAAACAAAAAAATACCAGGAAGCCATTACCTACTATGAGTTAGCCCTTTCCCATAAGGGACCTATTGCTGAGGTGCTCAATGTTCTCGGTGAATGCTATTTTGCACTTGGAAACAAGGAACAGGCTTTGAAAGCCTGGGAAAAATCCCTGGAAATCAATCCAAACCAGGAGAAAGTGAAAAAGTACATTGAGGACATCAAAAAAGAGTGAATACCTGGAATTAAAACATTCCTATGGTGTGCTTAAGTGGACCAATCGTTTTCATAGATAGAGAATCATTCCACCAGGATTTACAAAAAGAGAAGAGAAGTTATGGGTTTGTTATTTCTCACCATAAACCGGAAGCTTCTTCCGTAATAGTGGATAGATATCCTCGTTCTTATCAATGACTTTTTTGGCTTCTTTCCCGAATAAATCTTTAAGCTTGTCAAAGTCCATCGATCGAAGCTTCTCTTCGTCCCCTTTTTTATAATCATCTGAATGTTCACAAATAAAACCGGACATCACATTGACAGCCTCTGTCCGAATCAACTGCCATAACTCTTTTCCATCACTGGCTGCCACGGCTCTTCCCAAAGCGAGTGAAACAGACAAAATGGCATTCATCCCCAGAACCGACTTTCGCTGCATAGCCTTTACCTGTTGGTCAAACGAAGCAGACTCGGACAAGCGTCCCTGGTCAATGGCTTTCTTTTTCTCTAGTTCCATAAGTTTTTTGTCAATATCAAGAATGCCACCCAACTCCTTAATCTTTTTGCCTTTAAAAACATCAGCTATTATGTCTTCGATATGCTTGACCACTTTGATACATCCCTTGCCATTGTACCGGCTGGCTGTTTCCCAGATTGAGAGAAGTTCTTCATCGTTCTTTGATCGGATATCGCGTTCTCTGATTCGGCTGGCAAACTTATAAGTCCCGTTTTCCTGCCGTTCAAAAAGTTCCGGATATTTCTTGGTTGTCTCCGAAGGCTCTATCATGCTATCCACATAATGAACAGCTTCATCTATACCGGCTGATGTCCCTAGAGGAGTGGATCCTTTGAATCGGACGACGCCACTTCGTCCCAGAATAATGGTTGCTGAAGCCGTAGGAATTCCTGCATTGGTGGATTCTTCATTGCCAATTATCCCTCCAACAGCAAGCATTTTGATCATCAAGCTGGCAATATCCTGTTCTGAAATGCTGGAATCAATCTCAATGTCTTTTCTTCCCGTGATCTCCGATGCCATTTCCTCTAAATACTCCTTTACGTGTCGTTTATCCTCTTTATTCAATTTCTCACCGGAGATCTGAGCAAGAGAAAGAATCTCGGATACGCGGCCATATTTTTGCAATCTTTCCGTGTTCGATCCTCCGCCCGCTTTAAGACCCAGGGCATTCATGGCAACCGCTATCTCTGCCTCAAAAGGATCATTGGGAGATTTGGAGCGGTGTGAAACAACCAGGTCAGCCCCATAGGCTAAAGAAGTCAGCATTGCCAGGACTGTCTCTGACAGAGTGCCGATTTGATTCGCTTTAATAAGAGACGCATTAATTTCTCCGTTCTTAGCACATTTCTCAATGCTCTCATCCTTGGTGGTGACCAAATCATCACCAATGACAAAAATTTTATCTCCAAAACCATCGATCCCCTGTTCGGGAAGACCGCTCATCAACAATTTCCAACCCTCATGGTCCAACTCACCAAAGCCATCCTCGATAGAGAGAATGGGAATTCCTTCTTTCATCGCATCCCGGTAAAGCTCCAAGATTTCATCCCGGCTCATGTCCACTTTGCTTTTATCCCGCCAAAATCTATACATCCCAACAGCTTCGGGCTGTTCATTCTCTTCGCGGTATGCATTTTCGAGTTCGGAGGCAGCAGGATCTAAGGCAATGGCGACATCCACTCCAGGTTCATAACCGCAGTCAGTGATAGCTTTCTTCATCATTCTCCATAGTCGCTGCTCTGGAACTCTGTCACCGGGTTCGGTATCGATATAGGGAACCAGACCGCCTTCCAGACCGATTCCCATGACCCTAGCCCCTGGAGCAGACTCAATAATTTCCTTGAGTCGAGACTGAAGCCTTACCGTCATTTCCTGGGCTTCATCATAAGTCTTGGCTGACAGCGGGATAAACATCCCTTCTTGCATGCTGATGTTGCTCTCAGGGTACTCTTTCTCGGTATGTCTTCCTCCCATCCCGCAATTTCGGAACTGCCAGGGAGCACTCACCACTCCGCTTTCTTTCACTTTGACCGAACTCATTCTAGTGGAAAGGAGCTTTTCTCGAATTTTTGCCACTCCACTGATCCATTCGACTCTTTCCGCTTTCCGGGATACCTCTCCTGATCTCTGGGCTGCTTGCTTTTCCCGTTCTCTGTGCTCAGCAAGCTTCCCCCGGTCAGCCAGAAACCTGTCAAGAAGTCCCACCACACCTGGCGCAAGAAAGAAACGCCCGATGTAAGTTAAAAGATCAATTTTAAGAATCAATCCCAATACAATATTCACCACACCTATGGGCAAAGCAATGGCAGCAAGATAACCACTCCAAATAGGACCTGAGGCTGAAACCGCCAAATTGTAGGGTGCATCAGGGGTAAAGTTGCCATTATCTTTCTTGACTCCATAAAAACGCCCCCAGGGTATCTTTAAGAACATGCCGGTATACCAGACCATCTTCCCCAGAAAAGGGCGTTTCCTCGTCTTTTCCGCTTTTTCCTGGGAGGAAGGATTCAGCGCATTTAATCGAGCAGCCGTGACAAAATGACCAGTCTCGTGCACAGCAATTCCTATATGCCATGATAAATAGAGAATAATCAGGGAGATGATGGTCTCCCAGCTAAAAAATATGAATCGGAGAGTTTCCACCCGGCCGGATATACCGAGAGGAACGCTCAAAATGGACGATATGAAAGCAACATTGAAAGAAACCAACTTATGGTTGGCAATCACCCATCCTCTACTCAAGAAAATTCCCTGAAATTTGAAAAATTTGTTCATAAACAACACCAACCTCCAAGGAAAGAATGAATCCCCGATCCCCCCACCAGACTATCCTTAGGGGTATAATCCTCATTATCGGGTTCAATCCAATAAATATCCATTTTATTCACACAAAATTCATCTTAACTTATGTTTAGAATAACCTTACATGATAGAACGGCTTTGTGTCAATAAGGAACTTCATTTGGGGGAAGGGGGCTTGAAAATGTGTCCCCAAAAATTGGTTTTCCACTTTAAAATTTAACTAACTTATTGATTGGTAATAATTTATAGAGATCTAAGGGCAATTTTTGGGGGAACTCCTGGGGATTCCTGATGCAGTTCCCTCAATTTTTAAATTCCATCCACTCTGGATAAAAGGATAGGGGATCTACTTGTAAAATTAAATCCAGGGATTTATAATGCAACATAATAAAGAAACGGAGATAATAAAATGATATCCAGAAAAAAATTAGCTTTTTTAACGTTTCTGTTAGTCCTATTTTCAGGAATAGGGCTGTATTCCAATCCTGAGGAACGATATTTTGACTCCGCAGCTCTGGATTCCAAAAAAATCAGGCTTTCCATCTGCTACCCTTCCATGGGGTCCATCTATTCGTTGATCGAGCTGAGAAAACATGGAATTATTCCGGATAAAAACATCATCGTGATAGGAATCTACCACGAAAGTGAACGAACAGATTATGATCAATCCATTAAATTCATTAAAGAGCATAAAATAAAATGGTTTGAATTTCACAAAGTCTCCGGAAACCTGAACAAAGAAAATCTTTACCAGAAAAATCCCTGCACAGATGTATTTAGACTCATTTTTAACAAATCCGATGGAATCATCTTCTTTGGAGGAGCCGACATCCCTCCCTACATTTATAAAGAGAAAACCAATCTTCTCACCCAAATCCGAACACCTCACAGACATTATCTGGAGCTCTCTTTCATTTTTCACCTGCTGGGAGGATTCCAGAATGACAGCTTTGAATCCTTCCTTGAATCCCACCCTGACTATCCTATCCTGGGCATTTGCCTTGGAAGCCAGAGTCTCAACGTGGGCACTGGAGGAACACTCATCCAGGACATATGGTCAGAAATATACGGCAAGCACTATTACGAAGACGTCATAAACTTGGATCAGGAAAACTGGCATTCCAATCCTTTTTCCCGGGTTCATCCCGAGCTCAAACTGACTCGCTTCAATATTCATCAAATAAGATTGAATAAAAAAAGCATATTCTGCACAGAATTGGGATTGAACCCAGAAGATACCCCCCTTATCATAAGTTCCCATCATCAGATGGTGGACAAACCGGGAAAAGGATTCATCATAACAGCCACTTCCCTCGACGGGAAGGTCAGTGAAGCGATTGAACACAAAAAATATCCCAATGTGCTGGGAACCCAGTTTCACCCTGATTTTCCTGTGTTATGGAATCAAACAGAACAAATAAAAATCACTCCAGACGATTCAGAGAAATTAACCCTGAGGGAAATCCTGGAAAACAATCCTCCCAGTTTTTCTCTACAAAAAAAAATCTGGTCCTGGTTTATGGAACAAACGAAGCAATACCACAAAGCTAAATAAATAGTGTAAAAATTCAAATAGGAATTTTCTCTTGAAAAATAAAAAAGATAAGAAGATAATGGATATTGTAATAATGATAGAAGGAATACAACAGTGAAAGCGTTGATATTAGCCGCAGGAAGGGGAAAAAACCTCATTCCTTTAACAGAAACGCGGCCTAAACCCATGATTCCTTTGTGCGGAAAACCGATTCTGGATTATATTATTGAAGGATTAATAGAGACAGGGAACAGAGACATTATTATGGTGGTGGGACATCAAAGTGAAAAAATAAGAAATTATTATAAAAACGGCGAAGAATTCGGTGTTTCAATTCAATATATTGAAAATAAAGAACACAACGGGATTGGAAATGCTATCCTTTCTACTGAAGATAAATTTGTTCCTGGTGAACATTTTTTTCTTGTGTACGCTGATATTCTATTTGAATCCAACATATTCTCAGATACCCTGGCAACTTATAATTCCAAATTAGCTCCTGTAGCCTCCATCACATTAACTCCAAAAATTCATCCTTATTATGGAAACGTATCTATTGACCAGTCCATCGGGATAACAAAAATAGTTAACCAGCTTGAAGAGGCTCAAGGGGGAAGCTATGTCCTTGCAGGTGTCTTCATATTCGACTATACTCTCTTTAAAACACTCAAAGAATCAGGAAGGAGCATGCATAAATCGTTTGGTCCTCTTGTTGAAAAAGAACGTTTGTTCGGATCCATATTCGAGCACGAATGGATTGATCTTGGATATCCCTGGAATGTGCTGGATGCAAACCGATTAAAAATGAACTCTTTTAAAAAAGCAAACATAGACGGGACGGTTCAAATGGAAGGAAATTGCTCAGTGATTGGCCCGGCTGTCATTGAAAAAAACGTGACCTTAAGCAGTGGTTCTGTCATCAAGGGGCCCTGCTATATAGGAGAGGGTACGTATATCGGAAACAATGTTCTTGTAAGGCCCAATACTTCCATTGGAGCAAACTGCATTATAGGATATGGAGTTGAATTGAAAAATTGCGTATTGTTTGATTCAGTTGAAGTGGGACGTCTCTCTTGTGTTGCTGACAGTGTTGTGGGTGAAAATGTCGATCTGGGAACAGGGATCATAACGGTTAATCATACCCAGGAAGATGAAATAATCAATCTGAAAATAAATGACAAAATCATCAAAAGCGGATTGACAAAACTGGGCTCCTTTATAGGAGACCAGGCAAAAGTCGGAGCCAGAAACACGCTAGCGCCGGGGACAATTATTTCAGCCAAGCAAACGATCCCTCATAATATTTCTTAAACAGGAGGAACTATCTGTGTGTGGAATTGCCGGTATTGTCGGACTCACAAACATCACAGATCAACTTTTTCGTTGTGTGAAAAATCTCGAATACCGCGGCTATGATTCATGCGGAATGGCATTGATAACAGATAACAAGATCATCATCAAAAAGAATATCGGAACCGTTGATAAAGTAAACAAATTAGAACATTTAACCGAGCAATCCAGTAAAATCGGTCTTGCCCATACAAGATGGGCAACCCATGGAGGAGTAACAAAAGATAATTCTCATCCCCATTTTGGGTGTGATAGAACTTTTGCCGTAGTCCATAATGGCATCATTTCAAATTATCGAATCTTAAAAGCAAAACTCATAGAATCCGGTCATACATTCAATTCTGAAACGGATACTGAAGTGATCCCTCATCTTCTTGAGGAAACCTATAAGGAAGAGGGAAGTGTCGAACGCGCTATTCAGAAAACATTCAACCAACTTGAAGGCACCTATGCATTTGCCTTTATAACCACTCATGATCCAGAAAATATATATTGTGCCCGGATAGACAGTCCTCTGGTTCTGGGTATAGGGAGTGACAGGATATTTCTTGCTTCGGATACAAATTCATTTATTGAATACACCCAAGATATCATCATTCTCAATAATTATGAATATGCCATAATCAGTGACGATTCTTATACTATCAAAGACCTGAGAAGCGGGGATCGCATCAACAGGGAAACACAGCGCATATCATGGACACCGGGCTCAACCGATAAAGGTGGTTTCCCCACCTATATGCTTAAAGAAATCCATGAACAACCCGTTACGGTTAAAACAGCTCTAAACATTGAACAGAATAAAATAAAAAAGCTGGCAAATATGATCAATCAGCAGGAAAAAACTTATCTCGTTGGTGTAGGGACAACTTATTATGTTTCTCTCATTGCTCAATATTATTTTTCAAAACTTGCCAAAAAATACATCCCAGCAGTCGCTTCAGATGAATTTGAATACTTAGCTGAAGTCAATAATAAAACCTTATTCCTATGTTCCTCTCAATCAGGAGAAACTTATGATACTCTCAAGGCTCTTCGCTTTGCCAAAGGTGGCGGGGCTCTGTCCGCTTCCATCGTCAATGTCCCTGGTTCATCTATTTCCAGAGAAACAGATTTTACTATCATGCAGGGGTCAGGTCCGGAAATATGTGTGCTGAGCACTAAAACGGCTCTTGCTCAAATAACCATTCTTCTGAGAATTGTCATTGAATTGGGAAAACTAAATGGTTCTATTTCCCCAAGTCAATATAAAAAGCATAAAGAGCATTTGGAAGAGATTCCAGATGCTATCCAGTGGGTTCTGGATCACAGAATGAGTGTGATACGGGAGGTTTCAAATTCCTGTTTTCATATAAAAAACTGGCTTTTTCTCGGACGTGGTATTTATATGGCAACAGCAATGGAAGCCGCTCTTAAAATGAAAGAAGTGACCTATCTCCATGCAGAAGGAATGGCTGGAGGATTCATGAAACACGGAACCATTTCTTTAATAGATAAAGATACATATACTTTAGTTCTGGTCCCCCCTGAAAAAGAAAAAGAACTTTTTAAAGCAACCATGAACAATGTGGAAGAAGTCAAAGCCCGGAATGGTTTTGTGGTTGGTCTTCACTACGGAAAAGAGCAATCCTTCTTCGATAAAGAAATCATTTTTGATAAGGTTCCTCCTCTTATTGCGCCCTTACAGGAACTCATAGCCGCTCAACTCTTCGCTTATTATTCAGCCGTTTCTCTGGGAAGAAATATAGATAAACCACGATCCTTGGCAAAATCAGTAACCGTTGCTTGAACAGGAAACAACGGCTGAAAATAAAAATTTTATTTGAAATGAGAAACCAGAGGTTTTATTCATTTATTACTATAATCTCTATTACTTTACTTGCCTTCCCCTCCCAATCCCTCACCTCAAACAAAGTCAATAAATCAATTTTTTTTGATTATCAATCTATTTGAATAATTCTCTCAGGTCTATTCCAAGGTTATCTTCGCTGACCTCAATTCTTAGAGTCCATATTGATCAATGATTTCATTTTTGGTTTTTCCCAGGATATCGTACTTCTTCCCAATTTTAATAAAAGCATCCAAAGCCTTATCCAGGTGATGAGTTTCATGAGCTGCTGAAATCTGAGTCCTTATCCTGGCTTGCCCATTGGGAACCACAGGAAAGAAAAATCCAATAGCATAGATTCCTTCATCGTAGAGGTCTTTTGAAAAATCTTGAGCCAATTTTGCATTAAAAAGCATAATGGGAACAATAGGAGTATCTCCTTCTTTAAGCACAAATCCAGCATCAGATAAACCGTTTCTCCAGTATTGGGTTGATTGTTCCAGTTTATCTCTGCGTTCCGTGCTCTCGAAAAGAATATCCATTACTTTCAACACTCCGGAAATAACAACAGGAGAAATGGTGTTCGAAAATAGATAAGGCCGGGCTTTCTGACGGCACATATCAACAATTTCTTTCCTTCCCGACACGCATCCTCCTGAAGCCCCACCTAAAGCTTTTCCAAAAGTGGTGGTGATGATGTCAATCTCACCAATAACCCCATATTTTTCATGAGTCCCTCTTCCTTTTTTTCCAATAAAACCAGAGGCATGAGAATCATCGACAAACAGCATGGCATCATATTTTTCACAAAGTTTGACCATTTCATCAAGTTTAGCTGTGTCTCCATCCATAGAAAACACCCCATCGGTTATGACTAACTTAATTTTCTTATCTGAATGAAGCTGAAGCTTCTTTTCAAGATGTTCCATATTCAAATGTTTGAAGGTATCATGCTGAGCATCGCATAACCTCATTCCATCTATAATGGAAGCATGGACAAGACGATCGGATATCATTATGTCTTCATCATCCAGGATAGCTTCAAATAAACCTGTATTGGCATCCATACAGGAAGGAAAAAGAATGGTATCTTCAGTTCCTAAAAAATCGGTTGCTTTCTTTTCCAGTTCATTATGAATATCCTGAGTTCCGCAGATAAAGCGGACTGAAGACATCCCGTAACCCCGTTTGTCAAGACCTTCATGAGCGGCTTTAATAACTTCAGGGTGACTGGAAAGACCCAAATAATTATTGGAACACATATTGATCACTTTTTTTAATCCGGAACCTATTGGAAACTCAACATCTATATCTGCTTCTTGAGTTGAATGGATTAACCGTTCATCTTTATATATGCCTTTCTCCTTAATATCATTCAATTGTTTCTGATATATTTCTTTGGTTTTCTCACTATAACTCATGTTTTCACTCCTTGAATTATTAAAATCTCAATCCTTTACATCATTTTTTTTCCAAGAATCCTTTAACCAATTTTGCAATATTACTCACTGTATCAAATGCCTCAGGGGTTGCATCTTCATCAGGTATAGAAATATCGTAGCTGTTTTCTAAAAACCTTTTTAAAGAAACCATTGAAAAAGAATCTACGATTCCACCTGAAATAAGTGGAGTATCATAGGTGATTTCCTCACCTTCTTCCTCAAGGTATTCTTCAATCACATAATCCAGAACGACTTTTTTTATATCTTCCATGATTTTCACCTTCCTTATATATTTTTTTAAGGATCGTTTTAATCCATAAAATTATTCATCGTTTTCAAGAGTTGATACATCCCCGATATCCTCTCCCCATTCTTTGGCATGCAACAGCCTGCGCATAATTTTCCCGCTCCGTGTTTTCGGCAAAGAATCCACATATTCGGTCTCTTGAGGCATGGCAAGAGGAGAAAGTCTTTTACGAATGAAATTCATTATTTTCAACTCAAGGTCCTTATCCGGTTCGAATCCAGGATTGAGCACAATAAATGCCTTAACAACTTCCATATTGACCTCATCAGGTTTGGAAACCACCGCGGATTCCGCCACTGCTTCGTGTTCCAGTAAAGCGGATTCAACTTCAAAAGGGCTCACAAGATGACCTCCTGTGTTGATCACATCATCATCCCGTCCCACAAACCAAAAGTAACCATCCTGATCAATGCTTCCCCTGTCGCCGGAAACATACCAACCATTCACAAATTTTTTCTTATATGTCTCCTCATTATTCCAATAGGTTCTCATCATTGAAGGCCAACCAGGTTTAAAGGCAATAATACCGATTCTTCCGGGTTCACTAATAGGCTCATGGGTATTCTGATCCAGAATGGTCGCTTCTATTCCGGGAAAAGGTTTACCCATTGAGCCGGGCTTTATTTTCATCCCTGGCAAATTTGTCAACATGATGGCTCCTGTTTCTGTTTGCCAGTAAGTATCATGAAAAGCTTTCCCGTATACTTTCTCTGACCAAACCACAGCTTCCGCATTCAAAGGTTCTCCCACACTCGCTAAATGACGCAAGGAGGATAAATCATACTTTTTCACCAATTCGTCCCCAGCTTTCATTAAAGAACGAATCGCTGTGGGGGCTGAATACCATACTGTCACTCTATGCTTTTCAATGAATTTATACCAAGCCTCCGCTGAAAATCCCGAATCAAGAACACACTGAGTAACTCCAAGACTCCAGGGCCCAATGATTCCATAAGAAGTCCCTGTTACCCAACCCGGATCTGCTGTGCACCAGTAAATATCATCTTTGTTCAAATCAAGAACCCATTTAGCTGTCAAATATTGAGAAATCAACGAATAATGGACGTGTTTCACTCCTTTGGGTTGTCCGGTGGTCCCTGACGTGTAATGAAGCACTGAAGGAGATTCAGCCTTTGTCGGAAATATTTCCAGATTCTCAACCGGAGTTTCCTTCTCAAGATCGAATGCCACTTCTTTCTTTCCCAGTGTTTTTTTCCCATCATGATCCACAATAATGATGTGCTTCAAATTGGGTAATTTGTCAATAATTCTTCTTACCTTAGAAAGGTGTTTCTTCTGAGTTATGATAGCAGAAGTTTCTGCATCTTCCAGCCTTATCTGAAGGGATTCATCTCCAAAAGCAGAAAAAAGCGGTTGGGCGATGGCTCCTATTTTTAATATCCCCAGAAATCCAAAATAGAGCTC
Organism: uncultured Eubacteriales bacterium; assembly: GCA_964584935.1. Classification (GTDB taxonomy): domain Bacteria; phylum Acidobacteriota; class Aminicenantia; order Aminicenantales; family Aminicenantaceae; genus CAZPBN01. Next base: position 67,109 of record CAZPBN010000011.1, on the reverse strand, counting down.
TGGAATTTTATCCAGAAAAAGACAAACTCGCTCTCCGTTTTTGATCCCCAGCTTACTAAGGAAATACCCAATGCCGTTACTTGCTAAACGGACATCACTGAATGTGAACTTCTGTTCTTTTCCTCCTTTCCCTTCCCAGATAAAAGCCCATTTATCCGCTTTTCCCATCTGGCAGATTCTGTCCGCACAATACCACCCAATATTGATGACATCCCCATCTTTATAGCCGAGTTCTTTTTCAGATATCGACCAGCTGAAGTTTTTTACTATTTCTTCATAAGAATTAATGTGAGACATGGACGGCTCCTTTCTATTTTTCAAGAATAACAATGGAACAGGCAATATCCTTTATATGAGAGATCGAAACATGGATATTTGCAATTCCTTTCTTCTCGGCTTCTTGTTTTGTTTTACCGTAAAGGACAACACCAGGTTTTCCCGATTGGCTGTTGATTATTTCAATATCCCTAAAAATCAACCCATCTCTTTGTCCTGTTCCCAGCGCTTTCAAAAATGCCTCCTTAGCAGCAAAGCGGGCTGCATAATTTTGAGATTTGTTTCTTTTCTTCTCACAATATTCCATTTCTTTTAAAGTGAAAATTTTTTCTTTAAATCTTTGTCCATTAAGAATTTGTTTTCTGATTCGGTCAACTTCTATGACATCTATTCCCAATCCGAATATCATATTTCTCTCTCATTAAAGCAGAATGATTATAACAAAGAAACCCCAATCAGGTAAACGATGAAACGATCTTATCTATAATCTCTGACGTTGATCTTCCCTTCAAGTAAGGGATGATGATAACTGTCCCTCCACTTTGTTCAACCTCTTTCTTCCCTATAACTTCCTTGGGTTTCCAGTCTCCGCCTTTTATTAAAACATCCGGTTTAAGAACTGATATGATCTTTCGGGGGATTTCTTCAGGAAAGCTGGTCAAATAATCAATAGAATTGATATTCTGCAGCACTTCCAGCCTTTCCCCCAAAGGAAAGATCGGCCGTGATTTTCCCTTATTTTTTTTTACTGAATCATCACTGTTTACTCCAACCATCAATACATCACCGTGTTTTTTTGCTTCTTGGAATAGATAAATATGACCGCTGTGAATGATATCAAAGCAGCCATTTGTAAAGACAACTGTTTTCCCCTCGTTTTTAAGCTTTTGTCGAATTTTTCTCAATTCTCCTAAATCATAAATTCCAGCAATCATTTCATTTCCTTATGATCAACCCAATAATTGATTTCTTTTCAATCACTTTTTCCCATTTCTCACTAACATTTTATTTTTTGCTTTCCCTCTTTTTTGGGGGCAATTTGATCTTAATGTTGGAGGAAAATTTCCAGGAATGAGGCAGCCTTGCAATCCCCGCATCTTTATACAAAGAAGAAACCAAAAAGGAATAAAGATTCCGGTGATAATCATAAGGATATCCATCTTTTTTGTGAACCGCGATATCCAGATAATAAGTCCCGTTTATAAGATTTAATTTGTTGATCTCACAAATAACTTTAGCTTCCCCTTTTAAATTTTCAGAAGTGAAATTTTCCTGAAAAGTATTTGCCCCGTAACAACATATTCCTTGGGGATTGAATATCCCGATCCCGAACACAAAATCTTTAATCACATATTTTGCATAAACATCCATTTCTATAATCATGCCTTCATCAGGAGAAAAAACATGTTTTTCCTCTCCTTTCAAATTCTTCAATCTCACCTTCTTAATTTCAACTTCCCTTTTTCCCCATCTGTTTTCCCTTCTTCCTTCTTCAAAAACCTGCTCTTTTTCAACTTTTTTCTGGCGGGTTTCGAGTTTCTCCTCTTGTTTTTCAGCAACATCCTGAACATAAGAATCCACAATCCTTTTCGGTTCTCCGATGGCTTTGATTTTCCCTTTTTTAAACCAAGCCACTTTATCGCATATCTTTTCAACCGTGGTGAGGTCATGACTGACAAAAAGGATCGTCTTGTTCATTCGCCGAAAATCATCGATCCTGTCCAGACATTTGGGAACAAAAGAGGCATCCCCCACAGCCAGGACTTCATCTATCAATAATATTTCAGGATTCACATTGATGGCAATTGAAAACCCCAGCCTCATATACATCCCGGAAGAATATGTCTTTACAGGGGCATCTATGAAATCCTCAAGTTCCGCAAAACTGACGATATCATCAAATTTCTCATTTATCTCTTTCTTGGAAAGCCCCAGCATAATACCGTTGATATAAACATTCTCCCTTCCTGTGATCTCAGGATGAAACCCGGCTCCTAATTCAATAAGAGCAGAAACTTTCCCCTTGACAAAAACCTTTCCGGAAGTCGGTTTGGCAATCCCGGCAACAATTTTCAGAAGAGTGCTTTTCCCTGATCCGTTTTCTCCAATCACTCCGAAGGTGGTTCCTTTGGGGATCTTTATATTAATTCTGTCCAGAGCCGTCACAATTTCGTCAGGTTTAAGGGATTTGAACAAGTCACCCTTAACCAGAGAACTCTTAAAAGTTTTAAATCGGTGCCTAGAGGAATATTTCTGGTAAATACGGGAAACATTATCGACGTCTATGGCTATCAATCATACCTCCTCGGGAAAAGAATCTCTCAGCTTGTCAAACACATAATAACCCACCAATAACAAAAGTATTGACAGGATAAAAGTCACTCCCAGCCTTTTCCACCGGATCATTGTTCCAAAAAACAAACAGTTCTGATAACCCTGCATAATGTGAGTCATGGGATTCAAATTGATCAAAAATTTGAGTGTTGTTGATGTCTGTATATTCTCCAGGTTCAAGGTATAAACAATAGGGGAAGCAAAAAACCAAAACGTTATCAAATTAGCAAGAATATCTTTAATATCTCTGAAGTGCACAGTAAGAGAAGAAATTAAAAAAGAAAAACCCAAGGAAAAGACATATTGGACCAGAATCACTAGAGGGAGAAAAAGAACATAGGGAGTAAATCCTTTTCCTAAAATCGGCACAAAAAGAAAAAGTATGGGGAGACCAAAGAAAAAATGGATCAGGTTGCTTGTCACCACAACTATAGGAAGTATCTCTGCAGGGAAAAGTACCTTTTTTATTAAATTTCCCTGAACCATTAATACGTTAGCAGATTCCAGAGACGAAGAAGAAAACCATGTCCACGGTAAAACGCCGCAGAATAAATAAAGAGCATACAACCATGGACTTCCTCCAAAAGCCGGATCTCGGGGGGCAATAATGATTCCAAACACTATTGTATAGACCACCATTAAAAGAAGGGGATTGAAAAAAGACCATAGAAATCCCAGAATCGTCCCTCTGTATCTCGCCTTGAGCTCACGATTTACCAGATTGCTTATAAGAGCCCTGTATTTATATAATTTTTTAAGAGTTTGAAACAGTCTACCCATTGAATCTCCCTGAAAATATTTCTAGAGCTTCAGAAGAATAATTCCCTTTATTATCATAAAGGACAAGAGGAGGCAATAGAGTTTTTTTCTTTGAAGAAAACCCGCACTCTGATAAAAAAAGATCAGGAGGACTATTTTTCTTATTTTTCACATAACGAATTTTATTGACTTTTAGACCATGATCAGAAGCAGCCTGTTCAAATTCTTCCTTCCTTCTGGCCGGGAATATAAAATAAGCTCTCCCTTTTTCGCATAACAGCTCCCCGGTCTTCCTCATAAGACTCAATATATCACATTTCAATTCATGTTTTGCTACCGATTTTTCAGAAAAAGGACTCAACCTCCCCTCATGTTTCTTAATATAAGGAGGATTGGAAAAAACGATATCAAATTTTTTCCTTGGCTGATAAGTGCAAAAATCACAGCAATGAACAGAGATTTTTTCTTCCAGATTGTTCAATATCACATTTCTTACAGCAAGGTCTGCTAAAGATTCCTGAATTTCTAAAGCTGTGATGTGCTTGAACGGTTTGATGCTCAGAAGAAGAGAAATGATTCCGTTTCCAGTCCCCAGTTCAATTATTTCATCACTGCTCGTTGTGCGGATAAAATCAGCCAGAATCGGAGCATCCACCGAAAAGCGGTACCCCTTCTTTTTCTGGATTATATATATCTGTCCTAGATAAAATGTATCCAGGCTCTCATCATCCTTTTTGTTCCCTTTTTCGGTTTTCATCTTCCTTCAACTCAGCAAAAACAAGAACTCTTTCAGGAAGAATTTCAGCATATCCTCCACTGATAGAAATACTTCCTTCTTTTTTTTCATATTTGTAAGAAATAGGCCCCTTTCCCAAGGACACAACCAAAGGCCTATGCCCTGGCAGAATACCCAAATACCCGTTAAAGCTGGGAAGAGAAATCTCCTTAACTTTTTTTTCTGTCACAAGTTTATTCTCAGCGATCACTTTCAGCTGAAGAGAGTTTGGAAAATGATTACTCATTCCTCTTTGAGTTCCTCTGCCCGCTTCACAACATCGCCGATACCTCCCGCCATATAAAATGCCTGTTCAGGTTTATCATCATGCTTACCATCTACAATTTCCCTAAATCCCTTAATGGTATCTTCGATTTTTACATATTTTCCCGCCCTTCCGGTAAATTCCTCAGCCACATTAAAGGGCTGGGATAAGAAACGCTGTATTTTTCTGGCTCGAGCAACAGTCATCTTATCTTCTTCTGATAACTCCTCAATTCCTAAAATAGTAATGATGTCCTGGAGAGCCTTATATCTCTGCAAGATTTCTTTAACCTCTTTAGCCACATTATAATGCTCCTCACCAATAATCCTGGCATCCAGAATTCTGGAATAAGATGCTAAAGGATCAACGGCTGGATATATCCCCATTTCAGTTAAAGCTCTGCTGAGATTTGTTGTGGCATCCAAGTGGGAAAAGGTCGTTGCCGGGGCAGGATCTGTGAAATCATCAGCAGGAACATAGATGGCTTGAACAGATGTTATGGATCCCTTTTTTGTGGAGGTGATTCTTTCCTCAAGTTCACCCAATTCAGATGCCAGATTTGGCTGGTATCCGACGGCTGAAGGCATTCTTCCCAACAAGGCTGAAACTTCTGATCCAGCCTGAACAAAACGGAAAATATTATCAATGAAAAGAAGAATATCCTGATTCATTTCATCCCGGAAATATTCCGCTACAGACAAAGCTGTTAAACCTATCCTCAATCGGGCTCCTGGAGGTTCGGTCATTTGTCCGTATACCAAAGCGGTTTTTTTGAGCACCCCTGATTCTTTCATTTCCAACCACAGATCATTTCCTTCTCTGGTTCTTTCACCTATTCCGGCAAACACTGAAAACCCACCATGTTTGAGAGCCACATTATGTATGAGTTCCATAATGATTATTGTCTTTCCAACACCAGCTCCTCCAAACAGTCCGATTTTCCCTCCTTTCAAAAACGGTTGGATCAAATCAATCACCTTAATGCCGGTTTCAAACATTTCCAGTATGGTACTCTGCTGTTCGAGTGAAGGGGGAGATCGGTGGATGGGATATTTTTCTTTGGCATTGATATCTCCCTGATAGTCAACAGGTTCTCCTATAACATTAATCACTCTTCCTAAAGTCGCTTCTCCAACTGGAACTTGAATAGGACTGTCCAAATCAATGGCTATCATCCCTCTGGCAAGACCATCTGTGGGATGCATGGAAACGCATCTTACTTTGTCCTCCCCCAGGTGCTGTTCCGCTTCCACTATCACATCGATGGGATAAGGCACATCAAAGCCTTCACTGGTAATTTGAATCGCATTGTATATTTCCGGAAGTTCTGTATTTTTAAACTCCACATCCACAACTGGACCGATAACCTGCACAACTTTCCCTGTTTTTCTTTCTTTTTGTTTCTTTGTACTTCTCTTCTTTTTTGTTTCTTGAGTTTTCTTTGACTTCGTTTTCTGAGTTTTCTTTGATTCTGTCTTCTTAGCTTTCCTGGCTTTGGTTTTCTGATCTTCTTTTGATTTTGATTTTTTCTTTTTTTGGCTCATATTATCTCCAATGTTCTTTATTCTTCTGAGAGTGCCTCCACTGCAGTCATAATCTCTAGAAGTTCTTTTGTTATGGAAGCTTGCCGGATTTTATTCATTTCCAAAGTAAGATCTCCTATTAAATCCCCTGCGTTTCTGGTTGCATTATCCATAGCCATCATACGGGCGGCATGTTCTGCGGCAAGCGACTCCTTGAAATAATGACAAATTTGGCTTTTTATATATAACGGTAAAAGAGAATTAAGAATAAGATTTTTATACGGCTCCCAATCAAAAATATATTCATTCAAATTTTCTTTATCTTTGGGGAATGACACCGGTAAAAGCCGGGTCATTGTGACTTGGGGTGCCAGGATCGATTTAAATTCATTATACACAACATACACAGAATCAGTTCTATGGTAAACATAAAGCCTTATTAAAAACTGGGATAATTCTTCCAGATCTTCCTTGGTTATTTCTTTTATATTATCAGAATATTCCCTGTCCACCTCAAAATTATACTTTTTATAAAAGGAGACAGCTTTTTTCCCCATCAAAATAAGATTGATTTTGGAATAGTCCTTTTTCTCGTTAAAAAAAGAAATACTCTTTTCCAAGAGATTTGTATTAAAAGCACCGGCTAAACCCTTATCAGAGGTTATGACCAACCCTTCTATCCTTTTCTCTTTTCTCTCTGCAAGCAGCGGATGGCTGTTTCTTTCGATATCGGAGATAATATCGGCAATCAAGTCAGGGAAAGTGTGCCACCAGGGACGAGCGTTTATAACAGTCCGTTGTGCTTTTTTAAATTTAGCAGAAGAAACAGCCTTCATGGCCTGGGTTATTTGCTGAGTATTTCGGATACTCTTAATTCTTTTTCTCAAATCAATTAAAACTGTCATTCTACGCGCTTTCCTTCTTGAATTGTTCAGTAAACTCCTCTAAAGCCGAATGAATCTTTTTATCGAGGCTGCTATTTATTTCTTTTTCTTTTGCAATCTGGACTAAAATATCCTTATACTTTTTTTCAAAAAAATCATACAATTGTTCTTCAAATTCTCTTACCTGAACGGCCTTAAAATCATCCAAAAAGCCTCTGTTCCCGGCATAGACAATGAGTATCTGTTTTTCAACCGGTAAAGGAGAATACTGGTCCTGTTTTAGGATTTCAGTTAATCGCATCCCTCTATCCAGTTGAGCTTGACTGGCTTTATCCATCTCCGTTCCAAACTGGGCAAAAGTCACAAGTTCCCTGTATTGAGCCAAATCAAGACGCAGCTTGCCTGCAATCTGCTTCATTGCTTTTATCTGGGCATGGCCTCCAACTCTTGAGACAGATATTCCAACATTAATGGCAGGCCTTACCCCAGCATTGAATAATTCAGGCTCCAAATAAATTTGTCCATCCGTAATAGAAATAACGTTTGTGGGGATATAACCCGAGACATCTCCTGCCTGCGTTTCAATTATAGGGAGTGCTGTTAAAGAACCGCCACCTTTTTTTTGATTGTATTTGGCTGCTCTTTCCAGAAGCCTCGAATGAAGATAAAACACATCCCCAGGATAGGCTTCCCTGCCCGGTGGACGCCTCAAAAGAAGAGAAATCTCCCTGTACGCTGCCGCATGTTTTGAAAGGTCATCATACACCAGAAGCGAGTGTTTCTTGTTGTCCCTGAAATATTCTCCCATAGCACAACCACTGTAAGGAGCTAAATACTGAAGAGAAGTCGGATCACTAGCGGATGAGACCACAACAATGGTGTAATCCATAGCCCCATAATCTTTCAGCATCTTTATTATATGGGCAATGGTTGAATTTTTCTGACCAATGGCAACATAGATACATACCATCCCGCTATCCTTTTGGTTAATAATTGTATCAATAGCTATGGCTGTTTTGCCCGTTTGTCTGTCGCCTATAATCAACTCTCTTTGTCCCCTTCCTATGGGTATCATAGCATCAATAGCCTTTATGCCAGTTTGCAAAGGTTCCTTGACAGGCATCCGGTCCACAACACCAGGAGCAAGACGCTCTATGGGCATATACACATCAGTTTTAATCGCCCCTTTGTCATCCAACGGCATTCCCAAAGGATTGACCACCCTTCCAATCAAAGCCGGACCTCCTGGAACTTCCATGATTCTGTGAGTTCGCTTGACCATATCTTCCTCTTTCACCAAATGGCTCTCGCCCAAAAGAACAACTCCCACACTTTCTTCTTCCAGATTCAGGGCAATTCCAAAAACTCCTCTGGGAAATTCGAGAAGCTCATTATACATGACCCTGTCTAATCCGTAGACCTGGGCAATCCCATCTCCCACCGAAATGACCGTTCCAACCTCATTAATATCAGCTTTGGTTTCATATCCTTCAATTTGACGCTGAATGATTTTACTTATTTCATCTGCCTTTATTTCCATTTTAATCTTTTCCTTCAAATATTTTTTCCTTAATCCTGGATAAATTTCCTTCTATGGAAACATCATAAATAATATTTTTCCTTCTTATCTTAAGCCCCCCAATCAATTCAGGATCTATCTTATACTTCAAGATCACAGAAGCCTTTTCCATTGTTTCCAATTTCTTTTTAAGTTTTCTTTTTTGAATTTTTGTCAAAGGAATCACCGAAGCCACTTCAAATGTGGATATCCTTTTTTTCTCATTCCATTCTTCAGTCAAATGATCCATAATTGAAGAGAATAGTTTCAACCTCTCATTTTCAAGAAGCAAAGTAACAAACCGGATTGTTTTTTCATGAAATGCTTTTTTTTTTAGAATTTCTTTCACTATCTTTATTTTTTTAGGAGAAGAAAAAAAAGGGCTTAATAAAATATTTTTTAATTCTTCTTGATTCTCAAGAATATGGTTGAATTCAAAAAGTTCTTTATTAATAGCTAAAAACTCTTTATCGTTTTGTATAGAGTTAATGAGTCCTTGAATGTATCTTTTTACTAGAGTTTGATTTTTCATAAAGCGATCCTAATTCTTCTATGGATCTGTTAATTAGAATAGATTGATCCTTATCCGAAATATTCTTTTTTATCCTTTCCCGGGCTCGTTTGATAGAAAGTTCTGCCGTATATTCTTTAAGTTCCTGGATGCGTGTCTGTAAAATTCTATCCATTTCTTCTTTTGTCATTTCTTTTATCCTTTCTGATTCCCGCTCCGCTAATTTGATGATTCTTTCTTTTTCTTTTTTCCCGTCTTTTTCTGATTCCGTTTTTATTTTCTCTATTTCAGTCTTCAATTTATCCAGACGGGATTTAATTTCGGCTTTATTTTTTTCTGATTTTTTTTCCAGTTTTTTGGATTCCTTAATGGAATCTGACGTTTCTGTTACTCTTTTTTTTATATAATTACTGATATATTTACGGAGGAGTAAAGCCAGTCCTCCAAAAAGAACAATAAAATTAAATAATTTTCCGAAAAAATCCATATTTAAAAAAGAATGATTTTCTTCTTCGGAATAAGCCATGGAAATAAAAAGAGGTAGGAGGAAAATAATAACAATTGCCTGTTTTCTTGGATTCATCAGTTTAGAAATTTTTTTTCAATGGCCTTTGCCAGCGTTTCACTCTCATCTTCTAATTCTTTTTTCAATTTATCCATATTTTTGTTTAATTCTTCCTTTGCTTCCTCAACCTGTTTTCTATATGCGGAATTAACTTCTTCCAATATTTTCTCCTTTTCCTTTATCGCTTCCTTAATATATTGAGACCTTGTGAATTCAGCATCAGACTTCACTGACTTAATTTTTTCATCAATTTCCTGCACTGTTTGTTCATATTGTTCCATTGACTGTTCATAGGAGTTTTTTCCTTTATCGATCATCTTTTTTCTTTGATTCATTATTTCCCTTAATGGATTATAAAATAATTTGGATAGGACCAAGAGCAATATCCAAATAATAAGGAAAATGATAATGGTGCTTGTATCAATTGAAAGCATTTTTTTGATGATGTAACTAGAAGAAAATTTATCATTTTTTCTTTAAAAAAGCAAGACAGCTGATCTCCCTTAAAGATATCAACATCGAGTTCCACCACTCCCCTGGTATTTTTATGGACAAAAACACGCACAATCCTTTCTTCTTGAATAAGCGCTCTCACAAGATTAGCTCTGATATGTCCGGATGCCCCTGTCACCAATACCATAATATTCCGCCTTAAGATGAATATAAAAAAGATTATCCTTTTTCCATGCTGTCCATTCGAACTGATATCCTTTCTCTTCTATGATTGAAATGGATACAAAAAGACATTGTATTCAAGGAAAATGCATTCTGATTTGAATCGATCAAACACAAAACTCCATTTGACAAAACCGGTTTATATTCTAATTAACATTGATACCATTTCTCCCTGTCATTTATTTTCCTTTTCTAATAAGTCTTGGTAACATTTTTTTCCATCTGTATTTTTTTCTCTCTTTATAAGGAAAGATGCCTTCATTGACAGATCTTGCCTCTTCTATGGTATAAAAAGCCCTGGGACTGAATTGATTAATGGTTTGAATGATTTTTTTTCTGTCTTTCCGCCGAATTGTCAAATAGATAATTCTTACTTTTCCTTGACTTCCCTGACCTTCGATTACGGTCATCCCAAAGCCTTTTCCTTTAAGAGCTTCAACCAAAGCCTTTGTGCTTTTCTTGGAAAAGATCTTGATAATCATCTGACCAATCGCTAATTTATCCTCAATAAGAATTCCAACAAAATTTCCCAATGCAAATCCAACCGCATAAGCAAGAAAACAAACGAGATTGTCAAGATTCTTCATAATTTGTCTTAGAGCCATAAGCCAGACAAAGATCTCAAAAAATCCCACTAGAGCTGAAAGAAATTTTATGCCTTTGGAAATGAATACAATCCTAATGGTTCCGAGTGAAACATCCAGAACACGGGCAAAAAATATCAGAACGGGAATGATCACCCAACTGTAAAAGGAAGAGTTGAATACTGTTTCCATTATATATCTCCTCCAAAAATTATTATCTTATTTACAATTTCTTATCCTAATATATAATTCCCTCAAAATACAATAATTTGATATCAAAAAGAACAAAATAAAAATTCCCTATTTTAACTTTCAAAACAACCGGATTTTTTTATCTCAATATCTATCGTTTTACTTCCTAGGGCATATTAATTATAAGAAAGAAAACGGGAGAACAAGAAAACCTTCTCAATCCTGTGAAAATTTCACAGAAATGGCTTGACATCATTTCATGACTATTATACATTGAAAATGATAATCATTATCATTATAAAAGATATGAAACAACGACGGAATCAATCTATAGTGGAGAAGGTTATCTGGAACATTACCAGGTTTATCTTGACATGAAGAATCTTTTAGAAGAACATTCACTTCAATGAACACACTGATATGGTTTGGATTTTTCTTTTCGCTTGGTTTGCTCCTTTTGATTGCGCGCAAAAATCTCTGGCTCGGATTACTGATTTCTTCTTACGTTCTTGGCTTATTCAGTCTCTCTTTCCGTGACATGTGGGAACAAACAATTTATACCATCACAGATCAGTCGATCTTATTGCTGTCTCTAGCGGTGGGACTCATTCCCATCATTGGAGGCATCATGGAGCAAAGCGGCATGATTGATGATTTAGTCCACAATATCCGGATGAAACGCAGCTATTTCATGGCATTCACCTCTGCTTTTATTGGAATGCTGCCCATGCCCGGTGGCGCCTTGCTGTCAGCCCCACCTGTTGATAAAAGCGGAAAAATCATCTCGAATTCAATTAAAACAGCTATCAATGTCTGGTTCCGCCATGTGTTTTTATTAATTTATCCACTTGGCGTGTTGCTGGTAACAACAGCCATGGCAGAAGTCAATCTTTATACTGTCATTTTATATTTACTTATAGGATTTATTATTATGACCGCTTTGGGATATTTTTTTTTATTGAAGAATGTCAAAGGATATAATGAGACTGTATCAAAAAGAAATTACAAAAAAATAATAATTCCCGTTTCGATCATTCTGATTGCTCCCTTTCTCCATTTCACATTGATGACTTCTTTTAAAAATCTGATTCCTGAGATTCCGCTTATCATAGGCGTTTCGACTAGCCTCCTATTAGCTTTTTATTACAGCCAGATGAATCTCACTCAATTGAAATCTGTTATTTTCAAAATGAAACCTTGGAATTTTGCTCTTATCATCATCGGAATGTTTGTTTTCCTGCACATCTTTCAATCATCTGCCACCTCCCAAGTGATCGCTGAAGCCTCGTTCTCTAAAGTGATGCTCTTGGTGGGAATTGGATTCCTTCTGGGATTTGCCACTGGGAGAGTCCAGGTTCCGGTCGCTATTCTATTGCCGATTTATATAGTGCAATTTGGTGCCAAATCAATGACCCCTATGACATTTGCCATTATGTTTTTTGCCATCTATCAAGGCTACATCATCTCACCGGTTCATCCCTGTATCTCTGTCTCCTTAGAATATTTCAAAACCGATTTGAAAAATTTCTATAAAATTTTAGCCGCACCAGCCATGATTTGTCTGGGAGTGGGATTGATTGTCGGCATACTTTTACTGTGAAGAATAGAGGTGTAAAGATATGAAAATTGTTTTGATTCCTAAAAATAAAGTAAATCAAAAAAGTCCCTATCTGGGAACAAAAAAATTGGCAAAGGTCGAATTCTCCGGTGTTATAAAGATAGGATTTCTAAAGCTTACTCTATTCAAAACAATCAAAATGTGGAGTGCCTGTGCGGACAAATCATAGGTATTGACGAGAGACCATGGATAAAAATGAAACAAAACACATTCGAATATTCAGGAAGCGTATCTAAAAAATGAAAGTGAAAGAAATATTTCTCCAGCAAGCCATAGAGGTACAATATGTATAAACACATTTCAAAAGAACTGAAAAATCACGCCCCGTTTACCGGTTTTGGTGCACTAACCGGTATTCTCATCCTCATTGTTTCTTTAAGAATACCCAAAGAAATATCATACAACATTTTTTATGTCCTTCATCCTATCCACGTTGTCCTGAGTGCTCTGGTGACAGCCTCAATCTATAAACTTCACACATGTGATCATTTTGGCAAGAAATGCATTAGAGGTAAATGCAATCTCTGGATTTTACTTTTAATCGGATACATAGGTTCCATTGGGATTGCTACTCTGAGCGATTCCATAATACCTTATTTGGGGGAAACCTTATTAAATATGCCCAACCGGGGAATCCATCTTGGATTTATTGAAAAATGGTGGCTGGTGAATCCATTAGCAATCATAGGAGTCCTTTTTGCTTATTTCAAACCAGCCACGAAAGTTCCTCATGCCGGGCATGTTCTTCTCAGCACATGGACATCGTTGTTTCACATCATCATGGCATCCGGTCCTTCTTTGCACTGGCTGTCCTATATTGCTCTTTTTGTATTCTTGTTTATTGCTGTATGGACGCCGTGCTGCTTGAGTGACATTGTGTTCCCCCTTATATTTGTTAAAAACAGCAATCTAAGGACATATCATGAAAGCATGGACTCTTGAACTTCAAGCTCCCATACAGAAAAAATTGTGCTCCCTTAAGATGTTTTCCTATAAAAGGAGTATAAAAACATGAATTTAAAGATTGCTGTTTCAAGTGGAAAAGGAGGTACGGGAAAAACCCTTGCATCCACAAACATTGCCCGGATTATTGAACAATCCGGTCAATCCGTCCGTTATCTTGACTGCGATGTGGAGGAACCTAACGGACATCTATTCCTAAAACCAAAAATTGAAAAAGAAGAGGATATCTTTTTGCTTTCCCCGGTTGGTGTGGATGATGACAAATGTATTTACTGCGGCAAATGCGAAGAGGTCTGCCATTATAATGCCATCGCCATGGTTAAGGAAAAAGTTTTATTCTTTCAAAGTTTGTGTCATGTGTGCGGCGCATGCACCCACTTCTGTCCAACAGACGCCATTATTGAAAAAGACAGGAAAATCGGAAAAATCAAACATGGCCATAGTGGCGATATTGATTATCACTATGCTCTTTTAGAAACAGCCGAAGGTGGAATGTCACCCAGACTTATCAAAAAAATAAAACATTATATTGGAGAAGGTATCAATATATTGGATTCTCCTCCAGGAACAGCATGCCCGGTAGTGGAAACAATAAAATGCACAGATCTTTGCGTTCTGGTTACCGACCCAACCCCGTTTGGGATCAATGATTTGAGATTAGCTGTCGATATGTGCCGAGAACTTAATCAGGAACCGGTGGTTCTTGTCAACCGTGCCGATTATCAAAACAATGATTTAAAAAATTACTGCAAAGATGAAAATCTTGAAATCATTGGAGAAATTCCCGATGATCGGCGTATTGCCGAATTTTATTCTGTCGGTGATTTGGTGGTGGATAAATCTTCCGCCTATCATGATTTGTTTCAAACCATTGCTCAAAAGATGATTCATCGCGCCAAACAAAAAAAGCCAGTTTTTAAACGATCGACATCCCCTGATATAAATCAAAAAACCATCGAGTCTGTGTCATCCAGTATGCCCCAAGTAAATCCCGATGCTCCGAAACCTAAAGAACTGGTTGTGATCAGTGGTAAGGGAGGAACCGGAAAGACCTCATTGGTTGCCAGCTTTTGTGCCTTGAACAAAAACATGGCTATCGCTGACTGTGACGTCGATGCTGCAGATATGCACCTGCTATTAAATCCTGAAATCAAAGAGAGAGGACTCTTCAGCGGAGGAGAAAGGGCTGAAATCAATCCTGAGCGATGCACAGGATGTGGCGATTGTTACCGGGCCTGCCGGTTTGAAGCAATCCAGCAAAAAACACACAATAACCGAACTGTATTCGAAATCGATGAAATGACATGTGAAGGGTGCGGTTTGTGTTGTCTGGTGTGTCCAGATGATGCCATCAACTGCGAAAAAGCCGTCAACGGAGAATGGTTTGTTTCTGAAACACGATTGGGCCCTATGAGTCATGCAAAACTAGGCATCGCAGAAGAAAATTCAGGAAGACTAGTGACTCTTGTTCGGAATAAAAAAGATGAATTAGCACTAAACAAATCCCTGTCGAAATCGATCATTGACGGATCACCTGGTACTGGATGTCCGGTTATTGCATCGATAACTGCTGCCCACTACGCGATGGTCATCACTGAACCCACTGTTTCAGGTGTCCACGATTTGAAAAGAGTGCTGGATGTGATTCGATTTTTCAAAATTCCTTCCGGAGTCATCATCAATAAATCTGACTTAAATAGAGAAAAAGCCGAGGAGATTGAAACCATAGCAAAAAAAAATGATTCCGATTTTCTGGGGATGATCCCCTATGACAACCAAATCACTGAAGCCCAGCTAAAGGGGCTAACGGTTGTTGAATACACAGATGGTTCCATATCTCAAAAAATCAAATCCATTTGGGATAAGATCCAAACAGATCTCTTTGGATGAAGCTCATCCAAAACAGGAGAATGGAACCTTCTAAATTTCCAAACTGATAGGGAATAAAGGGAGAAGAGATTTCATGGTCTTGTGAACAAAATATTTTATAAAAAAATAGAATTCTCTTTTATAGTTAACAAAAGAAAAACAAAGCTGTTCAGTCCAATAAAATTCAATCCCATAGAAAAAAGGGGGGGAAACCTTTAATTTAATATCTATGAATGAACCATTGTCCGGTGTCGATTTTATTCTGAA
This sequence comes from uncultured Eubacteriales bacterium, assembly GCA_964584935.1. Lineage (GTDB taxonomy): Bacteria > Acidobacteriota > Aminicenantia > Aminicenantales > Aminicenantaceae > CAZPBN01. The sequence continues at coordinate 51,491 of CAZPBN010000011.1, read as the reverse complement.
TCAGTTTTAAGGCAAATCGAGTATAAAGAGTACGAGTGAGAGGAAACAACATGCTCAAACCAAGTAGATCTGTTAAAAAACCCGGAGTTAGAAGGGTGAATCCTCCAATAAGAATAAAGAGTCCATCTAGCAATTCATTGGCTGGTGTCCGCCCCTCTTCGATAGCCCTATTGATTCTTTTGACCACCTTGAACCCCTGGCTTCTGGCAAGGTAGGCGCCGGCAATGCCGGTCACCACGATAATCAAAATGGTGTTTAAGGCGCCTATCAAACCACCAACTTTAATCAATATGTACAACTCAACTAAGGGAACCAGTGTGAATAAAAGAAGCAATCTGAAAAACATTATTTTTCCTCTCCCCGCTCATAAAATATCTACCATGTTTACATATGCTTATATCAGAGGAAAAAACTGATGTCAAAACAAAAACCTTTATGAAATCATAGGGAATGGCATTAAAAATTTTACCAGAAACTCCTTTATATAACAATCTTGTCTCTCTGTTAACATAGGCAAATTGAACTTTAGCTTCAACTAGCTCTCAATAATTGATAGCATATAATATCTTTGGTTCAGGCTAAGTGAATGATTCTCAAAAAAGATCGTTCCCAGGATAGATATAAAAAACCATATGACAAACATTCCATATTCAAATACAATCATTATTTAATCAACAAAAAAAATGATGGAATTTATTAAAAGGTTCTACAGAAAGCAAATTGTAACTTTGCATATCCTGTTATTATTGATTTTCATATATCTGTTTTTGTTCAGCCTGGAACTCATGGGAACCTCACTTAAGATGTTCGGGAGTGGTCTTGCCGAGTCTTTAATCAAAACAACAACTAATCCTTTAGTGGGTTTATTTATTGGAATCCTCTCCACCTCTATCATTCAATCCTCTTCGTCCACAACATCCATTGTGGTGGGCCTTGTGTCAGGAGGGGTTCTCAATGTCACCAATGCAATTCCCATTGTTATGGGAGCCAATATAGGAACTTCCGTCACAAATACGGTTGTTTCTTTAACTCAAATTAAAAGAACTATGGAGTATAGACGAGCTATCTCTGCAGCTACAGTCCATGATTTTTTTAACATGCTTGCTGTTGTAATCATATTCCCCCTTCAGTATTTCACAAATTTTCTAGGGAAAATATCAGATTTTCTAGGTGAGGAATTTCAGGATATCGGTGGACTTAAGTTTCTGAGCCCAGTTAAAGCTTTGACCAAACCTCTTGTCAAAGCTCTGATCAATTTAATTGGAAAACATCCCTGGATTCTTTTATGTCTATCTCTTATTTTTTTGTTGTTTGCTTTAACCAGGATTGTCAAAACATTGAAAGCACTCGTTGTCAAAAGGGCTGAAGCCTGGTTTGACCGATATTTGTTCAGGACAGGAATTCTGGCATTCTCAGTGGGATTGCTTCTCACCAGCTTAGTCCAAAGCAGCTCCATAACCACCTCCCTGGCTGTTCCGATGGTCGGTGCAGGAATCTTGACACTTTACCAAATTTTTCCCTATACTTTAGGAACAAACCTTGGGACAACGATGACAGCAATGCTGGCTGCTCTTGTAACCGGAAATTTGGCAGCTATAAAAGTTGCTTTCTTTCATTTAATCTTTAATATATCTGGTATAATAGTCTGGTGGCCTTTGAAATTTGTTCCCATCTCCCTTGCCAAAAAATTTGCCCAGTATTCAAGTCAAAAAAAATATATGCCCATAATATATATTATAATTGTATTTTTCCTTATACCCATAATTATGATTCTGTTACTAAGATAAGGAGAGTTTTCAATGTTTAAAAAATGGCTGGCGATTTTCAAAAAAGACAACCTTATGGATCAAGCTTATAAAAGGTCTTTTATGATGCTTTCCCTCACCCGGGAAATGTTCTTGAAATCAAAGGAATCTCTTCGACAAAGAGAAGATAATGAGATTGACCTTAATATTCGGAGTAAGGACCTAGAAATCAATAAATATGAAAGGGAAGTCCGGCGGAACGTCTTCAATCATTTAACGTTCAGTAGTCCCGAAACATTGCCTTCTGGTCTTGTTCTGGTGAGCATAATTATAGACATTGAACGGATAGGGGATTATACAAAAAACATCGTTGATCTTGCTTTAAATCATCCAGGAAAACTCCACGGAGGAAAATTGGAAGACAGTATTTATCATATAGAGGAAGGAGTTCTTGATAATTTCATAAACACCAAAGAATGTTTTGAATCCGGGAATGATGATCTGGCTTTAAAGTTGCTGGATAAATATAGTTGGATCAATCAAGCTTGCGATGAATGTCTTATTTCCCTTGTCAAAGAAGAAGATAAAAATATACGCCTTGGAGACGGAGTTGCACTTGCCATTTACTCCCGCTGTCTGAAAAGAATCAATTCACACCTCAGAAATATCACCACGAGTGTGGTCAATCCATTTGACAGAATTGGATTTAATCCTAAGGAGTCATAGATAAACCGGATTTAATTTTTTACTGCAAATTTGCTAAATTGTTTTTAAAAATACCAATTTTTAAAAAAGGATGAATTAGAAAATGACACCCGCAAAATGGGGCTTGATTCTTTTTTTTAGACCCATGATATTTTTTCTTTTTATAATACCTCTTCACTTCCCCTGCAAGAAATAGAGATCCGGCAACAACAACACATCTCTGCTCCCCGGCTTTTTGAATTGCAATTTTCACCGCTTTTTTGACATCAGGTTCCAGAATCATTTTTTTCTTATATTTTAAGGCTTTCGATTTGATATATTCAGGTGTCGCTGCTTTGTAATATTGAAACTTTGTCAATACTATCTTTTCTGCCCCAGGAAATAATATATCAGCAATTTCCTGAATATTTTTATCTTTCATAATAGCAAAAAGAAGAATCATACCTGAAAGACCAAAATCTTCTATATATTCCTTTAGAGCCTTGGCTCCCTCTTCATTATGAGCCCCGTCTATGAGAATTAAAGGATTTTCGGAGACAAATTCCAAACGTCCTTCCCATGAGGTTGTTTCAATACCCTGAATAACCTTTTTTTTCTCCAAAGATTTCCATCTTTTTCCAAGTTGTTCGGAAAGACAAATCACCGCACAAGCATTTTCGCCCTGATGTTTTCCCAGCAAAGAAGGGGTAAAATAATACTTTTCAGAGAAGGACTTGTAAATAAAAGAGAAACTCTTCCCCTTTTTTTTCTCTTTCAAACAAACATTTCTGTCAAAAACGTCATAGAAAGGAGCTTTCAGTTCTTCTGCCTTTCTTTTTATAACATCTCTGGCTTCTTTTTTTTTTGCTCCACAGATCACCGGGACTCCATATTTGATAATGCCCGCTTTTTCCAGAGCGATTTGCTTTATATCCCTTCCCAGAAATTTCTGGTGCTCTCTGGAAATGGTGGTTATAACCGATACTACTGGAGTGACGACATTGGTCGCATCAAACCTTCCTCCCATTCCCACTTCTAGAACCGCCATTTCCACTTTCTCTTCTTTAAAATAAAGAAACGCCAAACAGGTCAGCAATTCAAAATAAGTTAATGGCGATTCCAATTCTCCTGACACAATCAATTTGTCAATATTTATCTTTACCTTTGTCAGACTATCACAAAAATTGTCAACAGAAATGAGTTCACCGTTTATCTGAAATCTCTCTCTAATTTCTTCCAGATGAGGAGAGGTGTAAAGCCCTGTTTTAAAACCATGAATCCTCAAAACATTCGAAATCATGGCACACACAGAACCCTTCCCATTGGAACCAGCCACCAGAATGGATGGAAAACTGTGATGAGGATTCCCCAATGAATTCAGAACTGTCCTTACATTATCTAAGCCGAATCTGATCCCCAGTTTTTGAATCCATTCAAGGTAGGCAAAGCATTGTTGATAGTTCATTGAGCACGGTTTAAAAAGAGGCGTAAGGCTCTTATAATATAATCTTTCAATTCCTTTCTATGGACTATCTCATCGACCATCCCGTGCTCTAACAAAAATTCCGAACGCTGAAATCCTTTGGGAAGTTTTTGTCTTATGGTTTGTTCAATGACTCTTGGCCCTGCAAAACCGATCAGAGCATTGGGTTCTGCTATATTGATATCCCCTAACATAGCAAAACTTGCTGTGACTCCTCCGGTGGTGGGGTTTGCTAAAACAGAAATATAGGGTATTCCTGCCTCATTGATCCGGGCTACAGCGGCACTTGTCTTCATAAGTTGCATCAAAGAAAGCACCCCTTCCTGCATCCTTGCTCCTCCCGAACAGGAAACAACAATAAAGGGAATATTCATTTTGAGAGACCGTTCCGCTGCTCGGGTGATTTTCTCCCCTACCACTGAGCCCATACTGCCTCCTAAAAAACGAAAATCCATAATAGAGACGATGATGTTAATTCCTCCCATTGTTCCTTCCGCATTAACTGTTGCCTCATTCAAAGAAGTCCCCTTTTTATGCTTCTCTAGTCTGTCAGAATATTTTATGGAATCTTTAAACTTAAGAGGATCTTTAGGAAAAATATTTTCATCCAAAAGCTTATATTTTTTTTCATCAAAAAACAAATTCATCCGCTCAAACGCTGACAATCTGAAATGAAAATCGCATTCCGGACACACAGATAAATTATCAATAATATCCTGTTTATAAAGAATTCTTCGACAGTTGTTACACCGTGTCCACATATTGGTCATCGAACTTAGCCTTCTTATAAATTTAATTAAATAAAATAATTTTCCTCAATATTAAACAATTTCTCTTTCCGAAGCAAGCATATATGAGATAAGAATAGAAAATCAATATCTATGTTTTGTTTTTGTGAATATTCTTAGTCTTTTCCTCTATCGATAGAAGGTTTTTCTTCCAGCATTTGATGAAGAATATCAATAACAGATTCGGGATCAGGAAGTTCCTCTTTTATATCGGTTTCATCAAAAAGCAGATTCACAACCGCATTTAATAATTCTTTCTCATTAATCGGCTTTTCAAAATATCCATAAGCCCCAAAAAACCGAATGGCTTCATCCCTATAGTGAGACCCTTTATAAACATTGGTGATAATGATCACAGGGACAGGATTCTTATTATTCATATTTATCTTTTTTGTTAAATCAAATCCATGAATTTTAGGGAGCATCGCTTCACAGATAACCAAATCAGGATTTTCCTTTTGGACAATATCAAAAGCAGTCTCTCCATCTCGAGCTGTTAAAATCTGAATATCATATGGTTTGAACATTTTTACCAAAGAATCAAGACTTCTTTGGTCATAATCCGCGATTAAAACTTTTTTTTCTTTCATGAAGGCACAGAAAAATTCTAGGAGAAAGATAATAATTTGTCAAATTTTATTATATTTATTTTGCCTTTTAATTATGCTATATTTTCTTGGATGAATAAATCAGACGAAAAATATCTTTCCATCGTCATCCCCATATACAATGAAGCTGAAAACATTCACGAATTATATCATGAAATCAAAAAGGCTATTCAAAAATTTAATAAACCTTATGAAATCATTTTTATTGACGATGGAAGTTGGGATGAATCATATCCCTATCTCAAAAAAATTCAGAAAAAAGACCCAGCAGTTAAAGTCCTCAAATTAAGAAAAAATTTTGGTCAGACTGCTGCTATCTCAGCAGGTTTTGATCATGCCAAAGGCAATATCATCATCACTATGGACGGAGACCTTCAAAATGACCCGAATGATTTCCATGTTCTTGTCGAAAAAATCGAAATGGGCTACGATATTGTAAGCGGCTGGAGGAAAAAAAGAAAAGATAAATTTCTAACCCGCCGGATCCCATCTTCAATCGCAAACTGGCTCATATCTCATATAACCCAAGTGAAACTTCATGACTATGGATGTACTTTAAAAGCGTTTCGCAAAGAAGTCATTAAAAACATAAAACTCTATGGAGAGCTTCACCGTTTCATACCAGCGATAGCAAGCCTGATGGGAGTCTCTATTGTTGAAGTGGAAGTCAATCACAGGGCGCGCAAACACGGTAAATCCAAATATTCCATTTTCAGATTTCCCAAAGTTGTCCTGGATCTTCTGACCGTCAAATTCCTTTTAAGCTATTCAACCAAACCGTTACAGATATTTGGTTTTTTCGGTCTCCTCAGTGGAATTATAGGGGGAATTTTTTTGCTAATTCTTTCTTATCAAAGGCTTATTCTCAAACAAGGAATCAGCGGCAGACCTCTTTTGCTTTTGGCTATATTGCTTGTTGTTATTGGGGTTCAATTCATCACTTTAGGACTTTTGGCAGAAATTATGGTCAGGGCTTACCATGAATCCTCGGAGAAAAGAATCTATTACATACAGGAAATTCTTGATTCTGAAATGGATAATCATTGAATTAACAAAAAGCAGATGAACATCCTTATGATTGCACCAGAACCTTTTTTCCAGTACCGGGGAACTCCTATAAGTGTATATTTCCGAATAAAGGCTCTCTCTTGTTTGGGACATAAAATTGATCTTGTCACTTATCATCTTGGAGAAGATGTCCTCTCCAAAAACCTGCAAATAACCAGAACTCCAAGAATTGTTTTTATAAAAAAAATAAAAATAGGCCCTTCTTTTGTAAAAATTGTTCTTGATTTTTTACTTTTTTTAAAAGCCTTCAGTCAGCTCTTAAAAAAGAGATATGATCTTATTTTTTCTCATGAAGAAGCCGCAATAATGGGTGTTGTCCTTTCTAAAATCTGGCAACTTCCTCATCTCTATGATATGCATTCCAGTCTCCCCCAGCAGCTAAAGAATTTCAACTTCACCAACTCAAAATTATTGATCAATCTCTTTCTTGTTATGGAAAAATATGTCCTTAAAAATTCTCACGCCATACTTGTGATTTGCCAGGACCTCAAAAATCAGGTTCAAAAAGAAGGTTTTGAATCCAAATCAATTCTGCTTGAAAATTTTTTAGACTTTCCAAAAGAGAATCTGTCAAAAAAACAGATTGAATTAAAAAGAAAAAAATTGGCATCAATTGGAGAGAAAATAGTGCTTTATGTGGGAAACTTCCAGCCTTATCAAGGAATACCTCTTTTCCTGGAAGCAGCCAAGAGAATTGACAATCACAAGGTTAAATTTCTTCTGGTGGGTGGAAACAAAACCAACAGGGAAAAAATGAAAAAATTAGCGAAGTCTTTAAAAATTTCCAAAAAAACTGTATTTGCCGGAGAAGTGCCTCCTTCTCAAGTTCATTCTTATATTTCCATCGCTGATGTTCTTGTTTCTCCCCGAATTGCAGGGACAAACACTCCCCTTAAGATATATTCCTTCCTGAAATCCGGAAAGCCAATCGTGGCAACCGATCTATGGACTCATTCCCAGATACTCAACAACTCCATGGCAATTCTAGTAAAGCCGGATCCAAAAAACCTGGCAGAAGGGATTTCATTTGCTCTGTTTGACAAAGAAGCCAAAAAAAGAGCTGCTGAGGCAAAAAAATATGCCGATAAGCATTACACCTATTCCATATACAAACAAAGGCTGAAATTATCTCTTGAAACAGCCTTAAAACACAAAGGAGAAACATAGACCATGGCAAAAAATGCGTTCATAACCGGGGCTTCCGGATTTATAGGCTCGCACTTGACCAATTATCTTCTGGATAAAAAATGGAATGTCCGTATACTCCTTCATAAAAGAGGCATTCCAAGAGAAAAAGAATGCGACTCCATTCAAGGAGATATCAAAGACTTTAATAATCTCAAATCTGCTTTTAAAGGAATCGATGTGGTGTTCCATCTTGCTGCGGCTCTGGGAGCCTCTCTTATAAATAACGAAGAATTCTCGTCTATAAACGCCTCAGGCACAAGAAATGTATTGAAAGCCGCAGAGGAAGCAGGAGTGAAGAAAATCATTCATTTCAGCTCTGCAGGAGTTATCGGTTCAGTAAAGGAAAATGAAGTGGCTTCTGAAGATTATCCCCTCAATCCCATAGATATATATGATAAAACAAAACTTGAAGGAGAACAAATTGCTCTTGATTTTTCGAAAAAAGGGCTTGATGTCACTATTATAAGACCGGGATGGGCCTATGGACCCGGGGACTCCCGAACGTTTAAACTCATAAAAGCTATCGTGGAAAAAAAGTTCATCCTGGTCACAAAAGGAAAAAAATGGCAAACTCCGGTTTATATCAACGATCTTATTTCAGGAATCATTTTAACTGAAGAAAAAGGGAGAAAAGGAGAGATTTACAATTTAACAGGAAAAGAAGTTCTTCCAGTGAAGGATATGGTCCAAACCATTGCTTCTTCAGCGGGAAGAAAACTTCCTCCCTTTTATCTTCCCCTGTTTCCAGTGAAAATAGCAGCCTGGATTATGGGAAAAGTATTCAAGCTTATCAAAAAAGAAGCGCCTTTGAATATGTCAAAACTCGGATTTTTCATCCATCCTAAGCCATTGTCCATTCATAAAGCCCAAAAAGAATTGGGGTATCATCCAGAAACCAGTTTCGAAAAAGGAATGAGAACAACCATAGAATGGTATAAAAAAAATGGATGGATATGACTTCTCTTGAGACTCCTTTTTTACTTTGTTTCATGTATAACTGTGCAGTCCGGAAAGAAGATAATTGACCCCAAAATAAGTAAAAAGAGCTGACAAAAATCCTATAATCGCAATCAAAGCGGAACGGACTCCTTTCCACTTCATCACAACGCGGGTATGAAGATAAAGGGCAAAAATCATCCAGGTTATCAAACTCCAGACTTCCTTTGGATCCCAACTCCAGTAGGCGCCCCAAGCCTTATACGCCCAAATCATTCCAAATACAAGTCCTCCCAGAGTAAAAAGAGGAAAACCAATGGAAATGCATTTATAACTGATCAAATCTAGATGTTCTGCTGATAAAACGCTCCTTTTCCCTCTTTTTTCTTTAGCCAGCACAACCAAATATAGAACACTCAAAACAAAACCTCCGGCAAAAAAAGCTTCTCCTATAATAGTTACAGAAACATGGAGCCACAACCAATAGCTCTGTAAAGCCGGAACGAGAGGAGTCGCTTCCTTGGGCATCAGAGGAGAGGACGCCAATGCCATAAACATCATAACCACAAGAATAAAGTAGGGAGCTGCTTTACTTATCTTGAATTTCTTATCTATCACCATAAAGGCTAGGACGGACGACCAAGCAAAAAAAGAAAGAGATTCATACATATTGGCAAATGGAGCATGACCGCTTTCAAGTGACCTCAATACAAGAGCAATGGTATGAAACCCAAATCCAAAAGAGATTATATAAAAGCCTGCTTTGGCTATTCCCTTTTTTTCAGTAAAAAAGTGAATAAAATAAAAAACACCGGAAATGATATATAGAAAAAAAGCAATAAAGGAAAACACACTCATCCTAATCTCCTCAAGGAATCCATGATTTTATGAAACTCAGTATTGAATAAATCTATATTTTTAGAGGCTATTCCTCCTGAAATCATTCTTATTTTTCCATTCGTTATTCGCGTCATGATTTTAATCTCCCGGTAAGGCCAGTAAAAAGCAACAAACAATCCTAAAACCAAAACCCCACAACCAATCCATATAAGATCAGTCCCTGGATCACGTGATACTTGAATCACAGAACAAAGCCCGGGACGAATATCACCCAATTGAAAAAACAAATTTTCTTCTTTTTCTGAATGAATCTTTGAAAAATCAGGATAATTTTTAAAAACCCAATTCGAAAAGATTTTCTTTCCGTCCTCGAGAACAACAATGAAAACAGCCGGGTTGTCAGGGGCATTTGAGCGGTTTCTCACATTTCCGCTTTCATCAATAACGAAATCCGGTAAAAAATAGGGAGCTAATAATTCATAATTCTGATGAGATAATTTGGCTCTTTCCCCAGCTTTCAGGTTGATTGTCTCCAGAAGGGAATCATCATTTCTTTTTTTCACCTGAATTTCCAGAATAGAATTTGTCCAATCTGTTCTGTAACTACTCTGGTAAAATACAAATCCTTTATAAGCGAGCGGATGATTCACTTCAATTGTTTTTGTCAAAATCAATTTTTCATTCTCAATGAGAGTTAGTTTGCTCTTCCAATCCTTGACTTGATTATTGGGATAAAATTCCATTCTGAATTCTTCAAGCTTTAAGTTGAATTGAGATCCGGGGACAGGGGATGTTTGTCCCTCGCATAAATCCAGATTCATCTTTACTCCCCATATTGAGCTTATGATACCTCCAAAAACAATGACAAAAAGACCTGCATGAACGATATCCGATCCAAACAAACCCCATGTTCTTTTTCTTGCTAATAAAAATGTCCTGTTTCTGATTTTCTTTTCTTTTACTTTATAATGATTCAAGGAAAGAATTTTCTTGATTTCTTCCTCTGCATCTTTCAAATGCGGTTTCAAATAGAATCCTTCGTTAATTTTAAAAGAGGACAGACTTTTTTCAGAAATCTCAAATTTTGGATGGAAGGTCTTTCTCAACTTGAAAGAAAGCCGGTCCAAAGAACAAAAAATGAGGTTTAAAGAAAATAGAAAAAGAAGGATAATGAATCCTAAGGAATGATATATTCTTGTCAATCCAAGCTTAATCAGCAATGTGGATATTTGTCCGTACCGAGTCACATACTCCTCATAAGTCCTGTTCTGGGGGATCAATGTCCCCAAAATCAACAAAATTATAATCAAAATCAACAAAATAATGGTTAATTTCACCGAGCTAAAAAATTGATTGATCGATTTCATACCTATTTAACAATATTAAATAACCGCTCTTTTTTCAACCATAAAGCAAACCGAATTTCAGTGATTTAAAACAGTTGACACAAAATAAACATATTTGTACCATAAGCTTTTCTTCATAATCCTGTTTAGGAAAAATACTTGACAATGGATAAAGAAAAAGTTGGCAGTTTTTATAATGTCGTCTGGACAGAATACATCCCTCAATATAAGGAATCGGAAAAACACTGGGAAATCTTTTATTCTTCAGAAGAAGTCAAAAATAAATCAGTACTGGATGCGGGTTGTGGAACAGGCATCTTCAGTATTATTTTTTCAAACAAAGGGGCATCCCCTATTACAGGTATTGACATAAGCGAAGGAAGCCTACAGACAGGCCGAAACCTCATGAAAAAATTCAATATAAAAAACATCAATTTCATGAAACAGGACATGCTCCGACTTCCCTTTGACAATGAAAGCTTTGATATCGTTTGGGCTTGGGGAACAGTGCATCATACGACAGCTCCATTTAAAGCTATATCTGAGCTTATCCGGGTTCTAAAAAAAGGAGGATCGCTCTTCCTTGCAGTTTACACACGCACAAAAGTCACTTTTATTCATGAAATGATAAGAAAAACGCTCATCCACACTCCCCAAAAAACCTGGAAATGGCTGTCAAAAATTATGGCGTTTTTTCTGACACCTGTGGTTTTTTTATTTAAAAAAAGAGAAAAATCGAGAAAGGGAGAAACACTCGAAGAACTCATAATGGATTGGTATTTTGTCCCTATTAGACATTATTATTATCCCCGGGAAATAAAAGAATATTTGGAGAAAAGAGGTTTGACCATCGAAAAATTTCTTCCTGCCTCTGGACGTTTCAACAGCACTTCCAATTTCATATACAAAGCCAGGAAAATTTAAATACCCTCTAATGAAGTGCAGAAAAATAGCTTTTTTTCTATTTCTTTCTTTTATCTGCATTTCCATAATGGTTTCATCGGATGAATCCGATAAAGAACAATCATCAAAGGTCAAAGCAGAAGGAATCATTGAGTACGGAATTGATTCTTCGGAAAGAAAATTTCTCAAGCCTTCAATAAAGTTTGATATATCCCTTAAATTTGCAACCTATTTTGCAGAAATATCCTATTATCAAAGAGCCAACAGTAAAATGGAGGGTCTTGTGGATTACTGGTTGAAATCAGGACTGAACAAAAACCTTAATGATAAAACCGAGGTTGAAGTTTTTGTCAATCATATGTGCCGACACATCACTTTAAAAGAAAATCCTCATATTTACGATTTAAATGAACTTCTGGGAAGAATCAATGTTCAACTCCATAGAGTCAGATTTGGTTTGGGATTAGGAACATATTTAGGCGGCCGCGCCGATTATGATTCTCTCTTCATATTTCACTTCAATTTATTTGATGTGCTCAACAATAAAATATCTTTGAGTGGTGAATTCAAGTGGGTTGATCTTAAAGAAATCTTTCATGAGATTGATCTTACCTTCTCTCTGGATAAAAACGTTGAACTCTTCATCCGGAATGCCAAACATTATGAGCTTCCTAATACAACCTATATCGGTCTTAGAACCAGGACAAACGGCCAAATAGATAAGAATTTAGATAGCCTTAAGTTCACCTCTGGCCTTTATCCTTTTTATGATTATCATAAAATGCTGCTTGAAAGTGAATTTCGATTTGAATTTTTTAAGAAACCACAGAGAAGACTCATTTTCTCTTTTGAAATGAATGCTCCTATTTTAAGAGGCAGAAAATTTTTTCATACTTTTTACCCGGATGAAATGGTTTATCCCATAACCTTAGAATATAATTTAAAACTAAGAAAAAAATTATTTTTGAGCTGGTACAACCGCTATAAGCTGAGATTGCCCTTAGATGTGCAAGAAAAATACAGCTCAGACCTGGCAACAGGATTTATGATAAGAAATCAACCGGATTTTGATCAAAATAAAGAAAATTTCAAATATGAAATCAACGCAGGATATAGTTTCAAACGGGAATATGATATAGGGATCAAAGGGGGGATCAAATGGCTGGATTGGCGTATTTTTAACCTATTTTCAGAACTTAGCTTCCATATGGATAACCAAGAAGCCCATTACAGTTTGAGAATTTATTCTGACTTTGGAAAAAATGTCTCTATAAGACCATTTATTCAATTTGACAAGAAATCTTTTCTTTCCTCTCAGGAATCATCTGGTATACATATCTTATATGGAATAAGTCTATTCAAGTGGTTTCATTGATTTATTTTTATCAGAATCTGCCCCCATCCACACGAAAATATAATAATTGAATAAGTTGAAGTAATCTCAGTATAGTAAAATCAGAACCATCTATATTTCACAAAGAATATAGGATGATTCCCAAATATGGAAATTCAGCAGCTCTAAAGTAATGACGTTTGTCATCATTCCTTTACTAATGTTTAATCACTGATAATATATTATCATAGACAATAAGCAAGTCTATGAAGATTGAAGATGTATTTTATTCATGTCACCTATGCACAAGTTAAAATAAAGAAATACTTAAAGCCAATCTGACTGATTTAATCAGAGCCTTTCGATACAGCCTTTCTTTACTTCTTCTAGAAGACCTAACAAACTATCAAAATCAACTCCTATTAATGTTTTGCTCATCAACATATCTTCGACAAGCTTATATCCTTCTTTCTTTCTTGTTTCCCTATCCAACACTTTTAAGACTCTATCTTTAAGGGAACCAGATAAAATCGTTGCCATATCTCTTCCTAATAATCTCGCTCCTGCATTGATGTAATCAAAATCCTTTGAATCTAACAAATCAGAGTGTTCATTAAAAATTCGTTCGGTATTCCCCGCATCTGTATAATTATATATGATGAGGGCTAAATCGATTGCATCTTTTCTGCGGTTAGGATATCCCTCATTCCAAGAGACTATCTTCATAACAGCCAAACCGGCTAAGGTCACAACATTTATTTCAAATATGGGATCTTCTCTAAGCCTTACGGTTTGTGAATTTGCATATGCCTCTTCGAATCCAACAATATCCATTACTATTTCCTTATCAGGCGGCCACTTAATATTTCCTTTTTTATCAGCAATAGGACCAAATGCAATTAAATCAACATTTAATCTGTCATGAAATATAAGTCTCTGGAACTCTTTGGTTTCTTTGAACTCTCCAGTTCCAACTAAGCTCTCTTTAAACCTTCTATACTGTTCCCAGTCTGGCACTCGTACTCCAATATCAATATCAAGAGTGGCTCTGAAAGGTCTAATATTATGGCCTTTGTCAAGTATAAAATCTCTAGCTGTAGCTCCCACGATAAAAAAAGAAATATTCTCCGAATTTGCTGTATTAGCAATTTTCTCAAGGGCTGCTAATCTATTGCTTTCAATCTTCCCTGAAATATTTAGAAAGTTCTTTCTCATAAATCATCCTAGCATTATCAATATTTCGAGTATCCCCACTAGCCATCAGATCCGCATAAACCAATAAAGGAGGGACTAAATCATTATGTACGCCGTCCTGTTTGAAATTCCAGAATATTTTCAAAATCTCTGTATTTCCATTAACATCTCTTTTTAGTTTGTTCTTTAATAAAAATCTGAAAATTGGTTGTTTCGCATAAATCGTAATAACCTGGGGTTTTAAATATTCAGTCATCAATTTTGCAGCGACTTCTCCCCCCCATAAAGCATTGATCCCTTTCAAATCCACATTTTCCCACCAATATGGATTATCAGCCTTGAAGCGTCCAATCATTTTTTTGGGCCTTAGTTGCTCGGGGTATGTAACAATCCATCTTTCCAGCAAATTATCTTTTCGAACTAATCGTCTATTCCTCAGCTCTACATCAATAAGATATCCCATTCTTCTCAAGTCATGCATAACCCAAACCACCGTACCCAAGGCCACATCTGCTTTTTTGGCTATCTCCCTAAAAGGTCTATTTTCCAATCCAGGATTACACAAGATTGCAAAAATAAGCTGCAAGCCAGTTGGCCGAAAAGTCCGTGTTGGTTGTTCTAAGGTATCTTTATTTATAGGTCTGTTCCCCTTTATGTAGATAAACAAAGGAGGTTCATTGATATACGCATTCCCAACCGTATCAATAAACGGAACCCCCATTTTTTTTAGTTCATCTGCCATCTTCGGATTAACATACTTGGCAACAAGTATCCCTTTTTGCTTAAATTGATTTAGTTTCTGTGCGGCAACTCCCAATATAGCTCGTGTTACAATGTTTTTGATTTCAGCTGCAAAATAATAGTCTAAATCTTTCCATCGAATTTTAACTATTGCATCATGACGGTATTCTATATCTAATGCTCTATCCTCGAACTCAACAACATCAAAAAAAATCCCAGTGTTTTTTCGGAACTCACGAAGTGCATCGTTCAATATTTTTTTCTCTTTGCTTTCAATAATCATAACTTGACATCCCTTATTATGTTCACTATTAATTTCTGTTCATTATTAATGAACATAGCAAATAAATAAACAAATGTCAACATTTAATAAAAAGGCGCTCGATATTGAATATGCATCATTTGTTCATTATTTTTATTTGTTCATTTTTTATGAACATAGCAAGTGTGAATATGACAATTCAAGAGGTGTTAGATAAAAGATTGCCTGAAAGTTACAGCAAGAATATATTTCATAATAAATGCGATCTTGTATACCAACATATTTATGACTCATATTACGGATAAGGAAAAAGTATATATGAAGAGATGAGAATTTGAAATCATGATAAATCAGTCAATTTATGGAATTAGACAAGAAATATTTGGAAATTTGTCCTTATGAACTCAGGTCGCGATGAATCCCTTCTCAATCAAGATTTTTTTCTTGCCTTTAGTCTATTCATTGATGATGCCCAGTCTTTTCAATTCAAAAAAGCACTTGGCACAAGCTCTGACATCCAGAGCCGCATCATGAGCTTCCCTGAAATTGGAATCAAACAACACAGAATAAAGCTCAGATAAAGTCGGCCATTTGAAACCATAGGGACTGGGAAGCTGACAGAATTCGGTTGACAATTTCATTGTGCACAGACGCTTGGTTTCAAAGAGTAATGACTTGATATTTTCCCGTAAAAACTCAGCTCCTAAGACATTTTCATCAAATTTTATATTGTGAGCTATTATAATCAGAGACTTCTTTATCACTTCTTCAAATTCTGTTAAAACCTGCCTTAACAAAATTCCTTCTCTGAGTGCCCGTTCATTAGAAATTCCATGGATTCTTTCTGATTCGTAGGGAATAGTGAATCCTTGAGGTTTAATAATATAATCACGAAATTCTTTTTCTGTTCCGGATTCATCATAAAGGAGCCAGGCTAACTGCACAATCCTCGGCCAGTTCATCAAATCAGACACAGGGGCAGTTCTAAAAAAAGGCAAGCCTGTGGTTTCCGTATCAAAGAACAAATACATTAAAATGGATCCTTTTCTAATTGACAACTTCCATCTGGGATAATAACCTTTATCATCATATCATATAATAAAAAAAAAGAGGAGAACACAATGTTCTCCTCTTAGGATAACCTAGGTTAAAAGAACAAGCGGTTATTTTTTCATTATCTTAATGGTACCACTGAAGGCACTGAGATCGACTTTAGCTCCCCCTCCATTCACAACACCATCGATTTCTTTCTTTTTAATGGTTGCTGATGGATCAAGTTTAAAATCAGTGCTGATTGATCCACTGAAGGTATTCGCTTCCAGGTCAAACTTGGAATCAGACGGAAGAATCATCTTCACATCTCCACTGTGGGTCTTTAAAAAATACCTTCCCTCCGCTTTCAAATCCCCGACATACACAACCGATCCGCTCACAACCTTTGCCTTGACATCCATAGCATCTGAAATATTCATTAATTCAATATCACCGGAAACTGTCTCTGTTTCAACAGAACCTTTAACATTTTCAGCATCTATTCTTCCAGAGACGGTCTTCAAATAGGCATCTCCAGTAACCTGATAGACCTTAATATCTCCACTGACTGTTTTAAAATCGACTCCTTTTTCTGCTTTTTTTAACTTTTTTCATATTCATCCTCACATCTCTCAGCTTTAGCCTTCTCATTTCCACAATCTCAAAAAGCCAACAACAGGCAATCATCACAGCTATATTTTTTATCATGCCAGCCGTGCTTCTTTCTGGAATATTCTCCCCTATCCAAAGTATGCCTAAAATTATCCAGGGAATCACTTTATTGAATCCATTGACCCATTCCACCAAAGCAATTAGGGGAATTCTCCTGAAAGGAAACGGCCTTGATATATTGTGGCTGCAAATTCTAGCTCTGGTTATTTTTGGAATAGCAGCATTAACATTAAATTCACTGCGATTCAAAAAACACCTGGAATAAAATTCTTTACACAATAGCTTGATAATTTTATATTTTATTTGATAATATAGGAAAGAAAATTTTGTTGAACAAAGTGCAGAATCAATATCAAATTTTGGTTTTCATAAAGGGAATGGTGGATTGTCATTAATATCACACTTTTTAAATTTATAGAAATCACATATGGTATTATCTTAATAATAAATCAATGGCAAAAACAAAAATATTAATTGTCGAAGACGAAAATATCGTCGCCAATGACATCAAAAATTCCCTGATAAATCTCGGATATGAAGTCGTCGGAATATCAAATTCTGGAAGGGATTCCATTAAAAAGGCAGAAAAAGTTCTTCCAGACCTTGTGCTTATGGACATTGTCCTCAAAGGAAACATGGACGGGATTGCCACAGCAAAACAAATCCAAAAAAAATTAAAAATTCCTATTATATACCTTACTGCTTATTCAGATAAGAATACATTTTCCCGGGCAAAAATCACAAAACCTTTTGGATATATCCTCAAACCTTTCGAAGAGAGAGAACTTCATATAACTATTGAAATGGCTCTGTACAGCCATAAGATGGAAAAAAATATTAGAATAGAAAAAGAAAAAGCTCAAAAATATCTAGATATAGTGGGAGTGCTCATCATCATTATAGGATCGGATATGAAAATCAATCTTATAAATAAAAAGGGATGTGAAATCTTAGGATATAACAATGAAAAAGAAATAATTGGAACAAATTGGTTTGATATTTTTGTCCCTGAAAGAATCAGAAGCAAATTAAAACAAAATTTTAAAAAAGTGTTATCTGAAGACATTGACGGATACGAAAGTTCTCAAACCTCTGTTTTGGCTAAGAATGGAGAAGAGAAATTTTTGTCCTGGAACAATGTCCCTCTCAAAGATGAAAATGGAAATATCAACGCCATATTAAGTTCCGGTGAGGACATAACCGAACGGATCCGGGCTGCAGAAAAAATTCAAAAATTAAATGAACAACTTGAAATGCGGGTCAAACAACGCACTCACCAACTGGAGGAAGCAAACAAAGAACTCGAAGCTTTTTCTTATTCCATATCTCACGACCTTCAGACTCCTCTTCGGGCAATTGATGGATTTTCCGCTGCCCTTTTAGAAGATCATTCTGACAACCTTGACAAAGAAAGCAAAAGGCTGATCCATATTATCCGAAACAACACAAAAAGGATGGAACAACTTATACATAATCTTTTGCACTTTTTCCAAACAGGGAAACAAGAGATAAATATCACTTCTATCAATATGAATAATCTTGTCAAAAACGTCATACAAGAAATCACTAACCATATTCATGATCGGAAGCTCCAATGGAACATTAGCTCCCTCCCTCCTGCCCATGGAGACTTGGCGATGATACGTCAAGTTTTTCTTAACTTATTAGCCAATGCACTGAAATTTACAAGAACCCGGAAGACTGCAATCGTCCAAATCAAAGGTCAAGAGGGAAAAGAACAAAATACATACTCCGTCAAGGATAACGGAGTGGGATTTGATATGAATCACATAAATAAATTGTTTGATGTGTTCAAACGACTTCACAGCACAAGAGAATTCGAAGGATCCGGTTTAGGATTGGCGATTAGTCAGCGAATTATTCAAAAACACGGAGGAAAAATCTGGGCAGAAGGGAAGAGAAACAAAGGGGCAACATTTTATTTTTCAATTCCAAAGAGAAATAAGTGACTAAAATTATGGAAAAATCATCAAACAAAAGAAAACAAATGAAAAATACGAACAATAAAAGCATTCCAGAAAAAAAATTGAACATATTGATGCTGGAAGATGAACCGACAGACAGTGAACTCATTGAAAGAGAATTAAAAAAGGCAAACATCGATTTCACATCCAGGTATGTCGATACAAAAAAAAGATTTGTTGACGAAATCAATAATTTCAAACCTAATCTCATCCTTGCGGATTATCAACTCCCTACTTTTGACGGATTGTCTGCTTTAAAAATATTAAGAAAGAATCAACCTTCACTGCCATTTATATTTGTATCAGGAAAAATGGGAGAAGAATTTGCTATCGAGACTCTCAAACAAGGTGCTACAGATTATGTCTTAAAGAACCGGATGTCACGGCTCGCTCCTGCGGTTCGAAGAGCATTGCGTGAAGCTGAAAACCAGAAAAAAAGGAAACAAGCAGAAGTTGAACTCAAAGCAAGCTATCATAGGCTATCTAAAGTTTTTGAAGAAACTGTGAAAGCATTGGCTTTTGCTCTTGAAAAAAGAGATCCTTATACCGCAGGTCATCAGCGAAGGGTAGCTCAATTAGCAACTGCCATATCAAAAAATATGAATTACAAAAAATCTCAAATAGAAGGAATAAAACTGGCTGCTACTCTTCATGATATCGGAAAAATAAATGTTCCTTCAGAAATTCTCACTAAACCCGGTTCTATCAATGAAATGGAACGAGCTCTTATCAATGCCCATCCTCAGGTCGGTTATGATATATTAAAAGGAATTGAATTTCCATGGCCTATCGCCACCATAGTGCATCAACATCACGAACGGCTGGACGGATCAGGATATCCCAAGGGGCTATTGGGAAAAAATATTCATCACGGAGCTAAACTTCTTGCTGTTGCCGACGTTGTTGAAGCGATGGCATCCCCCCGTCCATACCGCTCTGCTCTGGGTATTAAAAAAGCATTAAAAGAGATATCTCTAAAGAAAAATAAACTCTATGATGCAAAAATTGTTGATGCTTGTATTAAATTGTTTGAAAAAGGATTCAAGTTTTAAAATCAGGGAACATTTCCTATTTATCTCATTCCCTATTTCTAAAACGATAATTTTTTCTGAATTATTAGGAAACCAGGATAAGGTCTTTGATCAATTTCAAAGACATCGGATCCACTTTATCAAAAACATTGAACACCGGCTTTCCTTCAGGAAGAACCCATTGTTGATTTTCAGTTTCCAGTTTACAATTAATAAACACAATTAACTCTAGTTCATCTTTTGTCTGATATTTGACGTCTTTGTATTTTTTAGCTTTATTCCTATAAGAAAAGGAGCTGGAAAAGGTGGCTTAAAAACTTGCCTTCATACTTCTCGATTTAATTTTCATTGAACATATAGGCACTGTTAAAACCAGAACCCACAAGCTTTGTTCCTATTTTTTTTATAACATCAAGGGAACCCTTGTATATAAAAATCTTGACAGGGAAGCTCCTTTTCATTCCTGAAGGAATCTTTAAACCCCAGGAATTCATAGTTCAAACCATTGAATTCTGGTGCATCCTTAAGAGGATCTTCCTTTAATCCAATATCTCTTGTTATGGTTAATTTATATTTTTCTATTCCATCATTAGATGTCGCTTCAAATTCATTCTCCAAGACAAGATGTTCATTCTCTTCAAAAAAAGTGACCTTATAATGACCCGGATCCATCATAGAAAAATCTCTGTTTCCACTCCAATCGGGCTTGAATAGAAAACCTTTCGGTCCTCCTTCGGGAGATATCCAGGAACGCTGACCCCCTTGACCCTCAAGAATATCTGGATGGGTCCAGAATAGATTTTCTCCCCCTACTGAAACCGCAAGAATCCTCGCACCAAACTCCGGTACAACTATGAATTGATTATCCTGGCTGTTTGTAAAAACATAATATTTTATTTCGTTTTTATCAAGCTCTTTAACAATTGATTCCATCTCCGGCACCTCCTTCCCACCGCTATTGGAACATCCTCCTAAAAAACCGGTCAAACAAACTATGAAAAAAACGTACAATATTTTCCTCATTTCTCATTCCTTTCAAGAATATTCATTTAAGATTCAAATTTTATTTTTTCCGTCCTTTTCCCTTTTCAAAGAGCTGGACTGTATCTTCTCTGAACAAAATAATTAAGGAATAAATTCCAATAGCTGTCCCAAAAGGAAAGCTCAATAAATTAAAAAAAGAGATGACAATCACTAGAATTCTTGCCCATTCTCTTCTTTTCATAAGCCATACCCCCCCAATTATTTCCGGAATGGAAAAAACAGCTATAAAAAATCCTATAATCACTGCTAACGCCCTCAAAATTAAAGGGGCTTCATATCCCATATCAGGAATGAAAGAGATTCCAAACAAAAAACCAAATACAAATAAAGCAGCAAAAAAACCCAGAATTCCTGAGACAATCCATAAAACTCCTATAATATTAATATGATTCTCCATGTTTCTCCTTCCTATGAACAGATTAATTCTCAATGATCAGAATTCTTTTTTCATCCTAAGAATTCATTTTTAATATATGATACTTTTTAAACCTTTTTCAAATAAAATTTAAGGAGGATCTGATTCCTAAAATTGGTTATCAGGGAATAAGAAAATTTATTGCCTATTATCTGCTTTTCTCTTGCTGAGTATTTTTTTTATCTTAACATTCATATTCTTATGATGGGTTCCCCTCCAGAAAACCCTGTGGCATACAGGACAGATAGAAAATGATTCTGCATGCTCATAAACAAAAGGAGTGACAAGATTTTTAGCATCTTTTTTTGATAAATATTTCAACTCACAGTTGCATTCAATACAGCGAGAATATGGTATGCTTCTCTTCCACAGGTCAAATTCATCAAAAACCTGCTCAATTTGAACTGACCAATCTTCACTTTCAATAAAAAGGCTCTTGATAGATCGAGATTTTTCTATCAATCCGTTATCTCTTGTTAAGAGCACCCGGTTTTCTTTTTTGGCAATAGACAATAACTTATCATCATCAATCTTTTTAAAATAAACCGTATCAAATCCAAATATCTTCAGCCACTTCGCTAGTTTTCCAAGCATGCAGTCAACGACAAATTTCATATCAATATTCCTTCTTTCAGTTCAAAAAAAATGGAAACTACATTTATTGGTTTTATTCTTTTCTGCTATCATTTTTGTTCTTATTTTAAACAACAACTCTTTCCCCGTCCAAGATTACAAAATCCATTAATTTTTGTTTTATTCATATAACCATATTCAATCACCCATTTAGAATCATTGGTATCATTAAAACAAATCAGGGATCTAAAGTAAATAATCGAACCATTCTATTCATGGGGAGGGTTTAGAGATTCCTTTATCAATTTATACTGACGGAATTCAGTGCTCACATATTACGGCGGTACTGTCCTCCCACATCGAACAAAGCCTGGGTTATCTGTCCTAAAGAACAGACGCTGACAGCATTCATTAGCTCGGTAAATATATTTTCCCCTGATAGCGCAATGTTTTGCAGCCGTTCCAAGGCAGCGGGTGCCTTTGTTTGATTTCTTTTTTTGAACTCAGCCAGTCTTTTCAGTTGAGACTCTTTCTCCTCTTTTGTTGCCCGGGCAAGAGGAATGCACAAATTGCCCTCAGTTGATTGCTCAATAGGGGATTCATCTTCTGGATTTTTAAATGTGTTAACACCCACAATCGGATACTCACCCTTGTGTTTGAGCATTTCATAATGCATGGATTCTTCCTGAATTTTACTTCGCTGATATCCAGACTCCATAGCCCCTAAAACGCCTCCTCGATCCGTTATTCTGTCAAACTCGGCAAGGACTGCTTCTTCAACCAGACTGGTCAATTCTTCAATAATAAAGCTTCCTTGGTTCATATTTTCATTTTTGGCTAAACCCCATTCTTTGTTGATGATAAGCTGGATAGCCAGAGCCCGCCTTACAGATTCTTGAGTCGGTGTGGTTATTGCCTCATCATAGGCATTGGTGTGAAGACTATTGCAATTATCGTAAATAGCACAGAGAGCTTGCAGGGTTGTACGGATATCATTGAATTGAATTTCCTGACTGTGAAGAGAACGCCCTGAGGTTTGGATGTGATACTTAAGCATCTGAGAACGCTGGGAAGCTTTATATTTTTCCCGCATAGCAATAGCCCAGATTCTTCGTGCAACCCGTCCTATAACGGTGTATTCAGGTTCCATTCCATTGGAAAAAAAGAAAGACAAATTGGGAGCAAAACTGTCCACAGGCATCCCCCTGGATCGATAATATTCAACGTAGGTGAATCCATTGGACAGAGTTAGTGCCAGTTGAGTGATGGGATTCGCACCAGCTTCTGCAATATGATAGCCTGAAATGGATACAGAGTAGAAATTTCTCACATTATTTTCTATAAAATATTCCTGGATATCTCCCATCATTTTCAGGGCAAATTCTGTAGAAAAAATACAGGTATTCTGTCCCTGGTCTTCTTTGAGAATATCCGCCTGAACAGTCCCTCGAACACAGGATAAAACTTCTGATCGAATATTTTCATATTGTTCTTGGGAAGGCTTTTTTCCATATTCTGCAACAAATTTATCCACTTTTTGATCTACAGCCGCATTCAAAAACATAGCCAGTATTATCGGAGCTGGACCGTTTATGGTCATGGAAACCGAGGTATTGGGAGCACTGAGGTCAAATCCGTCATAAAGAACCTTTACATCATCCACTGTGCATATACTAACTCCTGAATTTCCAACTTTTCCATAAATATCAGGACGCCGGTCAGGATCCCATCCATATAATGTGACAGAATCAAAAGCTGTGGACAAGCGCTTTGCTTCATAGTCTGAAGAAAGCAGCTTGAATCTTCTGTTTGTTTTTGCTGGATCTCCTTCCCCAGCAAACATCCGGGTGGGATCCTCTCCCACTCGTTTCAAAGGAAAGACTCCCCCAGAAAAGGGAAAATATCCGGGCAAATTTTCCTCTCGAAGCCAGCGGTACATCTCACCGGGATCCTTAAAACGAGGCAGAGACAGTTTTGGAATTTTCTGATGGGATAAAGATTGAACAAAAAGCGGCCTTCTGATCTCACGGCCCCTTACTTTATAAACCAACTCGTTCTTTGAGTATTTTTTCCTTATATCCTTCCAATTTTTCAGCAGAGAGTTTGTTTCTTCATCCAATGACTTTTCCGCTTTTTTAATTTCTTTGTTCAAACTAGCCATAAGCTCTTCCTGACTTCCTTCTATCTTTTTCTGGGATAAGGTTTCAGCCGCTTCTTTGAGATGCCAGACTCTTCTTACAGATTCAGCTTGTTTTTTCGTCTCTTCATGATAATTTCTCACTGTTTCTGCAATTTCAGAAAGATACCGTATATTTTCGGGAGGAATGATGATTGTTTTGGAGCTTGATGTTTTTGTCTTGCTTTCCGGTAAAGAGGATTTCAATACTTTTCCGGTTTTTCCTTCAACCGCTTCCAAAATGGAACTGTATAGTGATGTGACACCGTCATCATTAAACTTGGAGGCAATGGTTCCAAACACAGGCATTGACTCCAAGTCTTCATTAAAGGCGTTCCGGTTGCGCTGCACCTGTTTTCGAACCTCATGAACCGCGTCTTCAGATCCCTTTTTTTCATATTTGTTGATAGCAACAAAGTCCGCATAATCAAGCATATCAATCTTTTCCAGTTGGGTTGCTGCCCCAAACTCACTGGTCATCACATAGGCAGATAAATCCACCAGGTCAATAATGCTGGAATCACCCTGTCCTATTCCTGCTGTCTCCACAATAACGATATCAAAACCAACAGCTTTCAATGCTTTTATTGTTTCTGGCAGCACAAGAGGGATTTCTGTTTTAGAGCTCCGGGTTGCAAGTGAGCGCATAAAAACGCGGGGATTGTCAATGGAATTCATCCGTATCCTGTCTCCCAAAAGAGCCCCCCCGCTTTTCCGTCTTGAAGGATCACAGCTCACCACTGCTATATTGATATTCTTTAGATCACGAAGCATGCGTAAAACAAGTTCATCTAAAAGGGAGGATTTTCCTGCTCCACCTGTTCCGGTTATTCCTATAATAGGAACTTCTGTTTTTTTGGCTCCTTTTTTCAAAATATATTCTAGAGACTCTGGATATTTCTTTTTTTCTTTTCGTAAAATTTCAAAAAAAGTAACCAGCTTGGCAATCTTAAGCTTATCTTTGGTGCTCATTTTTTCAGGTTCTATATCCTTTTCGCTCACTGAAGGAAAATCCATTTTTTCAACCATATGATTGATTATTCCTTGGAGTCCCCATTTAGCTCCATCTTCGGGTGAATATATCTTTGTAACTCCATACTCTTCGAGTTCTTTAATTTCCTCCTGTATGATAACTCCCCCCCCTCCTCCAAACACCTTGACTCTCGAAGCTCCCTTTTCTTTCAAAAGGTCTACCATATATTTAAAAAATTCAACATGGCCTCCTTGATAACTGGAGACAGCAATCCCCTGGGCATCCTCATCGATAGCAGCATTCACAATTTCGTGAACAGACCTGTTATGACCAAGATGGATAACTTCCACGCCCGTATTTTGGAGAATTCTTCGCATTATGTTTATAGAGGCGTCATGCCCGTCGAACAGAGAAGTGGCTGTGACTGTTCTTATTTTATTTTTGGGCTTGTAAGGTTGAGATTCAATATTCATGATTCCCCCTGTTTGTTATGCTCATATAGTTCATGATATCGTGTTCATTCGTCTGAATCAGGCAGATATTTTCTTCAACCATCATTTTTTTCCGGTCGCTTTTCCTAAAATAAAGTCAATCTGAAGTTTAGTATAATCTTCAATACTATAACTGTGGGATAAAAACCATCTTCTGAAAGTCCACATATGTCCTAAAACAGAAATATTATGAGCAATTAAGTTTATTGTCTTTTTATTCATTTTCGGAAGCTCGCCATTGGCAACCAGATTCGACAACACATCAACAAAGACATTGGTGATTTTAACTTCTTTCTCAAGCACTTTTTCCCGCCAGTGGGAAGGAAGGGTTCTGGTTTCTTGATAAATAAGCAGAATATGATCGCTCATCCGGTGGCAAACCAGAAAATATCTTCGGATCATTTCTGCAAGAACATCCCGGCCGCCTGTTGCGATCCTCATTGCCTGGTTAACTCCTTCCTCAACTTCAAGGTGAATCGCTTGACAAACAAGGTACAACACATCCTCTTTGGTTTCAACATATTCATACAGCAAACCTATAGAAATTCCAGCTGCATTGGCTATTTCTCTTGTGGTAGTTTTGTAAAAACCTTTGTCAATAAAGAGACGGACAGAGGCATCAACAATCTGTCTCCTTCTTTGGTCCACAAGAGTTTGGTTTTTTATCTGGGTAGGAATTTCTTTTGTGTCACGCAAATTTTGATTCATAAGCACATATTTCCGATCATTATTACTATATTGAGCGAGCGCTCAATCAAAATATCAAAATAACTCCTCCAAGTCAAGCCCTTTTTCTTAAAAAATAGACTCATTCATCATTCAGGATTCCATTAAAAGGAAAAATTTCGCAGGATCTCCATGGGATTATGAGATAAAAAAAATTCCCCAATTGACATTAAAGAGAAATGAGAAGGGCTATGATTCCTATTAGAAAACAATAGAATGAAAAAACATAAAATTTTCCCTTATTCACTATGGATACAACAAATCTCAAAGCCAAATAACCGGTGACAGCTGCTAAAATAACCCCCACAATAATATTGAACCATGAGTGGGAAACAAGGTCAATTTTCGTTAATTGGAATAGAGTGGCTCCCATGATCGCAGGAATGGAAAGCAAGAAAGAAAACCGGGAGGCTTCATTTCTGTTCCATCCCAGCAACAAGGCTCCTCCTATGGTTAATCCTGACCTGGAGAATCCGGGAACAATGGCAGTCCCTTGAAGAACTCCGATAATCAAATAATGAAAAAAATTCTTGTTCTTTTTCTCCTGAGCCTTTTTTGTCAGAAGAAGGAAAAATCCTGTAATAAGAAGGGCAACTCCGACAGCCCTGAGGGAAGCAAAAAGAGATTCAAAAAAATCACTGAGAAAATAACCCATTAAAAAAGTAGGAACAGAAGCGAGAATTATCCCGAAAACTGTCCTCAATTTTGGATCCAAAGCTGTTTGCTTGGGCCTTATCACAAAGCAGATGAACGTTCGAATGAGGATTATGATATCTTTCCGAAAAAACACAACCAGAGATATCAGTGTTCCAAAATGAACCATCACATCGATCAAAAGCTGGGGTTCGGATACTCCGAGTATATTCTGAAGCAGAACTAGATGTCCTGAGCTGCTTACAGGAAAAAATTCAGTCAATCCCTGCAAAATACCCAATAAGATTATCTTAGACAATATCATTCCGACACTCTATTTATGGTAACCGTTTCGCTTTTTTTCATGTTGCCTTCATCAACGGCTGTCTTTTCGTCCATGGTTTGAAAATAAAACTATACACATAATTTGATCATAAAGAAAATACTTTTTTTGAAATGAACCGCAAATTATTCAAATCGTTTGATCTCAGAATGGTTCCCTTATTTTTAAGAAAAAATGAACGAAATGTTTTTGCCTGAATCCCCAAAGAAGATATTGCTTATGTCTCCCGTTTTGTGGAGCTCAATGGAATAAAAAATATCAATCCCGGCAGACACATTGAATTTCTCCCCTACACAGTGGGACAGGCTCAATTCAGCCCTCAAGAAGCGGGGAACCCATTCCAAACTGGAAGTGATTTTATTATTAATGGTTATTCAATTTTCCATACGTGAATCAAAGGCTGTTCTCCGTCAGCTCTGGGTTCAAACACATAGAAGAAGCCCCTTTCTCTGTCAAAACAGGCAGCTCCAAGATGGTATTTCTGCTGAGTGGATTCAATCCCAAAAAGATATTCATCAACATTCAAGAAAGCATAAGGCTGGGGTTCCCACGGTTCTTTTGTTCCATAAGCCACAGCAGCGAAATCAGCCGGGTCATAAAAAATAAATCGTCCTTCAAATCCTGTTGACCACCATCCCCTCTCACCATCACAATCCAGGCAAGGCCCGTCTTGATCCCCGTACCAGCAGTCTCCAACCCCCTTGGTCCCCACAAAAACAACCGCCGATCGATTCCCCGCTGTCAGCCAAGCTCCTCCAGCCCATTCATCAGAATGATGATAATTTTCCATGGTGTGCTGAACCTGATCATAGTCCAGGGTCGATGTGTAACACAGCAGGGTGACATAATCCAGGCTGGCCCCATGGGAAGGAGGATTCTCCTGATTCCAAGGGCCAAAAGCAAATAATGCAGGTCCCTGGCCTGACCATCCGCCGTCCCGAAATCTTCCTGTAGCCAGTAATTTACCGGGAGTGTATTCCGATGCCCAAGCCTCAAGGATCTCAAAAATATAATCATTTGTGTTGTATTCATTATGAGGATAATCAATATACCAGGCTTTTTTTATTTGAGGAAAAGCTAGATTCAACTCGCACCAACCGTGAGTTAAATCGTCTTCATCCTGAAAGTGTTCTCCCCAGCAAAAATAAAGCTTGTCGCTTGTTTGGTCTCCCTGCTTTGGCAGATATTCCATTCCTGTTCTGGGGATTTCCAAATCACTAACCTGATATATATCCTTAAAAGACTGTAAGGTAACTGCCCTGTTCAAATCATTCGTATTTTTTGATGAAGATATAACAGGAACCGGGATCGATATCTCAGAAATCTGATGCTCCCAAGCATGGCCTGTTCCAAAGATTGATCCCGGATATCCATCACCGGTTCCATATGGATCACCTAATGGATAATAACACATAGCCCAACCGCCATATGCCCAGCTCTTTATATAAGAACTGCCTTCCTGCCTTGGTAAACGAAACGCTCCGCGATATTGAAAATGAGAAGGCTGTAGAAGCTCTTCCGGTATTTTACCCTCCCCATTATTGTTACCTGCCTCACCAGAATCGCATGCCTGCAATCCAAAAAAAATTATTGTTATTGCTATAAAAAGAACCTTTTTCATGCTCCCTCCTTATTTCGTATTCTGGATTTTTCTATCCGCTTTTTTTATCCCTTGCCGATCTCTTCATTAAAATATCATTCGGAGAAAACTTAGAACCAGATATGCCTGGATCAGTTCCTCTAGACCTTTTTTGCCCCTCCCTCTCCGGGGGACACGGGGAATTTGAATAGATTTTTCCCTTTCTAATACCAACCGCTCATCTCTCAAAAAGTTCATTTTTATGGTCTCTCATGTATAGACCTTTTTAAATAGATTGATTGATTATATTTTTAAAAAAAATAAGCATTTTTTCAAGTGCTTCAAAAAACATCATTCATGAAAGCAAATAATGATTGGATTGATATCACATAATTAATAGAAAAAGGTATGGAGTAAAGAAAAAAGATTGCGAATCAGCTTATTTTCTATTGCTATAATAAACTTTTTTATGATAAAATCCTTCTATGAAAATCAAATCAGGATTTACTTTATTGCCATATAAATTTGAATCCTGTTTTTGTATCTGCTGTCGGGCGGTTGTCTCCGCCCCATTAATATAATCCCCTATACTATCCATTTCTAACACTCAATATTTCTCTTTTCTATTATCAAATAACCAAAAGGAGTAAAAAAGAAATGAATATTTTATCTTCAATCGGAAACACACCTATCGTAGAGATGTCAAATATCAACTCCGGTAACCCCGGTGTCAAAATATATGGAAAACTGGAAGGAGTCAATCCAGGAGGTTCAATAAAAGACCGCCCTGCCCATTATATGATAAAAGCCGCCGAATCTTCAGGAGAACTCACCAGGAATAAAATAATACTCGAAGCCACATCTGGAAACACAGGAATTGCCTTGGCAATGATAGGAGCTGCCAAAGCATACAAAGTCAAATTACTAATGCCCGAATGTGTTTCCAGTGAGAGACTCCATATACTCAAAGCAATGGGTGCAGAAGTTGAACTAACCCCATCTGAAAAAGGAACTGACGGAGCTATAGAAAAAGCGAATCAACTGCGGCAAGAGAATCCAAATAAATATTATATTCCCAATCAATTCGGAAATAATAATAATTGCCTCGCACACTATGAAACCACAGGTCCAGAAATATTTAAGCAAACAAAAGGGAACATTGATATATTTGTTGCAGGCATCGGGACAACCGGAACTATCATGGGAGCTTCCAGCTATCTCAAACAAAAAAATAAAAATATAAAAATTATTGGGATCGAACCCCAAGAAGGCCATTCAATTCAAGGACTCAAAAATATGAGTGAATCCATGATTCCTGAAATTTATGATCCAAAAATACTCGATAAAAAAATAATGGTTGATGATGATGAGGCATTTGAAACCACAAGAAAACTGGCTTTGCTTGAAGGCATCTTTGCCGGCATGTCAAGCGGAGCAGCCGTGGCCGGAGCGATGCGCATTTCAAAAGAAATAAACCATGGAATTATTGTAGTAATATTACCTGATAGAGGTGAACGTTATTTAAGCACTTTATTATTCAGATCATTTTGTGGAAAATGCCCTCCATGATCATGGATCATGTCTTGTTCGCGATTTGACAACAAATAAAGTAGTAATTAATATCATATTGCCTAAGTTAGTGAACAGCAATTTGAAATCAGAAACTGGAACTGGGACAATGGATCCTTAACTGCGGGGCAAAATCCGATTGTTTTAGAGTCCCTTTGCCTATCACATCTTTCTAAAGTGCCGAAATAAATTAACAAATTGAGAAAAAGCTTCACTTGTAAGTTATGTTTGACTTTGTTTTTTCAATTATTTAAATTAAATGGAGAAGTGTCTATAGCTGCATGCATGCGTATGCGATAAAAAAACAGAGGAGAAAAATATGAAAAAAGCTCAATATTTGGTTATATACTTTATATTGATACTTTTCACATCTAGCTCTTGTGCTCAGCCGGAAAGCAAACTTGAAAATGAGCATTATCCCTACTGGGAGCAGAAGGCAAGTCTTTTCAAACGTCTTCCCAACACAAAAAATGAGATTGTATTTTTGGGAGACAGCATTACAGATGGCTGCAACTGGACTGAATTATTGCAGGATTTAAGAATAAAGAACAGGGGAATAAGTGGGGATACAACAGATGGGATTCTGGACAGGCTTGACGAAATCACAGAGTCAAATCCTTTAAAAATATTTCTCATGATCGGTATCAACGACCTGGCGGACGGAAAATCAATAGAATACACAACAAATAATATCAAAAGAATCATTAAAACAATCAATAAAAACTCGCCAGAAACTCAAATTTATATTGAAAGCATCCTGCCCGTAAACAGTGACTTCGGACAGTTTAAAAATCACACAAATAAAACCACTGAAATCATCCTCATCAACAATGCTCTTCAAAAATATGCCAGAGCCCAGGGAATAACTTACATTGACCTGTTTTCTTTGTTCGCCACCAAAGAAAACAAACTCAATCCGGAATACACAAATGAAGGGCTTCATCTTACAGGAGCAGGATATTTGTTATGGAAATCAGCCATAGAAAAATTCATCAATCTGTAGAGCAAAAATCTTTTTTCTATAATGAAAAAGGCATGAATAAAATTTTATCTATGATTGAGAGAACATCATCCCTGAGAAGATTTTTGTTCCAAGTATCATTTCTGATTTTCTTTTGCATTTTTTGTTTCACCGCAACCTGGGCTGAGGAATGGATAGAATTGGGTCCAGCTCCCATTGGCAGCAATGGAAACACAGGGCGGGTATCTGCTCTTGCTGTTAGCCTCACCAATCCTGACCTTTATTACGCTGCTGGTGCAGACGGCGGAGTCTGGAAATCTGTGGATGGAGGGATGTTGTGGACACCTTTAACCGATCATCTTCCCACAACCTCAATGGGAGCACTCGCTCTTGATCCAAAAAATGAACAAATCATCTATGCCGGATCAGGTGAAGCAAATTTTGCCAATCACTCCCGTTACGGGCTGGGAATTTTCAAATCAACAGATGGGGGAAACACATGGAAAGTTCTAGGCAAAGACCATTTCAGTGGAAGATGTATTTCCAGGATCCTTATAGACTTTCATAATCCCCAGATCCTTTATGCATCCGCAACCCATGCCGGAGGCCTTCCTTCATTCAAATTCTCAAAAGCCGCCGCAAAAGGACATCCCCTGGCAGACGGCCCCCTGGGTGTTTTCAAATCCACAGACGGGGGAGTCACCTGGAATCAACTAACAAACGGTCTCCCCACTGATCTGTCATCTACAGATTTAGCCATGAATCCTTCCAATCCTCTTGTTTTATATGCTGCTATCGGACATGTTTTCGGTCACAAAAACAATGGAATATATAAAACCACAAACGGCGGAAATTCATGGATAAAGTTGAGAGGAGGTTTGCCATCGTCAGATATAGGAAGAATCTCTTTAGGAATATCTCCTAGAGAATCTCAATGCATCTATGCCTGCATTATAGAGGCGTCATCTCCCACCGGCGGTGAAGCTGAGACAAAAGGCATTTATAAGTCTGAGGACGGAGGTATCACCTGGTCATTTAAATATCCGGGTAGCATTCATGCCACCTACGGATGGTATCTCAACACAATCACAGTCAGTCCTGATGATCCCGATGTTGTTTTCACTGGAGGAATATCTCTCTGGAAAACAACAGATGGTGGTGAGACATGGCTAGATGTCCGTAAAAATCAACATGTCGATTTTCACGCTCTTGAATGGGATGCCAAAGGACGGCTTTTAAGCGGAAACGACGGTGGAGTTTACCGTTCTGATGATATGGGCAACAACTGGACAGCACTCAACAAAGGACTGGGCACCGTTCAGTTTTATGCGGGAGCCTCCCTCCACCCTTCCCATTCTTACATCACCTATGCCGGCACCCAGGATAATGGAACTTTAAAGCGCATTGGTCCCAAAATAGATGACTGGATTCAAATATTCGTGGGAGACGGTGGATGCACAGGCATTAAATTTTCCTATCCGGACATGATTTTTGTTGAATTTCAAGGCACAGCCAATCTTTTCCACTCTACAGACGGCGGTTTGACTTTCCATTACTCTGGAAAAGGAATCAACCAGAATGACCGCAACTGCTTTACCCCCCCTTTTGAGTTTGATCCTCTGAATCCCAACCGTATGATCTACGGAACCCAGCACCTTTATGAAAGCATTAACAATGGGTTCCGGTGGTTCACTGTAAGCGGCGACCTAACCACTGGTTCTGGTGCTATTCAAGCCCTGGCAATGGCTCCCTCACACCCTGAAACAATCTATGTGGGAACAAATGATGGAAATATTCAAGTCACCCATGATGGAGGCAAATCCTGGACTCTTTCCAAAACCAATATTCCGGGTTGGCCCCGGATACAAAGATCCTTTGCTGTACATCCCCGAAACCACAGGGAAGCGTATTTATGCATAGGATATTTTGGTGTCGACCAGGTTCTGAAAACCAAGGACGGGGGAAACTCCTGGGAAAGCATCGACGGCAATCTTCCGGATATTCCTGTCAACACGATCATCATAGATACCACGGTTCAACCCAAAGGAATTTATATTGGAACAGACAGCGGAGTTTATCGATCCTTTGATAACGGAAAGCACTGGAATCATTTCGGAACAAGCCTCCCCACTTGTGCGGTCATTGACCTGCGTATTCAAACCGACCAAAAGACTCTGTTTGCTTTCACTCAGGGCCGAGGAATGTGGAAGATTAAGCTGGATGGCGACCAGTAAATCCAACCTCCTTTGAAAAAGAGGACAAAGCTATCAAATCAATCGTTCCTTAAATAAGTAATTTTTGCTTGATCTGATCCAGATCAACAAAACGGTCCGTTTCTTCAATCAGCTTTTGTGAACTCGATTTTCCAAAAGCCATCACTTCCAGATAACAACCGAGGGCATGCTTGAGATGTTCCACCAAAGGCACAAAATCCCCGTCTCCACTGACAAGAACCATGGTATCCAGTTTTGGCGCTAGTTCTATCATATCAACAGAAATACCCACATCCCAGTCTCCCTTTTTGGCTCCACCAAAAAACACCTGGAGATCCTTTGACTTTACTTGATAGCCAATATTTTTTAAGGCATCAAAAAAATTACTTTCATCTTTAACATCTGCTTTGATCACATAAGCGATCGCTCTTATCAAACGCCTTCCTCTAACTGCTTCATTCAATATAGAAGAAAAATTGACTTTCTTTTTATATATATATTTTGCAGAATAATACATGTTCTGAACATCCACAAAAACGCCCACTCTTTGTTCTTTAAAAATATGAGAGCTTGATTTCTTTGCCATAATTACCTACTTTCTCCTTTCTATGGATCAAACTTATCCTTTATTATATCAAATTAAGATCATTCATACACGGAACAGCCCGAAATGGAAAAAGGAGTCCATTTCCGGAAAGAATTTTATTCCAAAACAACTTTATTCTTTTCTTCAATCACTTCCCCTATCAGCCATGCCTTTTCTCCTTTGTTCTTTAAAAAACGAAGAGCTTTCTCCGTATCTTTTTTATCCACAATAATGACCATTCCAATTCCCATATTAAAAGTCCGGAACATTTCTTTCTCTTTGACCTTTCCTTTTTCCTGAATCCTTCGAAAAACCGATGGCACATTCCATGAATTTTTATTTATCCGCACTCCCAACCTATATGGTAAAACTCTGGGAATGTTATCCAAAAAACCGCCTCCTGTTATATGAGCCATTGCTTTTATATTAACTTGGTTAAAAAGACTCAATATCAATTTGGTGTATATTTTGGTGGGTCTTAAAAACTCAATTTTCTGTTCATCATTCATTTCACCATAAGAAAATATTTTCCGGACAAGGGAGAAACCGTTGCTGTGGATTCCACTGGAGGCAATTCCTATAACTTTATCTCCTATCCGGCAACGTTCTCCATTAATAATCTTTTCCCGGCTCACCATCCCCACACAAAAACCGGCAAGATCGAATTTCTCATTTTCATACAAGTCCGGGAGTTCTGCCGTCTCTCCGCCAATTAAAGCACATCCCGCTTTCCTGCAGCCTTTGGAAATCCCTTTGACAACATCAAATAATTTTTTCTCTTCGATCCTTCCGCAGGCAATATAATCAAGAAAAAACAGGGGTTCAGCTCCTGTGACCACCACATCATTGGCACACATGGCTACAAGATCGACTCCTATGGTATCATACTTTCCGAGTTGATCTGCTAGAATGAGTTTTGTTCCCACTCCATCGGCGGAAGAAACAAAAACCGGGTCTTTCACCCCTTTAAGTTTGGGTTGAAAGAGTCCCCCGAATCCGCCTATTTTTCCCAGAACCTCACTTCTTCCTGTGTTTTTAATAAGAGGTTTTATCTTTTTTATAAAAGCATCGGCTTTATCAATATCAACCCCTGCTTTTTTATAGGTCAGTCCACTCATGGTTTTACTCTGATTCTAGAAATTTAAATGATTTATGTCAAATAGCAAATAAAATTAAACATCAATGGGGTTTGTTGCCTTATTTGCGTTAATCGCGTTTGTTGCGTTTTTAGCGTTAATTGCGTTGATAGAGTTTATTGCGTTTGTTGAGTTTAAAGACACAATTATATTTAATGGGCAGGGAGTCTTCTGTTATTGAATGACTCTATACAATATATGTTTTTTATCTCTGGCAACTTTTTCCAGATTATTCTGCATCCATCGGTGCAGCTCTTTCTGATGTTCGGAGTTAATTCTCCATATTTTTGCTTCTGACCGAACTGCTTTGACCGGCACTGGACAGTTTCTATGATTGACCAGAATGAAATGAATGGAATCACTGTTGATCAATTCATCGATACTTGCAGAACCGCCTTTTTCCAATGCTTTTATAAATCCCGGTTTATCCAGATAACTGCTTGAACGAACCCACCTGTCCAGATAGAAGACGGATTCCTCTCCCCAAGCCCAGATTCTCGTCCCATAAGGGGTCTTTTCTCTTATACTTTGAATAACAGGAGTCAGCAAGTTATTCCTTTTTAAAATTGCTTCATCATTTATTCTACCCAGAAAATATTCCTGTGCATTTTTTCCAAACGTCATAAATGAAAAATAGTAAATCCAGGGGAGAGAAGAAATCAGAAGAATCACCAACCCCCAAGATACTGCTGTCTTAAGCCAACGGTTTTCTCGCAAATAATGGAACATATCCGGAAGGAACAAAAAAGCCAGCATCATAACCGGAAAATACACCCGCGGGGAGGGACTAAAAATCAACAGAACAATGGATGAAATCACAACGGATAACCAGGGTTTTCCTGTCTTCATTCTCCATCCAATCAGAATAACCATCACCAGGAGAACCGGCCACCCAATGTGCATTCTGTGATCAACCACTCTTTCAGCTGTTGAATGATATATCCAGGGCAACCACTTCCAAAGGCCTTCTTGACGGGAATAACTTAAAAGTTTTTCCGCTTCATGGACTTTCTCCTGGGCACCGATTCCGATTTTGGACAACACGTGGCCTCCAAGAGGGTAAAAGGGATCTCCTGTCAGATACGCATTCCGGACAATCCAAGTTCCATAAAAAATAAGGAGCGCAATGATCAGGCTGATGATCAAAGGCTTCATATTTATCTTGGTCTTATTTCTATATTTGATTACAATCAAATCAAGGCAGAGGAGAAAAATAAACAGGAGTGCCGTATACTTCATGCCGGCAGCCACAGCCCAGAACAGCCCGCTCAAGTAAGCCAATTTGTTGTTCCTGGTTTTGAGAAACTTCAAAGCCATATACCAACCCATCAGAATAAAAAATATCATCAACCATTCCACATAACACACACTCAGCATTACTGTGACAACAGGCGTTATTAAAAGAAACAGAAGGCTTGATTTGATTGTCCACCGGTCATACCCGGCTTCCTTCAACCACCACCTTATGAAGACAAGAGTGACCAATCCAAAAAACAAAGATAATATCCGGGGCACATGTAACCCTCCCGATGCAAGACCGTATCCCCATATAATCTCCGCATTTGCCGGAAAGAGCCAGTGCAGGTTATCGACCGGAACCATAAAGTTGTTTTGAAGACCCCATAGACGGGGGAGAACCAGATGATAGGTCAATTCATCCCGAATATCAGGGGGAAGGAGAGCTGCCAGTACAGAAAACAGGATGATAAGGGTAATAAAAACGCTGAAAATATCAATCCAGTTGAAAGGATTATTTTTCTTTTGTTTCTTATTATCGGATTTAAAGAAACCGCGAACCCATTTTGCTATATTTTTATAATTTTTGACAACCCAAGCTAAAACAAAAAGATTTCCTATCCCTGCAAAGGCGACCCAAACAAAATCAAAGTACAATCCTGAAGCAAGCAGAAGAATCCCTATTCCAACAATGAAGGCCCACCCTAGTCTCCAGGATAGAAAAAAAGCTGGTAATGGTTTTGAAAACAAAGAATCCTTGATGATCCGGTTTTTTATCCAGTATCCGATTCCCAGAACCGGCAATGAGCAGAGTGCGGCAATCCCATATTCCTTAATAAGCCTCAGAAGAGTTATAAAAGGATAAAAATTGGGCCATTTAAACACCCAGCCTGCTAAAACACTTCCCACAATAAGGATAAGTATGAGGAATATTAAAAAAAATTGAAGGCGTTTAAGGAATTGGGTGTTCATCCTGTTTAAAAACTATCATATCCCTGTCATTTTCTCAATTCATATAATAACTGAAAATTTTCAGTTTTTACATGGTTATGCTAATGCTTTTGCCTCCAGTGCCGAAACGCGGATTCACCACATTGCTCTTAATAGAACCAAATGTATAGCTCAATCCAACCGAGAAATAATAGTCATAAGTTGTCTCAAGTTCTTTGATATGAAGCAAGATTTCTTCCAGAGAGGCTCCTTCTCTGGGTAGGGATAATTGGTCATGGATACTTGAATAATTTCCGCGTATGTTAAAATCGAGTCCTTTGATGATTCTCAAAGACAACGCCCCTCGTAATTCCAACCGGTTTTTGCTGAAGTCATGGAAATAGTGAGAGCCTTCTAGGGAAGCACTAAGGGTTCCCCACTTTTGTTTCAGTTCAAGAGTTGCGGATAAGGACTCTCTCCATAAATTCTCATAGGTTTTTTCATAAATTGTTTCTTCTCTGTATTTAACCGAAATGTATCCAATTCTGTATAAAAGCCTCAACTGTCTTTTTGTGGATTGGTCATAAGGAAAAATATTGAATTCAATGGCGGGAGCAGGATTTATTCTGTATTTGATATTTGAATAAGTTGAAGAATTGGCAGAAATATAGCCTCCTATAGACCAGTGATCCCCAATGCTCTTCACTATAAGCCCGTTTAAATATTGACTGTTGGAGGAGCTTTCTATGACTTCATCATCAAACGTATAATTTTCATTTCGAAATGATCCTCCCAAAAAAAATCTAATTTTCAGCTCGGGAGTGACCCGGTTTGCTGAAAAGGATCCATAATAGCTCGAACTGTTAAATAACTTTTGTCCATTAATAAAAGTATGCGCACTGATACTGAATACCCAGAAATCCCACTTGTCCACAACATTTGTGGGCTCAACCTTGTCCATGAAATTTATAGAAATTCTGTCTGAAACCTCGGTTTTCCCCACATACCGCATAATTCCCATTTTAAAAATGTTGACCAGTTCCTTATTGATCTTATCTTCTTTTTCATCGATGTCTGCTTGATACTTCAATACATCATTGTCCCCATCAAAATTCTTCTGTCCCTCGAAAGACAGAAAGCACTCTATCCCTCCAGCTTTTTTTAAATGCTTTTCAATAGTAACAACTATCTGGGCTTCTTCTTTGCTGTTCACATAGTCAACAAACACAATTTCTTTTTTAATATATTCCATCATAGATTCTTCACACTCGATAAATACTTTAGAGATGCTTTTCTCCTCCATTTCTTTGTCTATTTGTTCTCCTTGCGGAATAACAACGGGAACAAAACAGATAAAAATAAAAAATAAAACATTACTAAAAACAATCAACTTTCTCATCTTGATCTCCTCTTTGCACCGATAATTGACATCCAAAGGATATTTCTAATTAATTATGACATGTATCCCGCCATGCCCGGATGAACCAAATCGGGGATTCACCACATTTGTATAAATGGATCCAAAAGTAAAACTCAAACCGATAGAAAAGAAATAATTATAATCGGTTTTAAGCTCCTTTCGTCTTAAAAGAATTTCTTCCAGGCTCGATTCTCCTTTGAGCAGGTTCAACTGGTCATGAATCCTTGATCCTCCTCCAAAGGCAAAAAAACTAAGCCCTTTAAAAAGTCTGAGATTAATGATGGTGAAAAGTGTTAAGCGGTATTTGCTAAAATCATGGAAATAATGGGAACCGGAAAGAGTTGTGCTCACACTTCCCCATTTCTCTTTGATATCAAACGTAGCTGATAACGATTCATTCCACAGGTCTTCTGATATTTTATCAAATATCGTCTCCTCCCTGTAGCGGACATGATTGTATCCGATTTTGTATAACAGACGAAACTGTCTCCGGGTCGATTCTGAATACGGATAAAAATTATACTCAACAGCAGCAGCCGGATTGAAAGAAAACTTGATATTTTCAAAAGTGGAAGAATCAGCTGTAAAATATCCTCCAACAGACCAATGGTCACTAATACTTTTCACACAAAGACCATAGAAATACATGCTGTCTGAAGTGCTTTCGATGGTTTCTTCCTCATAAATAAATTCATCTTTGTAAAAGGATCCGGATAAAGATAGATTGATCTTTAACTCTTCGGTAATCCTGTTGGCTGATAAAGAACCACTAAAAGAATGTGATTTATAAGATTCCTCTCCGCTCAACCGCCCCCTACTGCTGAGGCTGAACACCCAGAAATCCCATTTGTCTTTCACCTCTTCTGCTTTTCGTTCCGGATAATAAGAAATATTGATCCGGCTTGCGATGGGTGTTTTGGCAACATAGCTCATCAATCCAACTTTTAAAGCTTTGACAAGGCCTTCTCTGATTTCATCTTCTGTATCTGTCTGTTTGGAAAAATACTTATGAGTATCATCAATACCATCAAATTCACCTTGCCCGATAAAAGATATGGTGTATTCTTTTCCTCCGCCTCCTGTTCTCAGAGTGGTTACAAGAATATGAATCTGGGCTTCTTTTCTCTCTCTGACATAATTAACAAACGTGATTTCAGTTTTGATGTATTCAATATCACACCATCCGCAGTCTATAAATACTTTTGGTGCTTTCTCCTTCAGGGATTCTATGTCAACTTGTTCGGTTTGAGGGGTAACTGACTGGGCAGCTGTCAAACTGACCGAAAACACAAACAGTAAAAAATAGCCACTAATCTTTTTCATATGTCAACTCCTTTACCAACATTAAATAAACTTTGATGATTGAGAATAAACTAAGGATTGATTTGTGTTTCTTTTCTTTTCATATCACTGGAATGAAAAATAAAAGAGTCCTTCTTCTAATCAACAAGAATAATTCTCTATCCTCCTTTATAAATACGTCTAAAAGAGGATAAATGTTGCCCTATTTAAAAATTTCTTTTCTTAAAGTGGCTTTTTTGACCCTTTTTTCCTCAATGACTACCCCTATTCCAGGAAACTCCGGGACTTTTATGGTCCCCTGATTGGTTATTTTAATGGGAGGTTCAATGATATCCTGTTCATAATATCTCCTGCTCGCTGAAAGGTCATTGGGAAATTTGAAGTTTTGAAGAGTTGCCAGATGAATATTATGGGCTCTTCCCACTCCCGATTCCAGCATCCCTCCACACCAGACGGGGATATTCTTTGACTGACAAAAATCATGTATTTTTCTTGATTCCACAATGCCTCCGATTCGCCCAACCTTGATATTGATGATCTGGCAGCTCTTCATCTCCCAGGCTTTCCGAACCGAATCAAAAGAAACCACACTCTCATCCAGACAAAGAGGTGTTTTTATCTCTTTTTGCAGCCGGCTGTGATCCCACAGATCATAGGGAGGAAAAGGCTGTTCCAGCATTAAAAGTTCAAATTTGTCAACTTCTTTTAAAAGCTTCAAATCCTTAAGGCTGTAAGCTCCATTTGCATCCGCCTGTAAAAGAATATCCGGAAATCTTTTCCTTACTTCTTCACAAATCAAAACATCCCAACCCGGTTTGATTTTTATTTTTATTCTCTGATATCCTTCTTTAAGAAAAGAATCAATTCTGTCCAGAAGCTCTTCTGGAGTGTCCTGAATCCCCACACTAACTCCAGAAGGGATTTCTTTTTTCACTCCTCCGTACAAGGCACTAAGCGGCTTTCCAGCTTTCTTCGCTTTCAAATCCCAAAGGGCTAACTCAAGTCCTGCTTTAGCCATGGGATGTCCTTTGAATTTTTTCGCTTCATTGTAAAATCCCTCCGGAGTGTCTATTTTTTTCTTCATAACAAGGGGAACTAAAAAATCTTTCAAAACATGCCATGCGGTGGAAGTTGTTTCATAACTATAAAAAGGGTATTCATCAGCGACCACTTCTCCGTATCCACAAATCCCTCCTTCTTTTATCTTCACCAAAATAAAAGTCCGTTCGTATTCGCGTCCAAAACTGGTTTCGAAAAAATGCACATAGGGCAGCTTTAATAACGAAAGTTCGATGTGATCTATCATTGTTATCTACCTATTCACAAAAACTAACAATACTTCCCATTCCCTCAACTCTTCTTCAACACATAAAAGCAACGCTTGCCTGCAATAAAATCCTCTCCTTGATATCCCTGGGAAATATAATGCTCCATTACTTTTCTCAGGTTTTTTTGCCATTCCCGAATAAAATCCGGGCTCCTAGAAAAATTGTTAATTCGACATGGAATTTCAACCAGAATTAATCTATCCTTCAAGGAAAGCTCCGGTTCAGCAGGCAGGGAATCATTCTTTTCATGCTCGTTTCTAAACAAAGCTTTGGGGATTGCCTGAACATCATATTGTTCATACAATCCTCTTTTTCTATCATAAACTTCCTTTTCTTTTATTCTCCACTCTATTAAAAACCGGTCTGTCGGAATATTTTTTCCCAGCATCAAAGAAGGAATAGCACCATAAAAATTAAAATAATAATCGTATGTTTTCGCGCCCAAGGTGTGCAGATTAAGGTTCGCATTAAGAGCTTGCAGGGGATCAAATGTCCAAGTGATCAGATCATAACCATTTTTTACGGCCCAATCCAATTGAGCCCACTTAAGCCTTTTTCCAATCTTCAATCCTCGATATTCCGGCAAAACAGCCAGAAGATGGGAATGTTGAACTGTTTTCTCCTGATGGATCGCTGGAAAAGAATAAACAAAACCAATCAGCTTTTTATTCCGGTAGGCACCAAGAAGCATTCCACCTGTATGGAGAGATACGATGAATTGATGGACAGGATTCACATCTTCATCGATATGCATCCATACTTCTTTTTGTATGAAAACACATTTCTGCAAATCAGAATCAGATGATATTTCTTTAATTTCAATTTGCTCCATCCAACTCAATTCCTTTTTTACGAGCTATTTTTTTATATAAATCAATGGCTCTCAATGCCATGGCTTCGGCGGAATAATTGTCATAAACAATTTTAAATCCATTCCTCCCCAGTTGTCTGGCAAACTTCCTGTCCTTGTAAAGCTTCAG
This sequence comes from uncultured Eubacteriales bacterium, assembly GCA_964584935.1. Lineage (GTDB taxonomy): Bacteria > Acidobacteriota > Aminicenantia > Aminicenantales > Aminicenantaceae > CAZPBN01. The sequence continues at coordinate 9,038 of CAZPBN010000011.1, read as the reverse complement.
TATCGCATGAGCCAGAGCCGACGGATTTCTGGGGGAAACAAGAAGTCCTGTTTCGTTATGAATGACCACTTCGGGTATACCCCCCACACGGGTGGCAACCACTGGAAGTTTACAAGCCATCGCATCCAAAATTGTGCTTCCCATGCCTTCCAAAAAAGAAGAAAGCACAAACAGATCCAGAGAACGTAAAATCCGGGGAATATCATCCCGATAACCCAAGAAATACACAATATCATCGATATGAGAATTTTTTGTTTGTTTTTTCAGTTTCATTTCCAGAGGACCTTTTCCAACTATAACAATCTTGATTCCAGGAGCTTGTTCTCTAAGAAGCTTAGCTGCATTTAATAAATATTTATGTCCCTTATGATCCGCTAAATGAGCAACAATTCCTACAATATAATCTTTCTTCTCAAAGGACAACTCGTCATGCAGATAACTTTGAGAGGAAGGTTTCATATACGGAGAAAAATCAATCCCAGAAGGGATAACCTTTATTTTCGAAGAATTGATTCCTCCTTTGATAAGCACATTTTTCACCCCATTAGAAATAGCAATAATGGCATCTATATCTTTCCTGTATTTTTTCCTGGAAAAAATATTCTTTCTCAAAGGAAAATCCACCCGGCGGGATATGATTCGAAGGGGAATTTTTGCCATGGAAGCAGCTAGAGAGCCAACAGCCACGGAATGGGCATCGTGAAAATGGACCAGCTTGCATTTTTTTTGTTTCATTAAAATAGCCAGTCGAATGATGGCAAACAGGTCAAATTCGTTTCTAATTTTCAGGGGAACAACAGATATTCCTCCCTGCACTGCCTTCTTTTGAAGAGGACTTCCTGGTTGCACCACAAAAAAAACAGGAAAACCCTTTTTTTGAAGTTCCTTTACCAGAAAAAATGATTGTCTCTGGCCTCCTCTCCATTCTCTCCCGGCATCAATATGTATAAGGCTCAATTTTCTCCCCTTTTTTCCAAATTTCTTTCAACTTCGCATACCTAACAAAAATAGCATATCCATGAAAAATCGATATAACAAATCCGGGATATCCATCCATAAATCCTGCTTTCAAAATGAATGTCTTAATAAATCTGAAAATCGGCACCATTAATAAATGATAAAAACGGCATTTCTTTTTCCTGGCATACAATTTTCTCGCCCCAAGACTGGAAAAATTATTTATTCTCGCCATATGTTCTGCAATGTTATCATAGGAGAAATGAAGGATGGGATATTGTAACTTTTTTACTTTTCCATCCACAATGAGTTTTTCATGAACATACTGCCCTTCCCAACTAGCCTTCTCTTTATAAAAAAGGCGAATTTTCCTGTCGGGATACCATCCACAGTGACGAATCCATTTCCCAAGGTAGAAAGTGAGCCTGGGCATAGAATAGGCACTGTAGTCTGGTTCAGGTTCTTTTTTAATATTAAGAATTTCCTTTCTGAGGTTTTCAGGAAGCCTTTCATCAGCATCCAAAGAAAAGATCCAGGGGAAAGAGGCAAGACGGTTAGCATAATTTTTTTGATCTGAATAATCAACCCATTTTCTTTTATAAAAACGTTTTGTATACTCTTTAGCAATTTTGGCAGTATCGTCTTCACTGAAACTGTCAACAATGACAATTTCATCGGCGATATCTTTGACGCTTTTTAATGCTGGTTCCAGCTTTTTTTCTTCATTATAAGTAATCACAACTACAGATATTTTCATCGCCTCCATATTAACATAAAGAGGTACCGGGATAAATAAATAATATCACTGAAGTTCCTGAGACTTCCTAGATGAAGGAATCTTGTCCCCCTATTCTGGCAAGGAATTAGAAGTTAGACGATATTTCATATAACACCTGGATAGAATTGACCTGATTCAATCAGAAAAATTGACAGCCTCTTTATAAACAACCATCTTAAGTATGATATTCCCTCTTTTCTAAGTAGAGGCTGATCCCCGAACAGTCCGCACATATAAAAACAACGATGCAATAGAATATGGACTGTTCGTGAATCAGGTTCTGCCGGTCCAATACGGGGATTTGACCTTACAGAATATAGCCTATTCGGGAATCAGGAACATCAGAATAGGATTCGATCACCTTTATTATTTATAGAACTGAGAGATTTTTATGTTTCTTTGTTCAAGGGTAATCCCCATAGCTTTTTCCAGACGCGCTCTTGCCAGGTTATAATCCACAAGAGCTTTCAGTTCATTGGACTGAGCTTCAGACACAGCTTCTTGATACTCCAGGACAAAATAATTTGTGGTGAGCCCGACCTCGAGCTTCTTTTCTTCTGCTTTTAACCTTTTTTCAGCCAATTCTCTTGAAAGTTTGTAAGCTTTATATCTTTTTGCGTTTGTATTGATCGCTCTGACGGCATCCCTCACTTCGATCAATGCCTCTTTTTTGCTATGTTCCAACTCCACAAGGGCTTGTTGCATCTCCATTTTTGCCTCCGCATAGGCTGCTCGCGATAAAAAAGAACTCAGGGGGATAGAAAGATTAAAACTGACTGTCCAGTTGTTGTAGATAAAATTAAAAGCATCACTTAAAGACTCGCTTACACTCCCTTCTTCCTTCCCCACAACAACTCCAGTTAAAGGATTATCATTGAGATATTTTAGTCTGTCTCCGGATATTCCTGGACTCCAGTAGGAAACCTGAAAATTTAAATTGGGAAGCAACTGATTCTTAGCGACACTCAAATTCAATTTGTTTGTATCAATATTTTTCCTCATAATTTTCAAGTCAAATCTATTCTCATATGCTTTTGCAATCAATTCACTGAGCACAATCTCTTTTTCTGCAAATTCAGGTTTTCCTAAAGGAATGATTCCCTTTTTGTAATCTTCTCCTACAGCAGGAAGATTCATTATATTTCTCAATTGATCTTCACTTCCCCTTATAAGGGCTTCGGCTTGGAGGAGGTCAGCTTCTCTTGATGCCACCACAGCTTGGGCATTTAAAATTTCTATTTGCGCTAATCGTCCCACTTCCACTTCTTTTAAGTTCTTCTCTAACAAATCTTTGGCGAGTTTTAAAGATTGCCTTTTGACTTGGTAATTCTCTCTGGCATAAACCAGATTCCAATAAGCCTCCTGTACTCTGTAAATGGTGTCCTGGATAACCGTTTTCAATTGATTAACTGAAATATCCAGATTATTTCTTGCCACAATTATATTTTTCCTGTTCACTCTAAAACCAAAGTCTTTTAAAAGAGGCTGGGTGAAATCAAAACGAAGGGAACTTCTGTAGTAAGGATTGAAGTTCTGAAAGCTCTGATTTGTATCTGTTTTAAAATTAGAAAGGGAGATAGATACATTCCCACCTGTAGGTATCTGTTGAACCAAGGAAGCGGAATAATCCCATCTTTTAGTCTGAATGACTTCTTCACCCTGGAGCCACCATGAAGACGCTGTTTCTGTGTTTTCATTTCCATAGGACAGTTCAAAACTAGGCATAAATATTTCTCTGGACTGAGCAACACGGGTTTCAGCCACTTCTGGATTATACACTTCTATGGCAATTTTCAGGTTGTCTTTCAAGGCTTTGACAATGCAGTCTTCAAGTTTCAAGGTCAGATTTTCTTCTCCATAGCTAAAAGGAATAAAAATCAATAATCCAATTATAAAAACCGATAATGAAGTCTTTATGATTCTCATATCTTTCCTCCTGAAAAGATTATATTTCTTAAGAAGGATAATTACCAAATAATACAAGGTAAAAATACCTTATTCCTTTATACGGATTTACAAGGAATATGTTCACAATAGAGAGAAAAGAATTGAACCTGATTCGATTTCTTATTAATCCATGTCATTACTCTTTAAAAATTGTTGAAACCGTTTCCTAAACAGTCCTTTTTTGATCAAGATAAAGTCCGATACGAAGTTCAAGCCTCACATACTGGGAAAAATCCGCGGGCTGACAAATTAGCTTCCCTGCTCTCTCTCCTCCTTAAAGCACGCCTGAAATTTTTTTAGCTCTGGTTGAAATTTCAGAGACTTCTTAGAAGAAAGGTCAATGATTGGATGAAAAGGGGTGGCACGACGAATGGGCTCCCCACCAATAATTTGTAAGCCTCTATTCTTACTGAGTATTTTTAAAAGCAGGCAGGGAAGCTAATGAGGAAGTCATCCGGAAGCGAGCGGGCATGGTTCCTCTCCCGTTAGGGAGAGGAGAGCGAGCTGAGGAAATAAGCGGATTTTTCTCGCTGGGAAAAATCCGCGGGCTGACGAATTAGCTTCCCTGCCTGCGTCTATCTTGTTAAACCGTGCCATTCCCCTCAATCCTCAATGTCTCTGATTTTTCTAATAGAACTTAAGAAATTTCGGAACTTCAATAGACATTCCTCTTGACAATTCCCAATCATTCCACTATTAATCAAATCCGGATGGAAAAAAAACACTTCCTTTATCTTATTCCTTCCCTTATACTTTTATCCGCACTGATAAGCTTTCTTACTATTCTTTTCGAGCAAGCCCCTGCATATACGATTTTTGATCATTCCTTTCAATGGGAAATCCGAGATTTCATTCTATATTTTATTTCCTCCTTTGTTTTTCTGGCAGTGGTTTTATTTCTTTATTCCAAAACATTATCAATAATCTATAAAACTCAATTCTCTTCCGTCCTTTTATATGATGTTCTTAGCTTCACACCCCTAATATTCCTTTTGCTTTTACCTCTTGTTCTCCAACGGTATTTCTATGTCGAGGATTTTCTTTTACGCTTAAAAATTTTCAGTTATTCGATTCTTTTTGCTGTGATATACCTCAAAATATCGCTTATTTTTGTTCTGGAAAAAGAAAATTCGTCTTTCTTCAAAAAACTGGCAAAAAAAATCTCTGCGCTTTCAACCAAAAAAAAGATAATCATTCTCTTCGTCATCGCCCTTATTATTTATAACACCGGTTCGGTTATTATGATTTCATCTGGAGTCTCCTTTTCCGGAGATGAACCTCACTATCTATTAATCGCTCACAGCATTCTCAATGACGGGAATTTCAATCTCAAGAATAATTATGCAAACAGGGATTACACAAACTACATGTCCCCTGAAGCGAAAATCCGCCCTCATATTGCTCCGGGTTCAGAAGGAAAATATTCTTTTCACTCTCCTGGAACATCATTTGTAATTCTCCCCTTCCTGGTATTAGGTTCACTTCTTAAAACCAATATGCTTTTCTTTATTGTCCGTTTCTCAATGAGCATTATAGGAGCCCTTCTGGGAATCCAAATCTTCCTCTATGCCTTACAGGAATGGAAGAACGAACAATTAGCCCTGGGCTTATGGCTGCTTTTTAGTTTTACGTCTCCGGTGTTTTTCTATTCTATTCATATTTATCCTGAATTGATCATCACTCTTCTTTCGTTTTTAATATTCAGACTCCTGCGTTTCTCAAAATCCTTTTCCCGTTCTTCTCTCATTCTCATAGGAATTCTCCTCTCTTCCTTTATCTGGTTTCATGCTCTTAAATACATTTTCATAATGATTCCACTCTTTATTTACAGCATGTGGATTTTAATAAAAAAGCATAAAATAAAATGGAATATACTTTACTTTCTCAGTTCTCAAATCTTTCTTTATATCATTTATTTTTCATTCCAGTATAAATTGTATGGTTCTCTTTCACTCACTTCCATTTCCTGGAGAGGGCTCATATCGACCAAAGAATCCATAGAATATTTAAAATTTTTATTCACAGAGATTCCTTTTCGTTTTAGATGGGAATCTCTGGCAGACTATTTTCTTGATCAAAGAGACGGCCTTCTCCTTTACGCTCCTATATATTTCTTATCATTTTTAGGAATTGTAGAAATGTTCAAAAGAAAACGAAAACAGCTGCTGCTTTTACTGTTCATCACAGCCCCCTATGTGCTCAATTCTGCGTTCCTTACCCAAAGAACCGGCTACGCTCCCCAAGCTCGTCCCCTCGTATCAGTATGCTGGGTTTTAGCTATTTTTCTTGGTGCTTTTGTCGTCTATAATGCCAAAAAAATATTTTCTGTGTTGTTTGCAGTGTTTTCTTTCATCAGCCTCTTTAACGTATTTATTCTGTTGAACAATCCTCTAGCTCTTTATCAACCAACAACATTTGGGGAAACACAACGTGCTGGAAGACTCTTCCTCAAATTAAGCAACCTGAATTTTTACCTTCCTAAATTCCTTCCTTCTTTTCTTAAAACGGAGGATCCTCATTGGCCGGCAAATTTCATATGGATTGCGGCTATTGCTATCTTCATCATCGCTTACATTCTGGTAAAAAAACATAACTTTTCTGTCCGTTATCCCTTCCATCTGATTTTCGCAGGAATCGGAGTCCTTATTATTTTTATATGGCTGGTTCTATATCCAAGGACAGTTCTTCTTTATCCCACAAAAACAACCTTTCCCTCCGGAGAAAAAGTGACTTTCTACTCGCTGGGAAATGTAGCCCGAATGGAAAAACCGGGAGTCTCCCTGCTTCCCCAAGATAATCGTTCTTATGTTTATTACTTCACATCATGGAGAAAAATTAAAAATTTTAAAATAGACTTTATCTCCCCTAAAGGAGATTACTTTATTAAGGTTAAATATTTTGATTATTTATTATACAAAGGGAAAACAGCTGAGGAACAAAAATCATTCATAGTCAATTCCCCTCCATCATATCCATTCAAGAATACAAACCTTTACAAGATAAGCATCTATCTAGAAAGAATATCTTCCGTTTCGATTTCAGAAAATCCCTGTCTCTTTTCTATTCAGCCCTTCAGGTAAACATATCAAACTTCTTAATCCCTTTTTTATGCAGTTTAAACTTAATCAAAGTTTTAATAATCGATAGACCGTAAACCACACTCCGCCAGAATCCAATTTGGGAAGCCTCTTTGAAATACCGCGTCTGGATAGGGATCTCCCGAATCCTCATGTTATGGATAACTCCTTGAGCGATGATCTCTGAATCAAAAACAAAATTATTTGAATTCATCATGTAATTCACTGTTTCCAGGTATTTGCGTGAATAAGCTCTCAATCCTGAATGATATTCCGTTAAATACATATAAAAAACAGAATTTTCCAGAGCTGTAAGAAAAATATTCGCTAAATATTTCCACTTGGGCATCCCTCCTTCTAAAGGCCTTCCCCCCAGCATTCGGGAACCAAAAACAGCATCACATTCTTCATTCATCAGCGGTTCAATCAACTTGGGAATCACAGTGGGATCATACTGATGATCCGGATGAACCATGATTATTATATCCGCCCCCAGTTTCAATGCTTTGTTATAGCATGTCTTCTGATTTCCTCCATATCCGTGATTTTTTTCATGTTCAATGACCCGAAGCCCTAATTTTTTGGCAAGCTCAACAGTGCCATCCTGGCTGCAGTCATCAGTGAGAACAATATCATCAATGTATTCCATGGGAATATCATCAAGGGTTTTCTTCAAGGTTACTTCTGCATTGTAGGCAGGCATAATCACAATGACTTTTTTCTTATGTGGTTTCATTTTGTTCGAATCAACTTATATCATATTTATCATGCTGTATAAAGTGGATTAAAACTGGAAAATTTTATTTTTCAATCACTATGAAAATGATCCCCCCGGCTTTTGGTAAACGAATAGCCAAGAGGGACAGAGCCATGCTGATGAACATGGGAGCCAGATAGAGAAGCATTCCGAGCAAGTTTTCCCCCAGTGATGAGGAAAACCATCCTTCATGAAAATTTTCTATAATTCCCCAATACGCCCATAAAGTGGAAATGACGAGGCTCAAACCAACCGCTATCCAGCCCAAGATATGTTTGCTTTTCTTTTTCATAATTGTAAGAAAAAATATAGAAACTTTTTTTTATTGTATCAAACACAGATTGAATTTCTTTCAGACATTTTGGTCTTATTCCCATCACAAAGTGCAAAGGGTTGGAAGGCTTGCTACCAGGATCGACAAAACAAAATATTGTTTTGTAATGATTCCAGTGGAATTCCACAGGTCCATTCTATGCTGAAAACTTGTTTTGACTTAAGCTGTTCTCTTTATTAAAATAATTCAAGCACACAAACAATGACATTTCTATAAATTTATTAAGGAATTAAGATATAATGACCGAAATACATCCTACCGCCATCATAGATAAAAAAGCTGAGATCTCAGAAGATGTCCGCATCGGACCGTATACTGTCATTGGGAAAAATGTTCATATAGGAAAAAATTGCATCATCTACGACCATGTTCACTTGGAAGGGATCACTCGAATTGGTGAAAACAATATCATCTATCCTTTTGTGACTTTCGGCACACCTCCTCAGGACCTTTCCTATAATAGGGAAGAAAATCGACTGGAAATAAAAAACAATAATATTTTCAGGGCTCATGTTCATATCAACACAGGATCCAAAAAAGGAGGAGGAGTCACAAGTATCGGAAGCAACAATTATTTTATGGTTTTTTCTCATGTGGGGCATGACTGTAAAATAGGAAATAACATTATTTTTACCAACAACACCGCTATCGGAGGCCACTCCACTGTCGAAGATTTTGCCAACCTGAGTTTTGCCGTCGGAATACACCAATTCACAAAGGTCGGTGCCTACAGCATGATCGGAGGAGGGGCACAGATTATCCAGGATGTTCCTCCTTACTCCACGGTGGTCGGTTCACGACCTTCTATCATTGCCGGTGTCAACACGATCGGGCTGCGCAGACACGGTTTTTCAAAAAATCAGATCTCAAACATACGAAAAGCCTTTAAACTGCTCTTCTGGAGTGATTTGAATACAAAAGATGCCGTCAAACAAATCAAATCCACTCTGGAGATTGATGATAAAATATCCCATCTACTAGACTTTATTGAATCTTCTGAAAGAGGAATCATTAAAAAAACAGCTGGCCAAAAAAGAAAGTCATAAGAAAACATAAGACAGGAATCCCAAGATATCAAAATCAAGACGACAGGGGATATATTCACTATTATTTTTCTAAGGATAGCACTTAGTGCCTATCAAGTCATTTAATAATCTAACCATTGTCTATATCATCTTGTCATTTAAA
>CAZPBN010000010.1:0-101471 GCA_964584935.1 uncultured Eubacteriales bacterium | reverse complement strand
TTGTAAATGGCAAGGACTTTTACAATAGCTTCGGTAAGTAAAAGTGCAGTAGTCTCGGTAAGTAGAAGTGCATAAGCTTTGGTAAACAGAAATACAATAGTTCAGAGCGCTGGAAATGATCAGACCTCGGCCTTTCGATTTTTCTTGGCGCCGGAATTTCGGGAAGGGATAGCAAGCGGATGGCGTATTTTCGCTTGTATCCGGTAGAAGCGATAAATTCATTGAGGATAACCGTTTTTTGCTGCCTCGAGGCTTCCCGGTACCTTGGAGCCACCCTTGCCAATAACTCTCGTCTTGTTGAAAAACTCATGCTTAACCTCATTTCTAACCCTCCACTTCAATTGTGTAGGGTTACATTATTCATGAGGCAATAGCTTATGCAAAGTTACATTTTACGTGAGTCAATGCGTTTCGGTCATTGAAAACAGAAAAGTAACCAGGCTCGGTTCCAATAAACCGATAGAAATCGATGTCCGTCTCATATGTGCCACCAATATAAATTTTTTCATATTTCCTCCTTTATCTAATGAATTCTGTTGACAATCATCAAAAATCAAGAAACTTTCATCCGTAAATTTTTGGGGAAATTTGCGGATGAGTGTTCTTGACAAAAATCCTTCATTCTTCTAATTTGAAATGGCTTAATCTTCGCGAGAAGAATGGGCGGTTAGCTCAGTGGTAGAGTACCGGTCTTACAAACCGGGGGTCACTGGTTCGAGCCCAGTACCGCCCACCAGGGTTTAATATCTTCTACCTTTAAAGGCCTTACGAGTCAACCCAAAATAGAACCTTCTTTTAAAGTTGTTTTTAATAAAGATTTTATCCCTTTTGAAAATATTACTTATATGATATAAAGATTTAAGTGAAAAAAATAACATCCATTCTCTGGCTGAGTTCCTGTGTACTCCTCTCTATTGGAGGAGTTCTTTTTTTTATTTTTCTTTTTGCACCAGACTTCAATGTCTTTTGGTTTATTCTTTCTCCCATCATTCTGGCTTTATACCAAACTCCTGCCGTTGCCTTATTCTGGCTCTATAAAAAGAAAAAAAATCAAAATCAGAAATGAAAACCTGGCGAAAAATCACCATTGTTTTTGCATTTGCAGTCTTTTTTGCTTTCCTTCATTATTTCAGGCCGGAAGGATTGAGCCAACAAGGACAGAGAGCTATCGCTATATTTATTTTGTGCCTTATCCTTTGGGTTACCGATGTCATCCCCCTCGCTATAACCAGCCTTCTTGCCATCACCCTTCTTCCTTTGCTGGGCGTTATGGACACAAAGGCTGCCTTTTCTCTTTTTGGAAACGAGGCTGTGTTTTTCATTCTTGGAGCATTTATTCTTGCCGCAGCTTTGATGAAAACAGGTTTGAGCACAAGACTTGCACTTTTTTTTCTGACCAGAATAAAGAAAACACCTCAATCGCTTCTTCTGGGAGTTTTACTTTCTTCAGCATTTCTTTCTCTCTGGATGCCAGCGCACGCTGTGGCTGCTCTTATGTTCCCCATTGTTCTTGAAATTGCCCGGACTCTTTCTCTTAAAGCAAAAGAAAGTTCTTATGGGAAAGCTTTGTTTTTATCCCTTGCCTGGGGGGCTGTTATCGGAGGAGTAGGGACTTTTTTGGGCGGGGCAAGGAACCCTCTGGCAATAGGAATGCTCTGGGAAGAATACCAGATAAGAATCGGATTTTTAGACTGGATGATAGCTGTGATTCCGATTGTTATTATCATGCTAATCATTGCCTATCTAGTCATCCGAATTTTCTTTAAAATTGATATAGAGGATATCACTTCTGCTGAAGAAAAATTAAATAACAAAATAAACCAACTGGGGAAAATCTCCCTACAGGAAAAATCTGTGGCTATCATTATGATTATCACCATCATCGCTTGGATCACCATATCTGGGAAAGTAGGGTTGGCAAATATTGCTATTCTATCAGCTGTCTCAATCTTTATTTTTCGAGTGGTTCCGTGGAAAGAAATCGAACAAAATGTCAACTGGGGCATCATTTTGATGTACGGAGGGGCGATTGCTCTGGGAACAGCTCTGGATTCTACCAAAGCGGCTGAGTGGCTTGCCCATAATGCGCTTTCCTCAGTTGAACTCTCTCCGTTTGCATTTATCATTATCATAACCCTAGTATCTAAGTTTTTAACAGAAGGAATCAGTAATGCGGCTACGGTTGCTATCCTGCTTCCTCTCGGATTTGCCCTGGCAAATTCTTATAACATAAATCCGGTTATCATTGTTTTTTCAGTAGCAGTTCCCGCTGGTTTAGCTTTCAGTCTTCCCATGGGAACACCTCCCAATGCGATTTGCTATGCCTCAGGATATTATAAGATCTCAGACTTATTAAAAGCGGGAATCATTTTAAATATCATTTCCTGGATTGTATTTCTCATTATGGTTAAAATTTACTGGCCACTCGTCGGAATAAACTTATAGAACAGATGTGTAATGATAAACCATACATATTTGGTCTTCTCGTGGAGGCTCTAAAATGAAAAATATTTTACTTTCTATTTCAACAACGAGGCAGTCATCAAAAGCTATCCAGCATGCCATCAATGAAGCCAAAAAAGAAAACGCCAAACTCATTATTCTCTTTATTGTCAATCCTGATATTCCTCTTCTCATTCTTGATAAAATGATGGATATGGGTTTTATGGGCGACTCCCCCAGCAAACAGCTTTACCAATCTTTACTGGATGAATACAAAGAAAGAGGAAGTAAAATTCTTGATAATATTTCTGAGGAAGCAAAATCCAAAGGAGTGAAAATACAAACCTCTCTTATAGAAGGAGAATTTATAGAGGAATGTCTGAAAATTATAAAAAAAGAAAAACCCCTAAAAGTTATACTAACGAGATCAGAAAGGTCAAATCTCTCACGGTTTTTATTTGGTTCCGCAGTAAAAACTTTGAAAAATAAATCCCCCTCTGCCATAGAAATAATCGATGAATATTAAAAAAGTAGTTTACCCGATTTTTGTTGCATAGAAGAAAACAGTATGATGGATCAGGTTAATGTATCCACACACAATGAAAATATATAAGAAGCAAAACGTCAGAAGTAAGATGACACTCATTATAACAATATATCAATAAAGCAAACACTTATATTAATTATTTTTGAATGAGTGAATTGATTATCATCTTCATTTTATATCTTCCTATAATGGGCGTCTAAGCATTTGTCATCTGATGTCTAGCTAAATAAAAAAGCGCCCCCGACGGGATTTGAACCCGTGCTGCCGCCTTGAAAGGGCGGTGTCCTTGACCAGGCTAGACGACAGGGGCGCAGTGAAAATGTGAGCCGTGCTGGACTCGAACCAGCGACACCCGGCTTAAAAGGCCGGTGCTCTCCCTCTGAGCTAACGGCTCCTCTAAAATAAAACACTACTTATAATAGAAATTTTAAAAAGAGTCAATAAATAATCAGACAGAAATCCTCAGATCATTTTCCCAAAACTTCAAACTTAGAGATGACCCATCTTCCTCGACGGGTGATATTCAATTCTTCATCTTCAAGTTCATATTTTCTCATATAAAATCTATAATTTTTTGTCATTCCTGATTCTGAGGTTATTTTAACGACCACATTAATTTTATGCATATCACCTTCGAGTGATCTCACATTGGGTAGATCATCTAAGCCAAGCGAAAAAAGAGTAATTTCTTCTTCTTTGGCAGCTTTTGTCTTTGCCTCGTTAAATTCCTTTTGCATTTCTGAGTGAAGTTTTCTTTCTTCTTCATACTGAGCTTGATACTTATTGATTTTGCTTCTTGCGGCTCTTCTCGCAGCAGGCGTACGGGCATATTTCAACTCATCCTGAGCTTCATAAACCTTTTCCTGAGCATCAAGAGTTGGTCCAATATGATCATTGAGCTTCTTCTTTAACTCTTTTTGCTTTTTATCCAATTCAGGCAGAATCGCCGACTCAACAGTGTCTAATTCTTTTTCTACTATTTCCCAGTCCTTCACTTTTACTGCTAGAGGTTGAAGTGCCATTGTGGACATTGTTTGCAAATCATTCAAGGATACCGCATTAAAATAACTTTTTAAAAAGCTTTCTTCAGAACTTGCTGAACAGCTAATAAGACCAAAGATGACTATAACGATTCCAACTGCGTATAAACTCTTTTTTTTCATATTTCCTCCTTAGCTTTTTCAATTTGTTTAAATTATATAGAATAAATTTTGAAAAATCAATTTTATCTTTGTTTTAATTTTTTTTTGTTGACAAACATTAACATTCCATAATAAAATCATGTGTAATTATAAGGTTGTTCTATTATCTTTATAGTTTCACTAGAGTTTTAGAAAATCATGATTTTCTAAAGCAAAAAAAGCAATCTTCTTATAACTTACACCTTATAATTATGACTATTTATAGGAGGATTTCCTATCTTTATTGAGAAAATAATGTTTCTCTCTCTTATTGAATCATCATCCTTTTTGTAAAAATAACCAAATATCTCTATAAGGAGGATTTATGAAAATCCAGGAAAATGTCATATTTGAAGAAGAATTGGATAAATCTTTATTAGATGAAATTAAAGAAAAATCAGGGTGCGATGACATTGATGAATGCATCCAATGCGGCACTTGCAGCAGTTCCTGTCCCATGGTTGTTTTTATGGATTATCCGCCAAGGCAGATCATCTCAATGGTTAAAAATGGGTTTAAAGATAAAGTGCTTCATAGTTTCACCCCCTGGCTTTGTGCTTCCTGTTACAGCTGTCAGGTTCGTTGCCCTGCTGAAATAAAAATAACGGATGTTATGTATGCTATAAAAAGAAAAGCTATAGAAAATAAACTATATCCCTCGCGATTTGCTATTCCAATCATGGACAAAGAAATGCATAAAATACTGACCAGTAACGGCAGAAGCTCAGAGCTTCTATTGATGCTCAAACTCTATTTAAAAACCTGGAATTTCCTGGGTCTTGTAAAAATGGCTCCTCTTGGATTAAACCTTTTAAAAACAGGCCGTATGGGGATAAAAATAGAATCAATAAAAAATAAAAAGGTGTTGCGGAAACTTGTTAAAGCAGTAAAGGAGAAGAGCTAATGAGCAATTATGTTTATTATCCAGGCTGTTCTTTAAAAAGCAGCGGCAAACATTATGAAGAATCCATAATTTCTGTTTTTAAAGAGATGGGAATAGAACTGGAGGAAATGGAGGACTGGAACTGTTGCGGTGCAACAGCCTCTCCTTCTGTAGATTTCCTTAAAACAGCTATAATAAACGGACGAAATCTTTCCATTGCCGAAAAAGCGGGGAAAAATATTATGGCTCCTTGTGCTGCTTGTTATCTGGGCTTAAAAAAATCCAATGACTTTCTCCTTAAAGACACAAAAGAGACAGCAATGATCCTTAAAGAACTGGAAAAAGCGGGTTATCCTTATAAAGGGACTGTCACCATCAAGCATCCGGTTGAAGTCCTTACCAATGAAGTTGGTCTGGATCAAATCAAAGAAAAAGCGGAAAGAAAACTGACCGGGCTTAGAGTTGCCAATTATTATGGCTGTCAGATAGTCCGGCCTTTTGAAGATTTCGATGACCCCGATTATCCTGTCATTATGGATAATCTTATAGAAGCACTGGGGGCAACATCAGTGGATTTCAATGCAAAAACAATATGTTGCGGAGGAGCCCTTTCTGCTAACCTTGAAGAAGCCGGAGTAATGTTGAATTATAAAATTCTTAAAGAAGCCAAAAGAAGGGAGGCTGATGCCATTGTTACCTTGTGTCCTTTATGCCTTTTCAATCTCGAAATTATGCAAAACAAAATCATAAAAAAATATAAAGAAGATATAAAAACCCCTGTTCTTTTTTTCAGCCAGCTGTTGGGTCTTGCCTTAGGAATCCCTAAAGAAGAATTGGGCTTTTCTCGATCTTTGATACCACTCAAGTCTTTCTGGAAGAAATTAGAAAATGGAGGTAAAAATGAGTAAAAACGGCCAGCCAAGAATTGGAGTCTTTATCTGTCATTGCGGTGTAAATATTGCCAGTAAAGTCAATGTCTATGAAGTCGCAGAATTTGCTTCCAAACTCAACAATGTTGCCTTCGCTACAGAATACAAATTTATGTGTTCTGATCCCGGACAGGAACTGATAAGACAACAAATAAAAGAAAAAGATCTCAATAGAGTTGTGGTGGCTTCTTGTTCCCCTTTGATGCATGAGCCAACATTCCGAACTGTGACAGCCGAAGGAGGTCTCAATCCATTTTATTTCCAGATGACCAATATCCGTGAACAAGTTTCCTGGGTCACCACAAATCCGGATATGGCAACAAAAAAAGCCAAAGCCTTGATAGCAGGCGCTGTCAGCCGAGTTGCCCTTCATGACCCCTTAACTAAGAAAGAAGTGCCGGTTAGACCTGAAGTTCTTATTGTGGGAGGAGGAATTGCAGGGATCCATGCCGCTCTGACCTATGCAAATTCCGGTAAAAAAGTTTATCTTGTGGAAAAAGAGCCTTCTATAGGAGGACACATGTCCTTCCTGGATAAAACATTTCCTACTCTCGATTGCTCCGCATGTATATTGACTCCTAGAATGTCAGAAGTAGGGAAACATCCCAATATAGAATTGCTGACATGGAGCGAAGTTGAAGAAATTTCCGGTTTTGTAGGCAGTTTTAAGGCAAAAATAAGAAAAAAATCCCGGTACGTTGATATTGATAAATGTAACGGGTGTGGAGCATGCTGGGAAAATTGTCCCACAACCATATATCCTTCTGAAAGAATAATAAGAAAAGGAGATTCAATCATAAAAAAAGTCCAAAAAGAGCAATGAAATGAAACTTAGAAAAATAAAAGAGCTATTGAAGGCAGAACTTCTATGCGGAACAGAACATCTAGATGATGAAATATCAATTATATGCTCATCTGATTTAATGAGTGACGTGCTGGCTTTAGGAGTACCTGGAACTATGTTGGTTACCGGCTTGGTCAATTCACAATCCATTCGAACCTCCGATATCATGGAGGCAAAGGCTATCGTATATGTCAGAGGGAAAAAACCGGATGAAGAAGGTATTGAATTGGCAAAATCAAAAGGAATACCCCTTCTCTCCACAAAATATATGATGTATACAACCTGCGGAATTCTCTACAGCAATGGTCTTCCTGGAACTGATGAATTTGTTAAATAAACCATGAACAAAGAAAATGGATTATTACAAAAATTCGAAGTTCAAGGAGGAGATTTCAGTAAAGCCGGAAGTATTTCCACTAATATCAAAGAGATTCTTCAGGAAATCGGTATCGATCATTCCATTATTAGAAGAATGGCTATTGCCACATACGAAGCGGAAATGAATATTGTTATGTATGCCAAAAGAGGTGAAATAATTCTAAACATTAATCCCAAAATCATAAGGATAAACACCATTGATGAAGGGCAAGGTATTGAGAATATCACTAAAGCTATGCAAGAAGGCTACTCAACGGCAACAGATGAAATGAGGGAAATGGGCTTCGGTGCAGGGATGGGACTTCCCAACATAAAAAAGAATTCAGATGAATTTGAAATTCATTCGGAAAAAGGAAAAGGAACAAAATTGTCTATTACATTTTTCCTTAACGATAAAAGATAAAAATGAGTAAGTATTACCATTCAATTCAGATTGATCCAGAAAAGTGCGACGCACGGATGAAATGCATGCGTGTTTGTCCCACTCAAGCCATACGAATCCGGGATGGAAAAGCAAAAATCATCGAAGAAAAATGTGTCGACTGCGGAGAATGCATCAATATCTGCCCGAATGAAGCAATCATTCCTCTCACCGATCCTATCGGCGAATTATCTAAATTCAAACACACTGTCGCTATTCCCTCACCTGCTCTCTATGCCCAATTTGGAAGGGAAATTTTGCCAGAAAAAATCCTGGAAGGTCTAATAATGACCAGTTTTGACGATGCTTATGACCTTGCCTTCACCTGCGGAGAAGTCAGTATCGCGATTCAGGAATATATTAAAGACTATAAGGGGCCAAAACCGCTCATTTCTAATGTTTGCCCCACAATCGTAAGACTTATTCAAGTCAATTATCCAAACCTTATTGACAATATTATTCGTATAGATGCTCCAAGAGAAATTGCAGCCCGTAAAATAAAGAAGACAAAAGCAAAGCAGCTGGGATTAAAGGAAAATGAAATTGGTACATTCTATATCACTCCCTGCCCCGCAAAAATGATCTCAATCAGACAGCCTGCCGAGAAGGAGAAATCTTCAATTGACGGAGCCATTTCCATTTCTGATGTCTATCCCCCTCTGTTTTCTACCATGGAAACTATAGATAGAGGGAGCTACAAAGAAAGTCTGAAAAACATTTGCATGTTAGGGATTGGTTGGGCTGCAGTTGGAGGAATTTGCAGAACTTTAAGACTTAAAAACTCTCTGGCTGTTTCTGGAATTCCAGAAATACTCAATATCTTTGATGATATCGAGCAAGGAAAACTCAGAAATATCGATTTTGTTGAAGCTTATTCGTGTCCTCAAGGATGTGTGGGAGGATCCCTCACAGTCGAAAATCTCTATATTTCCTATAACAAAATTCTTAAACTCATCGAAACTCTTGAATATGAAAAAATAAAAGCTTGCTCTGACATTAAAGAAGTAAGGAAACTTTATAAGAACAAATACTTCATGATAAAGGGAGAAATTGAACCTCGTCCCCTTAAACCTCTTGATGAAGATTTGGGAAAAGCTATAAAAAAGCGAAAGGAAAAAGATAAAATTTACGAATCTCTTCCTAAGATTGACTGTGGCTCCTGTGGATCTCCAACCTGTATGACATTTGCTGAAGATCTTGTCAAAGGAGAAGCAAAATTAACCGATTGTATTTTTATGCAGCCGGAGATAAAAAAAAATATGAACAAAAACTTATCAAAAAATACTGGTGAATCTCACCAATCTCATCAGAGAGATAATAAAAATAAAAAAGTGAAATAATAAAATGAAATTAAACAATATTATAAAAAAACTCGATCTAGAAATAATAACGGCTCAAAATAAACAGGAAGAAGAGATAACAGGAGGATACACAAGCGACCTGCTCAGTGATGTGATTGCCAACAGTAAAAAAGGAAATCTCTGGATTACTTTGCAAATTCATCAAAACATCATCGCTGTGGCTACGCTCAAAGAATTAGCAGGGATCATCATTGTCAACAACCGAAAGCCTGATGAAGAGACTATAAAAAAAGCCAAAGAGGAAAACATCCCCCTTCTTTGTTCCAAGGATATGGCTTTTGAGGTTTCCGGGAAACTATACAAATTGATTTATTCAGAGGAATGATTATGCTGAGACGTTTTAAAGCCGATTTTCATATTCACACTTGTCTTTCCCCGTGCGGTGATTTGGAAATGTCTCCTGCAGCCATAACAGAACAGGCAAAAAAAAGAGCAATCGATATCATTGGCATATGCGATCATAATTCCGCAGAAAATGTTCCGGCTCTTATAAACGCGGCTAAAAAAAAGGAAATCACTGTTCTTCCCGGAATCGAAGTCACATCTCAAGAGGAAGTCCATATCTTGGCTCTTTTTAACAAAACAACTTCTGTCTTCAAATTACAAAAAATCATATATCAAAATCTTGAAGGAGAAAATGACGAAAAAGCATTCGGAATGCAGGTTGTTGTGAATGAACAAGGAGAAGTTCTTCATTTCAACAACCATCTGCTCATAGGGGCAACTTCCCTGTCTTTGGAAAAAATAGTTCAAGTTATTCACTCTTTGGATGGCTTAGCTATTGCTGCTCATATAGACAGACCAACTTTCAGTATTATCAGTCAATTAGGATTTATTCCGGATCATATCAAACTTGATGCTTTGGAGGTTTCTCCTTTAATTTCTATAGAAGAAGCTAAAAAGCAATATAAATCGGAACTTCCTCTAGTGACCTGTTCCGATGCTCATTACCTTAAGGAAATAGGTCGATGCTATACATTTTTTTATATAGAACGAAGCAGTATTCAAGAAATCAAAAAAGCATTTCTGAATCAAGAAGGAAGAAGACTCATTCACTAATAGGATAAAAATGGAAGATTTATCATTACATATTCTAGACATTGTAGAAAATTCAATTAAAGCAAACGCGAAAAATATTAAAATAAAATTTAATGAAAACAAAAATAAAGACATGAGTGCAATAGAAATCTCTGACGATGGAGAAGGAATGGATAAACACACTCTCAAAAAAGCACTGGATCCCTTTTTCACCACCAGAACAACCCGCACTGTTGGACTTGGGCTTTCTCTCCTCTCCGAAGCGTCAAAAGCCGCAAACGGCAGCTTCTCCATTAAATCAAAGCCAGGCAAAGGAACCCATCTAAAAGCTAAATTTCAATCCAGTCATATTGATAAAAAACCGATGGGAGATATTCCTTCCACCCTTATTTCCATTATATCAGGAAATCCGCAAATCAATTTGGTCTATATATACAAAATTAATGGAGAAAAGTATATCTTTGACACAAAAGAAATAAAATCTCAACTCAATGGGATTCCCATAAATTCTCCGGAAGTTCTTAGAATCATCCAATCAAATATAAAAAAAGGAATGGACTCTATGAGGAGGCAAAAATGACCCAGGAAATAATAACGGAAATCATTGGCAAATATGAATCTGATCAAAGCTCGCTCATCGCTGTTCTTCAGGATACTCAGGAGCACTTTGGATATTTGCCAAAAGACGCACTCATTGAAATATCAAAAGAACTCAATGTTCCTTTAAGCCGGGTGTTAAGTTTAGCTACCTTTTATTCCGCTTTCAGTCTTGAGCCCAAAGGAAAACATCCTATCTATGTCTGTATGGGAACGGCATGTCATGTGAGGGGAGCTCAACCTGTCCTTGAAACCTTCGAGAGGGAATTAGGCATCAAAGAAGGAGAAACAACTGAGGATCTTGAATTCAGTCTGGATACGGTTCGATGTGTCGGTTGCTGCGGACTAGCCCCTGTGGTCATGGTGGGAGAAGATGTCCATGGGAAAATCTCCCAGTCTAAAGCTCCCAAAATTCTAAAGAAATATAAATAGTGAAGGAGGACTGCAATGGCAAAGCTTACTCTTGATGATCTGAAAAAAATTAAAGAAAAAACAAAACGCCGGACTGAGCTCAGAGAAGGGGGAGATTACAGAGCTAAAATTATAGTTCATATGGGCACATGTGGTATTGCTGCCGGAGCCCGGAAAATAATGAACGCTTTTATGGAAGAACTGGAAAAAAGTCAAAGTTCAGACATTTTGCTTACAAACTCAGGATGTGCCGGACTGTGCAGCAAAGAACCCATGGCAACAGTGGAATTATCAGGACAAGCACCTGTCAAATACGTAAATCTCACCGAAAGTAAAGCAAAAGAAATATTTCAAAAACATGTTATTGGCGGCAATGTTGTAGAAAAACATGCATTAGGAAAAGGAAGTGAAAAAACAGATGCTTAAAAGGAGTCGATTATAATGGAAAAAGCAAACGAAAAGACTTACCGTCTACATATTATGGTATGCGCCGGGACAGCTTGTGTCTCGAACAACTCTTTTGAAATAAAAGACACCTTAGAAAAAGAAATAAAGAAACAAGGTCTTGAAGATGAAGTGCTGGTGGTAACCACAGGATGCAACGGATTTTGTGAAAGAGGGCCTCTTCTAGTTGTCCAGCCGGATAATATTTTTTATCAACAACTGAAGACAAAGGATATCCCCCATCTGGTGGAGGAACATTTTCTCAAAGGACGCCTGGTTAATGAACTGATGTATAAACCACCTGAAGAAAAATCTCCTATCCCTGTTTTGAGTGATATCAATTTCTTTAAGAAACAGGTTTTGGTCGCTCTGAGAAACCGCGGCTTGATTGATCCCGAAAAAATTGACGAATACATTGCCAGAGATGGCTATAGTGCACTGGCAAAAGCTTTAACTGAGATGAAGCCGGAACAGATAACAGCCGAAATCAAAGACTCTGGACTGAGGGGCAGAGGAGGCGGAGGATTTCCCACAGGAACGAAATGGGAATTTGTCCGAAAAGCAGACAGCCCAAATGGAAACGAAAAATACATTGTTTGCAACGGCGACGAGGGAGACCCGGGCGCATTTATGGATAGAAGTATACTCGAAGCAGACCCCCATGCAGTGATCGAAGGAATGATCATAGGGGCAAAAGCAATGGGCGCAAATAAGGGATTTATTTATGTGAGAAATGAATATCCCTTGGCTGTATCAAGAGTGAATGCAGCTCTTAATCAGGCTCGAGAATACGGTCTTTTGGGGAAAGATATCCTGGGTTCTGGTTTTGACTTTGACATCAAAATCACGAGGGGAGCCGGAGCATTTGTTTGTGGAGAGGAAACCGCTCTCATGGCATCGATCGAAGGGAGGTTAGGGGAACCCCGACCGAGACCTCCTTACCCAGCCCAAAAAGGGCTCTGGGGGAATCCCACCTGCATAAACAATGTGGAAACCTGGGCTAATATTTCCATAATCATAAATCGAGGATCGAAATGGTTTTCCAGTATAGGAACCAAAAACAGCAAGGGAACAAAAGTGTTTTCACTGGTGGGAAAGATAAACAACACCGGCTTGGTGGAAGTTCCTATGGGAATCACTTTAAGAGAAATCATCGAAGATATCGGGGGCGGAATACCAGGCGACAAAAAATTCAAGGCGGTCCAGACAGGAGGCCCTTCTGGAGGATGCATACCTGCTGAAAAAATCGACCTTCCTATAGACTATGAAAGTCTATCCGAAGTCGGGTCAATGATGGGCTCAGGGGGTATGGTGGTAATGGATGAAGACACGTGCATGGTCGATGTCGCTAAATACTTTATCTCTTTCACTCAAAACGAATCTTGCGGTAAATGCACACCATGTCGGGAAGGAACAAAAGCCATGTATGAAATACTGGACCGTATAACAAAGGGGGAAGGAAAAGAGGAAGACCTCGATCTGTTAGAAAAACTTGCAAAATCCATTAAAGATTCGGCATTATGCGGACTTGGCAATACGGCTCCCAATCCTGTACTCACAACTCTTAGATATTTTAGAGATGAATACGAAGCCCATATTAGAGAAAAAAAATGTCCATCTCATGTGTGTAAAGAGCTCAATACTTATTATATTGACGAAGACATTTGTCTTAATGTGGGGCACGGATGCGACGTTTGCCGGAAAAACTGCTCAGCCAATGCCATAATTGGGGAAACTAAAACAGCCCATAAAATTATTCAGGAAAAATGCATCAAATGCGGTGTTTGCTATGATGTGTGCCGTTTTGGTGCTGTAAAAGTAGAATAAGGAGGAACAAATGGTTAATTTGACTATAGATGGGAAAAAAACCCAGGTGGAAGAAGGGACGACTATTCTGCAAGCTGCAGCGAAAAAAGATATCACAATACCGACATTATGCTATCACCCTCTCCTGGAGCCTTATGCAGCATGCCGAGTTTGTGTTGTGGAAGTCATACAAGGAGAGAAGTCTAAAATTGTCACTTCCTGCAACACCAGCGTTGAAGAAGGTATAGAAGTAAAGACGAATTCAGAAAGAGTGCTAAGAGCAAGAAAGTTCAATATAGAAATGCTTATGGCTCAAGCTCCTGATGCAGAACCCGTTAAAGAACTTGCCAAAGAGATGGGTATAGAAGAAACCAGATTTACAATAAAAGATCCGAGTGAACAATGCATTCTGTGCGGACTTTGTGTCCGGGCTTGCGAAGAAGTGGTGGGTGCCAGTGCCATAAGCTTTAATGAGCGGGGATCGGAGAGAAAAGTCTCCACCCCTTTTAGCGAAGAATCTGAATCTTGCATAGGGTGTGGTGCTTGTGCTTTCTTCTGCCCAACAGGAGCAATCGATTTAGAAGATATCAAAGGAAGAGAAGTGATTCACGATGAATTAAACCTAGGACCTTCAACAGCTATAAGAGTTCCTATCCGGCAAGCCGTTCCTATGGTTCCTGTTATTGACGAAGACGCCTGTATCAATTTCAAAACCGGGGGATGTAAGATCTGTGAAAAAGTTTGTGAAAAAGAAGCCATCAATCATGAATTGGAAGAAGAAGAAATTGAACTTGATGTGGGGACAATAATCCTTGCCTCAGGTTTTAAACCTTTTGATCCCAAAAGAATTCCTGCCTACGGATATGGAAGATATAACAATGTCATCACTGGCCTTGAATTTGAACGACTGGTTAATGCCTCAGGTCCAACAGGCGGAAAAATTCTTACCACAGAGGGAAAAGAACCTAAATCAGTGGGTATTGTCCATTGTGTGGGATCAAGAGATAAACATTATAATGAATACTGTTCACGAGTTTGCTGCATGTATTCATTAAAATTTGCTCATCTGCTCAATGAAAAAACCGATGCAGAAGTTTATGATTTTTACATTGATATGAGATGTTTTGGAAAAGGTTATGAGGAATTCTATCACCGTCTGCTGAAAGAAGGAACAACATTTATCAGAGGGCGAGTATCTGAAATAACCGATATGGCTTTATCAGAACAGGAAGAAGGAAAACTGATAATCCGGGTCGAAGACACACTTCTCGGAGAAATCAGGAGAATTCCTGTCGATATGGTTATCCTATCCATTGGATTAGAGCCTAGCATAGACAGTGATGGATTAGCTAAAATCTTTAATATATCATGCAGCCAGGACGAATTTTTTCTGGAAAGACATCCGAAGCTCGCACCTGTATCCACTTTCTCTGACGGTGTCTATCTTGCCGGTACATGCCAGGCTCCCAAAGATATTCCAGACACCGTTGCCCAGGCTGGAGCCGCAGCCTCTGAAGCCCTTGCTTTGGCTGATAAGGGAAAATTCGAATTGGAACCAGTCACATCTGAAATCGATGAAGAACTTTGTGCCGGTTGTCAAATATGTGTTGGTTTGTGTCCCTTTACAGCCATTGAATTCAACCCAGAAAAAGGTGTGTCTGAAATCAACGATGCCCTTTGTAAAGGCTGTGGAACCTGCGTATCAGCCTGCCCATCCGGAGCAGCTCAACAGAGGCATTTCCGGGATGTCCAAATTTATGCCGAAATTGAAGGCTTGTTTGCAGAGTAAGATATCAACCTATATAATGGTTAATGATTCAAACTTTCTATGAAGTACAGACGATTTAAAAAGGGAGAATGATCAAAAAATGAATAATAAAAAAATTATCTTTATTAAAATCCATGGGACTTGATAAGAAAATCAAACCATCAATATTTTATACTTGCAAAACAGCTCAAATATTCCTGAGATTTTTCATAATTTAATTATCAATTGATTCTTTCTAAGGATCGGGCTGAGAGAATTGCTAAAACTATCAGAGGAGTGGTGGACAGCTCGATGGAACAAACCCAAGTTTTCAGCTCTTCATGGGTTGAAAGTTTTATATCGGTTGTATGAATGGATGAGGAACGGACGAGATGATGTTCGGCCTCATCTCATTTCAAAAGAAGAAATTTCTCTTATCAAAAAAGAGAGAGCCATTCGTAAAATTATAAGGAGGTAAAAATGATTCCAGAAATCGGATTAATGATTGGCCTTTATATTATGACCAGAATGTTCCAACTTCTTCTTCCTCAGGGAGAAAGAAGGCAAAACGTGTATGTTATGATTTTAGCTGGCATAACCATCGTGATAACCGTTTTTGTAATTGCAAACCTTCTCATTAAAGGTGCCAGCGTTTCAGTAACCGGAATATAATAAAGTCATTATTTTTAATTAAAATTCAAAACAATCCTTTTACTTGCTTTTTTATTTGAGGAAAGATAGAATAAAAAAACAAGTATAAATATGAATTTTTTTAAATATTTTTAGGGGAAGTGTTTATATTTTATATTGAAATAAAATTAAAAATAAGTTTCTATAAATATTATACCTTCCATAATAATTGAAGAAATCAACCAAAGAAAATTATTGACATAAAACAGTCAAAAAGGCTACTATTTTTGTCACCAATTCTTGATATAGAATGAATCATGGCTAAAGTGCTGGTTATCGATGATGATAAACTGATTTGTGATTCCATCTCCAACGTTATAAAAAGTATGGGGCATACTTCCCGCTGTGCTTTTACCTTAAAAGAAGCTCTTAAAAAAGCACGATCAGAAGACTTTGAAGTGGCTTTTCTGGATGTGCGTATGCCTGATGGATCTGGGCTGGATATCATTGAAGATATTCACAAAACCCCATCTTCTCCAGAAGTTATCATCATTACTGGATACGGAGAGCCGGACGGAGCTGAGCTGGCTATCAAAAACGGAGCATGGGATTATATAGAAAAGCCTCTTTCACTGAGGGAAATAAAACTCCCTTTCACTAGGGCACTCCAATACTATGAAGAGAAAAAGAAAGTACCTGCCTCCGTTAACCTGAATCGTAAAGGGATAGTGGGAGAAAGCGCTCAGATTTCCTCCTGTTTGGACGTTGTGGCACAAGCCGCAGGAAGTGAAGCAAATGTCCTGATTGTGGGGGAAACAGGAACAGGAAAGGAACTGTTTGCCTGGGCGGTCCATTATAACAGCGCCCGGGCTAATAATAATTTTGTGGTAGTGGATTGTGCCGCTCTGCCGGAAACGCTGGTGGAAAGTGTTCTTTTTGGCCACCGGAAAGGGGCCTACACCGGCGCTGATCGAGCTCAGGAAGGATTGATCAAACAAGCAGATAAGGGAACTTTATTTCTAGATGAAGTGGGAGAGCTTCCTTTACCTGTACAGAAATCTTTCCTCAGGGTATTGCAGGAACGCCGATTCCGGCCAGTGGGAGGAAAACAAGAAGTAAAAAGTGACTTTCGGTTGGTGGCAGCAACGAACCGGGATTTAGAACAAATGGTCAAAGAGGGGAAATTCAGAGAGGATCTTCTTCACCGGTTGAGAACTTTGATCATCAATCTGCCTCCACTCCGGGAGATTCCGGAAGATATAGAGGAATTGGTTTCTTATTATATTCGAAAATTATGCAATAAGTATAAAATGAACATAAAAGGCATTTCTCCAGAGTTCTGGAATGTTCTTCGCTCTTATGATTGGCCCGGCAATACGAGAGAATTGATTCAATCATTAGAGAAATCTATCGTTACTGCCCAAGATGAATCAACTCTTTTCGCTAAGCATCTTCCCCATCACATTCGCATCAATGTGGCGCGGGCTTCAGTGGGGAATAAATCAGAAAAACTGATAAATTTGAATAAAGAAGCAGCATCCTCAAATAACTTTCCTAAACTCCAAGAAGCACGCAAGACCGCTATTGCTGATGTCGAAAAGCGCTATCTACACAATTTGATGGATATAACAAAAAGAGATATTCAACAAGCATGCAAAATTTCGGGATTATCCAGATCTCGATTGTATACACTATTGAAAAAGTATAATATTACAGTAACAGGATCTCACTGAGGGTATTATCCTTCTCTTTGAATTCCTGTAAAATAGGATAAATTCCTTTTCAGCAAAGTTTATTCCATTCTAAGAAAACAATTAAGACCTAAAATCTTAATCTGTTCGTTTTTTTCCAGGGGAGAGAAAGATTTCATAAATAATTTCCAAAAAGAGAAGAGTTTGGCATATTTTTTGTTTATTAGGTATATGAAAATGCGTTTATACAAAAGAGTTGAATAGAAATTTGAGGAATAAGACATGCATGTTTTTATGTATTCTTCGGTGATTGAAGAGAAAGAAAAAGAAATAGAGACAATCATTGAAGGACTTTTTTCTGTGAATCAGATCAAAGTTTTTCGTTCGGTTGATATCCTATCAAAGGAACTTCAAAAGCCCTTGTTTGAAAAACCGTTAGTGGTTATTTTGATCTACAGAAAAGAGGAACTACTTGATCTCATTTCTTTAAGAGGACAACTGCATGAAGTCCGCCTCATCCTTATCTTACCCGATGCAGAGGAAGGAACCATCTCTCTGGCTCACCGACTTCGTCCAAATTATCTTACCTATTTTCATAGTGATCCCATGGCATTGAAAGCTGTGTTACAAAAAATATCACAAATAAATTAAGTTTTAAGGACTCATAAACTCATCCAGAAAGGAACAGAGATTCAGCTCAAATAATGAGAATGAGAGAAAAATTATAATTTGAAAGGAGTTCAAATGAAAAAAGCATCCTCATTCAAAGAACTTTCATGGAACCAATTAAGCTGGTCGCTTGACCCAGAAAAAATTGAATTTGATACCAGTGATGGATGTGAACCATGCGAAGAAATCATTGGACAGGACAGGGCAGTTAAAGCTATTCAAACAGGACTGGATATCCGGAGCCTCGGGTACAATATCTTCATAACCGGGCTCACTGGAACAGGGCGGATAACAACCATAAAGAAGCTCCTTGAAGAATTGAAAAAGAAGCAGAAGACTCCATCTGATATTCTATATGTCAACAATTTCCGAAATCCTGACAAACCCACTCTGATCATCCTTCCGGCTGGTCAAGGAAGAGAGTTCAGAGAGGAAATGGAAAATATGATCAGCATGCTTAAGAGCAATATACCCGAGCTTTTAAAAAGCGAATACTACACAAAAAAAAGAGACCAAATAACCCAAGACCTGCAAAAAAAACAGAAAGACACCCTTAAAAAATTCGAGGACGAAGTGGCAAAGGAAGGATTCACAGTCATACAAGTTCAAATGGGTCCTTTCACCAAACCGGATTTGGCCCCTTTAATCGATAACAAACCGACTTCTTTTTCCAAATTAGAAGATAAGGTGAGACAAGGAGATTTTCCTAAAAAGAAATTGGATGAATTGAAGGAAAAATATGAGAAATTATCCAGTAAATTAGAAGACATTTTTAAAAACATAAAAGAGATCGAGGAAGAGATCCGGAAACGATTGAAAGAATGGGACCGGGAAGCCATCACGCCTATAATCAAAGGGGCTATTGAGGAAATGCAGTCCAAATATAATCAAGAAAAAATATCTTCTTATCTTGAAGCAGTAGAACAGGACCTGGTTAAACGGATCGACCTCTTTAAGAACCAAAAAAAAGAGCAAAAACAACTCCAATTGACCGATCCATTCCAATCCTACCAGGTGAATTTAGTGGTTGACAATTCCGATACCCAAGGCGCACCAGTGATTATTGAAAACAATCCGAACTATATCAATCTCTTTGGTTCTATAGAATTGAGCCCAAACCGATTCGGAGGAGTGCAAACTGATTTCACCAAGATCAAAGCTGGCTCTTTTCTCAATGCCAATGGAGGTTACCTGATCATCAACGCCCTTGATGCTTTAGTTGAGCCTGGGGTGTGGCCCACTCTGAAACGAACTCTCCGGCAGCAAACGGTTGAAATCCAGAATTATGCTTCCTTGTATCTTTTTTCGACTACTAGAATCAAACCGGAAAAAATCAAATGCGATGTGAATGTGGTTATGATAGGAGAATCTTATATTTACAGCTTGCTTTATTTTATGGACCCGGACTTTAAAAAAATCTTCAAGGTTAAAGCGGAATTTGATTCCGAGACCAGAAAAGATAAAAGTATTGTCAATCAATACATCAGCTTCATTAAAAAAATCACGGATGAAGATAAACTTTTACCCTTTGGCAGAGGAGCCATGGCAAGGGTCATTGAGTATGCAACCAGACTTGCAGGAAAGCAAAGAAAAATTTCTACCCGTTTCCATATCCTGGCTGATGTGATTCGAGAATCCAGCTACCTGGCAAAAAAAAATAAAAAAAATACAGTTAGCCGCGATCATGTCGAAAATGCGATCGAAGCCCGCTTCGATAGAGTCAGCTTGGTTGAAGACAAGATCCAAGAGATGATTGAGGAAGGAACCATTATGATCGATACAGAAGGCAGTGTGGTGGGACAGGTAAACGGATTGTCCGTATATCCTATGGGAGAATTCATATTCGGAAAGCCCACCCGCATCACAGCACGGACAGCCGTAGGAAGAGCTGGAGTTATCAACATCGAGAGGGAATCCGATTTAAGCGGCCGCACTCATAACAAAGGAGTCCTTATTCTATCTGGATTCATGCGAGGCAAATACTGCCAGAACAAACCTTTTGCACTCTCAGCAAGCCTAGCCTTTGAGCAATCCTATGCCGGTGTGGAAGGAGACAGTGCTTCCTCCACTGAGGTTTATGCCATTCTCTCCAGTCTTTCCCAACAACCATTGAGACAGGATATAGCTGTGACCGGTTCTGTAAACCAAACAGGACAAATACAGGCGATAGGGGCTGTTAACGAGAAAATAGAAGGATTCTTTGATGTGTGTCAAGCCAAAGGACTAACCGGCAAACAAGGAGTGATCATTCCTCAGCAGAACACTCAAAACCTGATGCTCAAGCCAAAAGTGGTGGAAGCGGTTAAGAAAGGAAAATTTCATATCTACCCCATAAAATTCATCGATGAGGGTATAGAAATTTTATCCGGTTGGAAAGCTGGAAAAATGAACAAAGATGGAACTTTTGAGAAAGAGACCTTGAATAACCTTGTAGATCAAGAACTCAAACGGTTAGCAACAAGCTGGAAATCCTTTGCATCAAAAGGAAATGAAGAGGATAAAAATAAATCATAAATAAAGCCGGATTTCCCTGCCCAAAAATGCATTTCCATCATTGAATGCCCCAATCCTAAAGATTCAACTTGGAATGAATCTTGTATTGATTCTAAGCAATGGAAAAACGACCTATAATTCCTGAATTGGTCAATAACAAAGAGTTTCCTTTGTGATTTTTCATAAGACCTGAAAAACAAATGTTGTGAAATAATTCTAGCAAGAAAGGAATTTGTCCTTTTTCGTGGAATTTTTTAATACTTTTTTTTTAGCGATTGCCGCTTTCCGTCGGATTTAATTCTATCCGATTCAAAAGGATAGCAATTTTAGATATAATTTGGCATATTTCTTGGATTTTGTGAATTCGAGATTATCCATTTATAAGAAATTATCAGATAGACAAATGAATCAAAATTCAAAATCTAAACAAACAGACAATTCACCAGGGATATCCGGGAGTAAAAATCTACCCCAATCTGTTTGGTCATGGTCTAAAGAAAAAATTCTTCAACATTTCAATGTTTCCGCTGATAAAGGACTATCCCAGGCTGAAGCTAAAAAACGACTTGGTTTTTTTGGCCTTAACCGCCTTCAAAAAGCTAAGAAAAAAAGTGTTGGGGAAATTCTGGCTAACCAGTTTAAAAGCCTGATTATCATCGTCCTGGCTGTGGCAACAGGCGTTTCTTTTGTTCTGGGTGACTGGATAGAGGGAATAGCGATCGGTATCGCAATAATCCTGTTTGTCATCATAGGATTTGTTACTTAATTAAGGGCTGTGCGTTCCATAGAAGCCCTAAGGCAACTGGGAGCGGTCAATACAAAAGTCAGGCGCAACGGAAACCTGCAGGAAATCCCGGCAAAAAACCTCGTTCCCGGAGATATCATTACTGTGGAAGGAGGGGATATCATAACCGCAGATATTTATCTGATCCAGGCATCAAAATTACAGGCTGATGAATCTGTTCTAACCGGAGAGTCCCTTCCCGTTGATAAGAAAGTCACAACCTTGGATAAAGAAATCCCCTTGGCTGAAAGGACCAACATGCTGTTTAAAGGGACTTATGTCACACGAGGAACCGGAGAAGCAGTGGTGGTGGCAACAGGCATGAAAACGGAATTAGGTGAGATTTCCACTATGGCAGAGGAAACAGAAGAAGAATTCACCCCTCTGGAAAGACAATTGAATCAGTTAGGACATAAACTTATATGGATGACTGGTATTGTAGCTGTGATCATTGCCGGTGCCGGTATATTTTCAGGTAAGGATATCTACTTGATGATTAAAACCTCTGTGCTGCTGGCTATTGCTGCCATACCTGAAGGTCTTCCTATCGTTGCCACCATTGCTTTGGCTCGAAGTGTCTGGCGGATGGCTCGAAAAAACGCCCTTGTGGAACGGCTCTCTTCTGTAGAAACATTAGGAGCAACAGATGTGATTTGTACCGATAAAACCGGGACCTTAACAGAAGGTCAGATGACCGCAACTCAAGTCCTAACGGATTCCCATAGGACTGAAATTAGGGTTAACGCTCAAAACCCCACTGGTTCATTTATTCAAAACGAAAAAGCAGTTGATCCTTTACAGGATAAAATACTCAAGGAGCTGCTCTCTGTTGGTTTGCTTTGTAACAATGCTTCTTTACAGAAAAATCAGGAAGGAACACTTAAAGGAGTGGGAGAACTCCTCGAAGTTGCTCTCCTGTTCGCAGGAAAAAAGGCGGGATTGAGCCGCGGGCAGCTTCTTAATTCCCTGCCTGAACAGAAAGAAATTTCCTTTGATCCAGAAATAAAAATGATGGCTACTTTTCACCGGGTAAACAGACAGCACAAAATAGCAGTCAAAGGAGCTCCGGAGTCTGTCCTCAAAGCCTCCTCTCATATAATGACCGCTGAAGGAAAAAAGAAACTAAATAAAAAAAACCGTGAAGAATGGCTTAAACACAACCACAGGCTGGCTAAAAAAGGCCTGAGGATTTTAGCCTTTGCCACGAACAAAGCAAAAAGTGTAAACACAAATCCATATAAAGACCTTGTTTTCATCGGATTGATTGGCCTGATGGATCCCCCCCCGGAATGATGTTCAAGAGGCTGTGACCAGATGTATGAACGCAAGAGTCAAACTGATTATGCTCACCGGTGACCAATCTGAAACAGCCCGGGCAATGGCTTCCACACTTCAATTCTTTGACGAAAACAAAGATGAAGTTATTCAGAGCAGTGAAATCAAGACTTATGATGATTTATCTAATGAAGACCGGCAGCGCTTGATCAAAGCAACGGTGTTCGCCAGAGTGAGTCCAAAGCAAAAACTTGACCTCATAGATATTCATCAAAAAAATGGTTCTGTTGTCGCCATGACAGGTGATGGGGTCAATGACGCTCCTGCTCTTAAGAAAGCAGATATTGGTGTGGCAATGGGAAAAAAGGGAACTCAAGTGGCTCAACAGGCCGCGGATATGATCCTGAAAGATGATGCTTTCTCCACTATTGTCAGTGCCATTTTCCAAGGACGGGTGATATTCGAAAACATCCGGAAGTTCATTTCCTATCTTCTTTCCTGCAACGCCGGATCGCTGCTGAGTGTGGCTTTCGCCTCTTTTCTTAATCTTCCTTTGCCCGTCCTTCCTCTGCAGATATTGTTCCTCAACCTAGTTACGGATATTTCTCCTGCTATAGCTCTTGGACTGGGAGAAGCAGATCCTGAGATAATGAATCGAAAGCCCAGGAATAAGAAAGAACCTATATTAGCGAAATCCCACTGGATCTCTATCGGAATATTTGGATTTCTGATTTCTTTTTGTGTTATAGGAGCACTGGTTATTGCCCGGGAAGGAATGAACATTCCTGCATCACAGGCTGTGACTATTTCATTTCTCACCTTGGGTTTTTCCAGGATCTGGAATGTCTTCAATATGAGAGAAAGAGGTGCCAATCTTTTCAAAAATGAAGTTACTCTCAATTCTTACATCTATGGAGCCATAGCCATTTGTATTGGCTTGCTCCTAGCTGCTGTGTACATCCCCGGTCTCGCCGATGTGCTCCAATTGGTCAAATTGAATGCAAAAGAATGGTCTCTAATCATAGGGATAAGCCTGTTTCCTCTTGTCCTCGGGCAAATAGTCAGTTCAATAAAATGGAAAAAGATTTTTTAGGAGAATAGGGATAAAAAAGATAGAAACCTTGGGCCCCTACTTGCCTTAGCTTCCAATTTCAGACGTTGGAATCATACTTTTCCTTTCTACCAAATAAAACATTGTCCTGCTTCTGAAGCTGGCTTGCGACGAGAGGACCTGATTCAAGAAGTGAACCGACAACTCGTCCGCAATGAGAAAGATTTCGAGAAGAGAATCTCCCCAATGCATGAACATAATTCCTGTTTAATAGAACTTTTTCCTACCAAATGAAACATTAGGCGATTGGGTGATAAAGAAATGTTCGCTAGCTAAAATTTTCTCCCCCTAAACAAGGAATACTTCTTTCACACGCCAATGTTGGCACATATTTTGTACATTCTTGATAATGAACAAAAAATATTCAAAGGAAATGTTTGTGAAATCCATAAAATCATTCCTGGCCAAGCACCCAGTGATCACCCGGACTTCGCACTGTTTCTGGTGGAAGCAGGTATTGATTGCATATCTTTGAATCCGGACAGCGTTATCGAAGTGAAAAAACGGGTGGCAAAAAAAGAGAAACAATTCAAATTAAGCATAAATAAAGGATTATTAGATGGTTGACGCCGATAAATCGAATTCAAACAAACCGAACATCGGTTCTGTGATATCCATTCGCAGCAGTGTGATTGATATCCGGTTTTCAGAACAGCTCCCCGGAATCTATAATCACCTCAAAACAGGAGAAAACGGAAATATATCGATTGAAGTCATGGCTCACCTGGATTCCGATCTGGTTAGAGGCATTGCCTTGACTCCAACCCAAGGATTATCTCGAGGAGATGAAGTTATTGATACCGGATTTCCAATTAGAGTCCCGGTAAGCAAACAACTTCTAGGCCGGGTTTTCAATGTTTTCGGGGAATCTATCGACAAAAAGAAAAAACTGAATGTTAGCCGCAAGCGATCTATTCACCAGGAACCGGTTCCTTTATCGGAACAGGTTGCCACTTCTCAAATTTTCACAACCGGAATAAAAGCCATTGATTTGCTGGCCCCTCTTGAAACAGGTGGAAAAGCAGGTATGTTCGGAGGAGCGGGTGTGGGCAAAACAGTATTGATAATGGAAATGATTCATAATATGGCTAGTCAACATCAAGGAATTAGCTTCTTTTGCGGCATTGGAGAACGAAACCGGGAAGGAGAAGAGCTCTACCGGGAAATCCAGGATGTGGGAGTTCTCAAAAACACTGTGCTGGTTTTCGGCCAGATGAACGAACAGCCAGGTGCCCGGTTTCGGGTTGGGCACACGGCTCTTACTATGGCTGAATACTTTCGTGATGAAGTGAAGCAGGATGTTTTTTTGCTTATCGATAATATCTTCCGATTTATCCAGGCTGGTTCTGAAGTATCTGGCCTTATGGGACAAATTCCTTCCCGGGTTGGATATCAGCCGACTCTGGCAACAGAATTATCAGAGTTAGAAGAAAGAATTTGCAGCACCAAGCAAGGATCCATTACGTCCATTCAGGCGATTTATGTGCCGGCAGACGACTTCACCGATCCGGCAGCTGTTCACACTTTTGGCCATCTATCTGCTTCCATTGTTCTTTCTAGAAAGAGAGCCAGCCAGGGACTTTATCCGGCTATTGATCCCCTTCAGACTCGTTCCAAGATGCTCTCCCCCCATATTGTGGGAGAAAAACATTACCGTATTGCCAGGGAAACCAGAAGGACTTTAGCTGAATACGAAGAGCTTAAAGATATCATCGCTATGTTGGGATTAGAAGAATTATCACAAGAAGACCAGAGAACAGTTCACCGTGCCCGTCGTTTGGAAAGATTCTTGACTCAACCCTTTTTCACCACCGAAGAATTCACCGGCCACAAAGGAAAAGCTGTGAACCTTGATGACACACTGGAAGGCAGCAACCGGATTTTAAACGATGAATTTTCTGATTATCCTGAAAAATCCCTTTATATGATCGGCGGTATAGACGAGGTGAAAAAGTGAATCTCAAGGTTTATCTCCCTGGCAAAATCTTCCTAAATGAGGAAGTAACCAAAGTGAAAGCTGAAGGAGAAAATGGATGGTTCGTTCTTCTGCCCCGGCATATCGATTGGGTGACTTCTCTGGTATCTGGGATTTTATTCTATGAGCAGAACGGCAAAGAAGAATTTTTAGCTATTGATGAAGGAATTCTAGTGAAATGCGGATCTGATGTGATGGTATCAGCCCGAAATGCCATCAAGGGTAAAAAATTAGGAAAATTGAAACAAACTATAGAAGAAAAATTCAGAGAACTCGATGAGAAAGAAAAAAAAGCCCGTTCTGTTTTAGCCCGGTTTGAGGCAGATTTAATTCGTCGATTTATGGAGATGGAACGTTATGAGTGAAGAAATGAATCAACGGGAAAAAAAGCGCCGGAAATTTTCAGAAGAAGTGGGCAAAAAAGAGAAACGAAGAATCAAAGCCAAAAAGAATAAGGCCAAAA
The DNA here is from genome assembly GCA_964584935.1 of uncultured Eubacteriales bacterium. Classification (GTDB taxonomy): domain Bacteria; phylum Acidobacteriota; class Aminicenantia; order Aminicenantales; family Aminicenantaceae; genus CAZPBN01. The sequence goes on along the minus strand of CAZPBN010000010.1, from coordinate 75,351 downwards.
GTATATGGTTCGGTCTGGGGATGTTCGGCCTTGTGGGATGGGCGGTCTCTGTCCCCACTTTGATTGGGATAGCAGTGGGATTATGGATCGATAATAAGTGGCCTGGACCGATTTCCTGGACTCTGGTATTTTTGTTTTTTGGGATTGTCCTGGGATGTTTGAATGCCTGGTTCTGGGTTGCTAAAGAAAGATCTCACATTGAGGACAAAGAAAACAATGAATGAGATAATAAATTTGATATTATTTTTTATGGCTGGTGCTGGGATGGGATTCTTTTATTTCGGAGGATTATGGTGGACTGTCAACAGGCTCCCCCATTCCAAGAAACCCCATATTTTGGTTTTCACTAGCTTCTTCATCCGAAGCGGAGTCTGTTTAGCAGGGCTGTTTTGGATAGCCAGAGACGGACAATGGAAGAGTATTATTGCCTCCATTCTGGGACTATTAGCAGTCCGGTGGATTCTGATACGGCAATGGAAACCAAAGAAGGAACAAAAAAGCACTTTATTGGAAGGATAAAACTATGGACATTAGCTCTGATTCCATTATATTATGGCAATGGGGACCAATTACCCTGAATGCTACTATTGTCTTCACTTGGGCGGTAATGGGTATTTTGGTCCTGATATCTTGGCTTGTCACTAGGAAATTATCAGTGGAACCAAAGCTTTCCCGCTGGCAAATGGTTCTGGAAACAATCGTTTCTTATATCAGAAATCAAATACGAGAAATCACTCAACGGGATCCTGACGACTACCTTCCATTTCTTAGCACGCTTTTTTTGTTTATATCCCTTTCCAATTTTCTTTCCTTTGTCCCGGGTTACCAGCCTCCTACTGGATCCCTTTCCACCACTTCCGCGCTGGCTGTTTGTGTGTTTTTTGCTGTTCCCGTTTTCGGGATTACTAAAACCGGGGTAAGAAATTATTTTAAGCATTATATCAGGCCTTCGGTATTTATGCTCCCTTTTCATATCATAGGAGAATTTTCCAGAACCCTGGCTATGGCAGTTCGATTGTTCGGAAATGTCATGAGCGGAACCATGATTGTGGGTATTCTGCTCTCCATTGTCCCGTTTTTCTTGCCTGTGGTAATGCATGCTCTGGAACTGCTAATAGGGCAGATCCAAGCTTATATTTTTGCTGTGCTGGCAACAGTGTATATCGCTTCAGCAACCCAAGCGCATAAAGAAAAGAAGAAGAAAAATGTCCAGCACTCAAAACAAGGAGAATAATATGGAAACTATAAATATCATTGGAGTGGCTTCAATAGTGATAGCCGGATTGACAATTGCTGTCGGTTCGATTGGTCCGGCTCTGGGAGAAGCAAAAGCACTGGCTCAAGCCTTGAGTGCATTAGCCCAGCAGCCAGATGAAGCCAATACCATCACCCGAACTCTTTTCGTGGGATTGGCTATGATCGAGTCCACAGCTATTTATTGTTTTGTTATATCCATCATCTTAATCTTTGCCAATCCCTTCTGGAATCATATAGTCCAAAACGGAGGATAGGAATTGAGTTTCGACACATTCACCTTTATTGCCCAGATTATCAATTTCATTATACTCGTTCTCCTGTTGAGACATTTCCTTTACAAGCGGATAGTTAAAGTTATGGATGAGAGAGAAAACCGGATCGCAAATCGAATCGAAGAGGCGGATATGAAAAAAAAAGAAGCCGAAGAAGAAATGGAATCTTACCAGGAAAAAAGAAAAGAGATGCAAGAAAAGCAGGAAGATTTGATTTCTCAAGCGAAAAATGAGGCAGAAAATAAGAAGAAGGAACTCATCCAAAAAGCCCGGGAAGAAGTGAATCAAACTCAAAAGCATTGGCAGGAATCTCTTCAGCGTCAAAAAGAAATATTTCTCCAGGAACTCCGAAGACGGGCTGGCGAACAGGTCTTTGACACAGCGAGGAAAGCTTTAAAAGACCTAGCTGACGAACAATTGGAAAGACACATCTGTAACGCCTTTCTTCGCCGAATCCAAAATTTGGAAGGCAAAGAGAGGGAACAGATAAAACAAAGTCTGGAACAGTCTAAACAAGAGGCAACAATTGTGAGCCGGTTCAAAATTCCCCAAGATCTTCAACAAAAAGCTGAAAAAGCTCTTAAAGACATAAGCGGAAAGAGTGCACACTTGAAATTTAAAACTTCGGAAGATTTGATTGGGGGAGTCGAATTGGAAATCCGGGATAGAAAAATAGCCTGGGAAATCGAAAGCTATTTGTCTGAGTTGGAAGACAACATGTCGGAAGCTCTGGATCAGCGAACTTATGAGGAAACAGATAAAGAAGAACAGGAAAAAGTTAATAAAGAAAAATCAAAAAAAGAGAAAGATCAAAATTAATAAATTCTAAGAATGTCTGAACAAAAAGAACAAAAAAACGAACTGCAAGACGTTCTGAAAACCACATTTCAAACTTTTGATGCCCTTCTGGAAAAACATCAATATAAATTGGAAACAAGAGAACTGGGGCGGGTTTGGAATGTGGGAAGAGGAATAGCTAGAATCAAAGGGCTACCTCGTGTTCAAAATGAGGAATTGATCCGCTTTCCCGGTGAAAAAATGGGAATTGCCTTTAATTTGGATTCTGATGAGGTCGCAGCCATTTTGATTGATGAATACGAACACATCAGAGCCGGACAAACTGCCTGGCGAACTCACCGTATTATGGAAGTACCGGTAGGAAAAAACCTCATGGGAAGAGTTGTGGATGCTCTGGGACGTCCCTTAGACGGAAAAGGGGCCATTCAAACATCAACCCGGCTTCCGGCCGAAAGAGCAGCCCCATCCATTATGGACAGAGCTCCAGTCTCAACTCCCCTTCAAACCGGAATTCAGGCTGTCGATGCTCTCATTCCTATAGGGAGGGGTCAAAGAGAATTGATCCTGGGAGACCGGCAGATAGGAAAAACAGCCATTGCCCTGGATACCATAATCAATCAGAAAAATCAGGAGATGATATGCATTTACTGCACAATTGGCAAGGAAAGAGATTCGGTAGCCAAAGTGGTGGCTGATCTCCGTAAACATGATGCCTTGCAATACACCATTGTAGTGGTGGCAACAGGTGAGGATCCTCCCGGACAGAATTATATCTCTCCGTATACGGCAACCTCCATAGGAGAGTATTTTGTGGAGAAAGGTCGCGATGTGTTAATCGTTTATGATGATTTAACCAGACACGCACGCTCATATCGGGAATTATCCCTTTTATTGAGAAGGCCTCCAGCCCGGGAAGCCTATCCCGGGGATATATTCTATATTCATTCCCGTTTGTTGGAAAGATCAACCCACTTGCGGAAAGAGAAGGGAGGAGGCTCTCTAACCGCTTTACCAATCATAGAAACCCAGGCCCAAAATATTGCTGCCTATATCCCAACTAATTTGGTCTCAATAACCGACGGACAGATTTATCTGTCGCCCAAACTATTCGGAGAAGGAATCCTTCCGTCAATAGATGTGGGAAAATCCGTGTCGCGAGTAGGAGGAAAAACTCAACTTCCTGCCTACCGGGCAGTGGCAGGAGATCTTCGTCTTGCTTATTCTCAATTCAAAGAATTGGAAACGTTCTCCCGGTTTGGTTCCCGTCTGGATGAGGAGACCAAAAGGACATTAATTAGAGGACGGAGAGTACGGGAAATTTTAAAGCAAGATCAGTATCACCCTTTGTCTGTATCTGAACAGATAGCGGTCATGGTGGCTGTTACGGAAGGTCTTTTCGATGATATTCCGCTGGATCAAATCAGAAACATAAAAAGCCAAATACAAGAAAAGGTCAAGGAAGCTCCTCCACGAGTAACGAAACGAATCGAAGAAGGAGAGCCTCTCTCTTCGGAAGATAAGGATTCTTTAGTAGATATGGCTAAAAATTTTATCCCGTCTCAGCACAAAGAATAAATGGAACAACTGGAAACTCTGAAACGCAAAATTAACAGTGCCGAAGATATGCACTCTGTTGTCAAGACAATGAAGACCTTGGCTGCGGTGAATATTCGGGAATATGAACAGGTTTTAGAATCACTGAATGAATACAGCCTTGCTGTTGAGATTGGGCTTCAAGTTATGATGCAGAACAGAGAAAAAGTAATTGTGAAACCCGAACAGAATTTCATAGGTTATCTTGGAGCCGTTGTTTTTGGTTCCGAACAAGGTATGGTGGGGCAGTTCAACGATCAGATTGCTTCCTTTGCTGTTCATCAAATGGATGAACTCCAGATACCTCCCCAGAACCGGCATATGCTGGCAATCGGAGAGAGGGTAAGGAATCGTTTGGAAGATAACGGACAATCAGTGGAAGACTATATGTCTTTGTTTGAATCCATGATGGATCTGACTTCTGTAAACGAAAGTATACTGGTCAAAGTCGACGAGTGGCGTTCAGAAAAAGATATTGATCAAATCGTGGTTTTTTATAACAGCCCTTCATCCAAGAGTGCTTTTCAACCCACGCTCAAACATCTTCTCCCTCTAGATCTGAAATGGCTGCAGAGCCTGAAGAATAAGAAATGGCCTACTCATGTCATTCCTTCTTTCAATATGAATTGGGATGCTTTGTTTTCCTCTTTAATCCAGCATTATTTTTTCTTATCACTTTATCGAGCTACAGTTGAGTCTTTGACCAGTGAAAATTTGAGCCGGATGTCCTCTATGCAGGTTGCGGAAAAAAATATCCAGGAACGGCTGGAAGAACTCAACACTCAGTTCCATCATCAACGACAGGAATCCATTACTGCAGAGCTTCTCGATATTGTTTCCGGATTTGAAGTCTTATCAGATTAGATGAACCAAAAATGGATTGCGGGAATCGGAAATATATATGCGGATGAAATCCTTTTTCAATCAGCGGTTCACCCTAAGGAACAAACAAATCACCTCTCTGAACACAAAATACGAAATTTATTTCAAAATATGAAAGAAGTGCTAAAAGAAACAATTGACAGTCAAGCCGATCCCGAACGTTTTCCCCGTTTTTACCTGATCCCTCAACGTAAAAAAAATGGTCGATGTCCCCATTCCCATGGAAAGCTGAAAAAAATCAAGGTCAATGGACGGTCTGCTTATTTTTGTCCTGTTTGTCAGAAGCTTCAGAACCTCTGAATAGAGGCTGCGATCACTATTGCAGCTACAATTATCAGTATAAAAAGGATGGTCACCTGTCTGGGGATGTGAACCCGTTTCTTGGCAAAATTAACCAACGGGTTAAAGAGATAGGCCAGCAACAAACCGAGAAACACAGGTAACAAAATAGATTTTAGATGAAAGGCGATTACGACAATAAGAACAATCAAACCTATCCATATGAAATCCCTGACTGCGGTCATCTCCCATAAGTGGGGCCCTACAGAAGGATTACCTCTCTCTTTTCCCGTTTTTCCTTCTTTCATTGATCTCTATCCTCTGATTTGCAAGAATAATGCCAGTTGATTGAGATTTTCAAGACCCCTTACAAATAAGTAAAAGACACTAATAAGGATACCATCTGACAAGATAATGTCCTGTCAAATAAGACAATCTTGTTGAAAAATGTCTTTTTTTCCTTTCATCAAATCACTCTTTCTATTGTGAACCCTGGCGTCTTTGTTTTTTCCAACTCTCAAATCATCTTGGCACATTTTTTGAAGAAAGATACAGGTGTGACAGGTTAGAATTAAAGATAACCGAGGAATCTATAGTCACTGCCATCATTGATTGTTCCGACATCATAAAAGAACAAAATAAAGAGAACAACACTAAAACTGTCACTTTGAAATAGTTTTTAGTACAGAGATATTTTTTAAGATTTCACAACTACAGGATTTATTCCTTTACATTATCAAAATTTTGATCAATTTGTGTTAAAACTTATTTGCTGCCTCCTCCAAGGCGGTTTATGAAAAAATTATTTTTTCTTGACTTTTCATCAGTAAGAAATATATATTCATAAAAAATCGCAATTCTGGAGGAGGCACAAATGAGTGGTCATTCTTACAAACCTTATGTTCCCCCTGAACAGTCCATGAAAGAAATTTCTTTCAAAGCCATATTCCTGGGAATATTAATGGCTATTGTTTTAGGTGCAGCCAATGCTTATTTGGGACTCATGGCAGGGATGACAGTCGCAGCCACATTTCCGGCTGCGGTCATTTCCATGGCTGTCCTTCGACCATTTAAAGGAACTGTTCTGGAGGAAAATCTGGCTCGTACTACCGGAGCGGTCGGAGAAGCTTTAGCCGCAGGCGCTATTTTCACTATTCCGGCTTTTCTAATGACCGGAGTTTGGGAAACGTTCGATGTGGTCAAGTCCTCTCTTCTTATGCTCGTTGGTGGTATCCTGGGCGTGTTTTTAATCATTTTAGTCAGACGCACTCTGGTTGAAGACGCATCTCTCCCTTTCCCTGAAAGTGTTGCTTGTGCAGAGATGGTCAAAACCGGGCAGAAAGCCGGTTCCAATGCTCATTATATGTTCTGGGCTATGGGATTGGGAGGTTTGATCGAATTCTTCACCAGTGAAAATGGCATTCGACTTATCAAACCATTCGTAAGAACAGTGTTCAAAATTCCTGGCTTATCCCGAATAACCTTTCTCAACAGCGATAATGTGGAAATATACAAATCAGAGACTATGAAAGGACGCATGTTCATCGGTTCGCCCGCAGCCAATGCCGCTTTAACCGGAGTTGGATATATCATCGGGCCTCGACTGGCAGCGCTCACATTTTCAGGAGGGGTTCTGGGATGGCTTTTCCTTATGCCCATCATCCTTTTCATAAGCGGCAACATTGAAACAGTCATGTCCCAGAATCTAGAAAGCTGGGCCGAGGTCGCCATTGCGGCATACAATGCTCAAGTAAAACCAATCGCTGTGGGAGCCATGCTGGTGGGCGCTTTTTATACTCTCTTCAAGATGAGAAAAAGTCTCATAGCTGGTATCGGTCGATCGATTTCAGATGTCCGGAAAGCTCGAACCGAAGGGGCTTCGGAGCTTCAAAGAACCGATAAAGACCTTCCTTTCCCGTCCATCATTATAGCTATCATAGCCTTGATCATTCCTATGGTGATTCTTTACAACATATTCACTCAGAATATCGGGTCCTCTCTGGTTTCAGCACTGGTGATGATCATTATGGGACTTCTTTTCGCTGCTGTAGCGGGATATCTGGTAGGAATCATTGGTTCATCCTCCAATCCTATTTCCGGATTGACATTGACCACTCTCTTGATCGCAGCCCTTATGATGGTGATTATGGGACAGAAAGGCGACCAGGGAATTGCTGCTGTTTTAGGAGTGGCAGCGGTGGTTTGCTGTGTGGCAGGCGTTGCCGGAGACATGATTCAAGACTGGAAAGTAGGACATATCCTGGGAGGAACACCGCGGAGAATGCAAATCGGCGGGATCATTGGAGTCACCGCAGCTGCTCTCACCCTAACGTTTTCCCTTCAACTCCTCCATAATAATATCGGAATCGGAAGTCAAACTCTCCCTGCCCCTCAAGCCGGATTGATGGCCGCTATGTCCAAAGGAATTGTGGGAGGAGAAATGGCATGGCCTTTGGTTATTGCTGGAATGCTCTTGGCTATCATGCTCATCCTGGTGGGATCTCCCTCGCCTATGCTCATCGCTGTGGGGATGTATCTTCCCTTCCGGTCTACTGCCTGTATTTTCTTTGGTGGAGTTTTAAAATATTTTCTGGACAGGCGGGCATCCAAGAAAAAGCCCACTAAAAAAGGAAAAGAGACCATTGAAAATATTGGTTTGCTCTTGGCATCAGGATTGATCGCTGGTCAGGCTCTGATGGGAATCATCACAGCCGCTATCAAGGGAGCCAACATCCATCTTCCCGAATCTTTGAATAATCCCTGGCTGGCTTTGATCATTTTCTTTATCCTGGGATATATCTTGATCCGTTTGCCCTATAAAAAAATGATCGACTCCGGAGAATATGGCGCTTCAAAACAAAAGGAGAATGAATAAACACTCAATAGCGGAAAAAAAAAATAACAACAAAACTGGAGATAAAACTTCAGGGCAGATCAATCTTCTTGAGCTCATCCCTGTACAAAATATGGAATGGGAAACTAGAGAAAACGGTTTGGTTTCTCTTCTTAAGCCCAAATTCAAGAATCCTCTGCTTACCAAATACCTGCTGCCCCATTTGAAAAATCCATACTACAGGGTTAAACTGGATGAAGTGGGGACATGTGTGTGGAAACAATGTAACGGGGAAAATTCTGTAAAAGAAATCGCAGAAATTCTCTATCAGGAATTCGGCCAGAAGCTTGAGCCCGTTCACGACCGTTTGTCTCTTTTTCTTCAAAGCCTGGAGAGGAATCAATTCATTAAATATAAAAATTTAAACCAAAATCAACAAAAACATGATTCTTCGTGAATGCCTTATTCACGGATTTTTTGTGTATGAATCTCTAAAAACGCTCAGGAGACTTCTGTGAATTTCTGTTTGGGAGCCCCGCATACAGAACAGGGATCCTCTGCCTCATCATAAACCGTATTCCCGCAAACCTCACAGATATACACCGTCCGTTCAGGGAGATCCTGTTTCTCTTGAACCGAATGAAGAGCTTCCTCATAAAGATTGTGGTGAATTTCCTCGACAGCCAGGGCATTTTTAAAGGAAATCTCCGCTGTCTTATCTCCCTCTTCTTTAGCCGCTTCAAGAAAAGGAGGATACATTTCTCTGAATTCATATCCTTCACCGCCAATGGCTTCTTTAAGATTCTCGGTTGTGGATTTAATTCCTCCCATAGCCCACAAATGGGCATGGGCGTGCACGGTTTCAGCAGCTGCGGCAGCCCGGAATAGTTTTGCAACCTGCGGAAATCCTTCTGTTTCCGCTTTTTTGGCAAAAGCAAGGTATTTCCGATTAGCCTGGCTTTCCCCGGCAAAGGCATCTTTTAAATTGTCTTTAGTGGACATTATTTGTCTCCTTTTTTTTGATTATAGAAACATCTAACTTTTCATTAACGCATTCCTTTGCATTTCTTTCAAGCCTAAAAAACACCTTTATATAAAAATGATAAAGTTTTAAGAATTATCAGGAATTTAAATTTTAATTATGGATATACACTTTATATGTGTAAGTCACCATAACTTCTTCTCCAGCCTCAACTGGAATTTCCCAGGAGATGAAAGAATTATAATTCGCTCCTTTCAATCCTTCAGCAATTTTCTTAACCTTTCCGTTGGGACTTGTCTTGAGAACTTCACCAGTTATTCGTTTCTTAATTTCCATGGTGACGTCCTTGGTCTTTGCATTTTTCATATAAAGCTCTCCCTCAACTGTGACCAGATCATAAGTACTTTTGTACAAACGCACATCCCTTTCTCTGCTTGATTCATACTCATTCCTTTCAGTCTTGATGTCTGTGGCTACGGTTAGTTTCAGATTTATTTTTGTCCCTTTAGGAGTGTAGGCAACCATATCCTGTGACAGAGGCTTCCACCCGCTGACAGTTAAAGCCGGAGCCGTTGTCCAGGGGTAATCGGTGGAATTGGTCAGCTTAACAGAATGCCATACCTGTTCTTTATCTTTGTCCTTATTTACCGAAGTCCTGTATCCCCTTTGATCCACATTTATGGTATCAGGAATATTCCATTCATATATATGCTTGTATTCAACTTCTTGGGAAAAGACATAATAACATGCCCGTTCTCCTTTTTTTAAAGTAACTCCTTTTTTATTATAAAGAAAGAGGTCCTCTTCGGAAGCTCCCTGTAAATCTTTTATCGAGCTGTATCCGGGATCCAGGGTAGTGGTTTCTCTTCCAAAAGACACACTCTGTCTCATAATACTGGATAGCTGATCTGTTCTTATCCCCTGGTCTCTTCCCCGTTCCAATGCTCCTATTAACTGGCTGAGGGTTTGTTTCATAGCCATTGGAGAAAAAATATCAGAAAAGGTAAAATTCGGATATCCCACCACAAAATACGCATCCACATTATGCAAATCTTCGATATCATTAATCAGAGTTGCTTTCATTATAATTCTTGCTTTGTCTGAATGTTCAATATTAACCAGGTAGCTTGGAGCCCAGCTGATTCCTTTCTGAAGATATGCCATATTGATTCTCACATTTCCTCTTAGAGGACTAACCTTAAATTTCAATGCTTTTTCGTCTTTTTTAAAATCGTATTTCTTCACACAGGTCTCCGGAAATTCAATTTTTGAAATCTCCTTTATATTCAGAACAACATCAAAATTGCTTGCAGCAGAAATCACCACAATATTTTTGGAAACATATTGAATATTTCCTTCAATGATTTTCCCTTGCGCTGTCACCTTTACCGATCTTCCTGTATTGTGTTTCAACAATTCTGCAAGACTCCCCACTTCCTTTTCTTTTCTCACCTCCTCAACAAAGCCAACGACTTCATCCAATGTGATCTCTTTATCAACCGAACCAATCCATAACGTTCCATAGGTTGCCTCCGGAACTGTCCTGTAGACAGCCCAGCCGTTTTTCAAATCGGTCTTTCCATCTTTTATAAAAAATCCAAGTCCGTTTTTAAAAACAGCCACGGTTTTTGTATCCGTCTTTAACTCAGGTAAGGTGTCTTCACTTCCAGATATCAGACTTTCCGTAAATAAAAAAACAGACAAAATCCCTAAACAAATCTTGCCGGCTTTCCAAAAGTTGTGTTCTTTCATTTTAGCTCTCCTTTTCACTTGGACTATTCATAAAAATATAAAGATCCGTCGCTTAACATAGTTCATTCACATTCGACCCCATGGATAGCTCCATCAAAATAGCATAGTTTTTTTTCACGGTCAAATCATAATTTCTAGAAGTTTCTCAATACTATTTTTCACAATCAACACCCATAAAATGAGATCATATTAATAAATAGAAAAATATCCGCCTTGAAATATACTCTTGGCATATAGAGCCAATAATGATATTTTAAGAATATTATTTTTTATAGAGATCGCAATTTGATGACAGCTAGGAAGCATTCAAATGATTTTATCCCGAGTGATGAAAGGAGTTGATAATGAATAACATCTTCTATCTGGGCTTTGCTTTTTGTCTTTTTGGATACAGCATTCATACCGTCTTTCATTATCTGGAATATAAAGGCCACATGGTTACGTCAAAAACCTTGGAGATATTTTTGCATATCGTTATTTTTCTTGGTTATGCTGGATGGAGTGTGATGTTGGTATTTGATCCTGTTGAAATAAATATGTCAGACTTCTTTTCTATCTTTCTGGGTGCTCTTTTTGGAATCCCGGGTTTAATCTTGTTTTTTACTTCTTCCATTTCTAAAAAAGGATATAAAGATGTCAAAAAACTCATAACAACCGGTATTTACAGCCGATTACGAAATCCCATGTACCTTGGCATCATTCTTATACACATCGGAATTCCTCTGAGTTCTAAAAGCCTCCTGACCCTTATTTCTGCCGTTTTGTGGATCCCTCAGTTGCTTTTATGGAAACACTGGGAAGAAAAAGAACTTGAAGAAAGATTCGGGAAAAAATATCTCGATTATAAGAAAAAAACCTGGTTTTAAAGAAAAATAGTAAAATACAATTCCTTGGCTACCTTAACTCCAGCCGCTCAAAACAGGCCAGATGAGCAGGACGATCGAAATCACAAAAAAGGCAATCTGCATAGGAAAATTCCATTTAAACCACTGTTTAAACGGAATTTTAGCCATAGTCAGGGTTCCCACAGTAACTCCTGAAGTGGGGATAATCATATTGGTGAATCCATCACCAAATTGATAGGCTAGAACCGCAGTCTGCCGGGTTATTCCTGACAGGTCTGCCAGAGGCGCCATCAGAGGCATGGTCAAAGCCGCTTTGGTTGATCCGGAAGGAATGAAGAAGTTGACTGCCATTTGAAATAGATATTGAACATCGGCAGCAACAAACTTGGGCAGATCTGAAATCACAGAAGCCATGCCATGGAGAATGGTATCCATGATGCCTCCGTCTTCCAGTATGACAATGATTCCCCCGGCAAATCCCACCACCAGAGCGGCAGAGGCAATATCCTTACATCCATTGATAAAAGACTTGGCTAATTGATTGGGGCCTTGTCCGGCAACAATTCCTGCGGTTAGACCCATAGCAAAAAACAACCCCGCCAATTCCTGGATATACCAATCCCAGAGAATAACCCCCAGAACCATAAACACCACTCCTGTCAACAGCACGAGTAAGCAGGCACTATGCCGCCATGAAATTTTTGTGTCCCCGGTCTGTTGTTCTTCCATCTTTTTTCGCCGTTTCTGATCCAGCTCATACATGGAACTCCGCTGGGGATCTTTTTTGATGCGAGCCGCATAGATCATGACCCAGGTGATAGTGAACGAAGTTATCAACACCCAAACCATGATACGGTATCCCATACCGGAAAGAGGTTTGATACCGGCTAATCCTTGAGCAATCTGCAGGGTGAAAGGATTGAAAAACGCTCCCGCAAACCCCACACCAGCAGCCAGAAAGGTGAGACAAACTCCCACTATGGAATCATAACCTAGACTTATGGCAAGGGGAACAAATATCAAAACAAAGGGGATGGCTTCTTCACACATTCCAAAAGCCGCTCCGAAAAAGGAAAAAAGAATCATCACAATGATGATAACCAGAAACTCCTTGCCCTTCAGTTTTTTTACCAGCCATTTGATCCCGGCAGTAATGGCTCCGGTCTCATTGAGCATATAAAATGCACCACCGACAATAAAGATAAACGCAATGATATCCGCTAGTTTTAAAAATCCTTTAATTGGCGCTGTAAAGACCTGAATCACCTGCGGCTTGGCTTCTGTTTCTTCATAGGTTCCTTCCACTAATACAGTTCGCTGACTCCCTCTTACCATTTCCTCCGTTCGCTCATAAGAACCTCCAGGAAGAATCCAGGTCAAAATTGCTGCAATCAGAATAAGGGAAAAGACAATCACAAAAACATCCGGAATTTTCTTCAATGATGTCTCCTAAAAGAAAGCCATCGTACCACATCTCATAAAAAATCAAAACCCATAATAGACGAATACTTATATACTGATTATTTATCTCTCATTAATACTTAAAAAGATTCTTCTGTTTTAAATTTAATTCTTATTGGATAAAAAGACAGAATCGGGGGGCACAAACTTAAAATTTATGAAGCTTCGTTAAAACCGGGTATAATGATTTTATGCTAACCTGATTGAAAGCAGGGCAGTCCTTCTTAGCAAGGTAAAATATAAAAGATAGTATGTCAGGGATTTTATCCTCTTCTCTAAATTATTTCTCTTTTTTCAGGGAGCAGACTTTTTCGAATAAATGACCTGATCCCCTTTTATTGAGCAATTTCTCATACCTTGGATCAGGGCTGAGTGCATCAAAGGGAGTGGGCGCTGTGATATAGATCAAGTTGCCATCTCCCCGAACCCCATGTGTATTGACACTATCCAAAAGGAGGACACATAGCCTTCATTGGAGTGTGCCCCCAGTTCAGGTAAGTATTATTTTTTTACAGCTATCGTCATATAACGCGAATTTTTCGGTTTAGTAGCGTCTGCCTCCGCCAAAACCGCCGCCTCTGTTGTCGTTACGAGGCCTGGCTTCATTGACCTTAATGGTATTTCCATTCAAACTTTTCCCGTTCAGTCCGGAAATGGCAGCTTTGGCCTCTTGATTGTCCGGCATCTCAACAAATCCGAATCCTCTTGAATCACCCGTGTACCTGTCAGTGATTATCTTGGCTGATGTGACCTGCCCGAAATCTTCGAAAGTTTTCCGCAAATCATTTTCCTTGGTGTCGTTTGATAAATTACCTACATAAATGTTCATTTTTTCTCCTTGTATTGTTTTTTTTTGGGGGGATGTAAATCTCATACGTTGAAATGTTCCCTAATCCCTTATGAAGATTATCTGAGAACAATACTCTCTAGAAAATTTCACTTTCAACAAATTTAAAATAACATAATCAGGGCTATTAGTCAATTTTAATATTAAAATTTATAAGAATTTGCTTTTTGGGTCTACCTTGATTTAAATCATTCTTATTCATTTCATGAAAATATGAGTTTCCTTTCAAGTAAAATTGTAAAAAAAGATAAAGGAGGAGAGATAGCTTACAGAAATGAAAATATAATTGGGGCTAAAAATAGACTTCAACATAGACAATAATAAAGGAATTTAAACTTTTATAGATAAGGCCATCCTCGTTTTTTAGGTGGTGAAAACTGATTTCATCTCTGTTTGCAAACAGACAACAGAAAAGAAAGATGAAAACAATAAAAATAAGAAACTGAAAAAATGGAGAGAAAGAATACACTTCTATTGTCCGCTTCTTTATTCTATAAGCATTGGCATGGAGGCTGTTGTAACAAATCAGACAGATCAAATCCATATCTACTTTTATGGTATTAATAGGACAATCTAGTTGACAGGATGTTGGAAAAAGGAAATCCAGAGCTTAATCCCCTTTCTACAGTAATCAATGGAGAGATTTTATTCCCTCACAACAGGAAGGATCAGACAGGAAGGGCCTCCGGCTCCTTTCCGGAACTCAGAGAGATCAACCTCATGAACTTTGATATGATGTTTTTTCAGTTCATCGATGGTGATTTGACTTTCTTCCTTGCTTGCTATGACTTCATTCTCACCAAGGCATATGACATTTCCTGAAGAAGGCCCATAGGGAGGAACCTCAATCTTGTCAAATCCATTGAAAAATTCATGCGGAAACACTCCTTGAGTGCAGAGAACCTTTTTTGGTCCAATGACACTCATTTCTCCTCCCAGATGCAAACAATGGCCCTTTAAATTGATGGTTCTCAATTCATATCCCATCTCTTTCAGCAATCCTGATAGCTGGTCTGCGCCTTCCTTATTTGTTCTCTCTGAAATGCCGATAAATGCCACCGTTCCAGCCAGAATTACATCCCCTCCTTCAACAGTTCCTGGCTCTTTGATTTCTCCAGCCCAGGGCACTTTCATTGAGTCTAAAATCTTTGACATCCATTCCCCTTCTCCTCTTCTTTTTTCCAAACCCATTCTCAATTTCACATATCCCCGAGGAGTCACCAATGAGGTATCACGTGTGAAGACTGAATTCGGATGACTGGTGAGTTCTTCAACATCAATCACTTCACTCCCATATTTGTTCATTATTGATTTCAATTGATCATGCTGCTTTCTCGTATCAGCCGGATCCGCGATTTCATTGATGTTCTGGGCTTTGAGGTCCTCCACCTGAAAATATTCCTTTTTCGGGGTGCAGGTCACCACCTGCTTCAGCCTGTCACCTTCGTTTTTAACCATCGTTTCATCCATTTAATCATACACCAGCAGACAAATTCAACCCTCAAAGGGTCAGGTCTTGAATTGAGACTTTATCTAGTTTAATTTGCTCTCAATTTGTTTCAACAAAAAGAGGGTCTCGAATCAAGACCTGCCCCCTTCTTTTCGCTTGTGTTCCATCGTGTCTCAAAGTATAATCTTTATTTAAAAATATTTAATCGAATCTCAATCAAGGAGAAAGCCAAGAATGAAAAAAAAAGAAATTCTTGTTCTTGAAGATTTGCTGGGAACCAACAAAAAAATCGCATCGGACATTCGGAAAAAACTGGGAGAAAAAGGGATTTTAACCATCAATCTCCTGAGCTCACCCGGTGCAGGAAAAACAAGCCTGCTTGAAAAAATCGCGGATAAGATAAAAGATGAATTCAAAATGGCTGTTATCGAAGGAGATATAGAAACAGAACGGGATGCCGATAGAATTAGAGCTAGAGGTATTCCTGCCTGGCAGATTATCACAGGAGGAGCCTGTCATCTGGAAGCCAAAATGATAGGAAAGATATTCTCAGATATTCCTCCCGATATTGATTTTCTGTTTATTGAAAATGTCGGCAATCTGGTGTGTCCTGCAGGCTATGACCTGGGAGAAAACATAAGATGCGTTCTTCTTTCCCCGCCTGAAGGAGATGATAAACCAAAAAAATATCCCAAAGCTTTCACCACTTCAGATTACTTGATTATAACAAAATCCGACCTTTTGAATGTTCTTTCTTTTGATACAGAACGCGCTAAAAAAGAGGCTCTGGAAGTTAATCCGAAATTGAAAATCTTTCTAACTTCCTCAGTCAACAATTCCGGTATAGATGTTCTGGTTGATTCTTTCATCACCTCCTTGAACCAATTACGTAAAAACAATGCATGAACTGTCCATTGTCGCCAATCTTTTTGACATAATTAAAAAACATGCCAGAGAGAAAAATGCAAAAAAAATAGTCCTAGTGAAGCTCAAAATCGGGGCACTTTCCGGTGTTGTCCCTGAATTTGTCAGAACTGCTTTCGATATTTATAAAAAAGAAACAATCGCTTCCACCGCCAAATTGGAAATTGAAAAAGTTCCGTTGAAAGTAAAATGCCTGAAGTGTGGAGCAGAAACCATCAAGGACGACTTTGTGTTTATTTGTGAACAATGTGGTTCCATTGAATTGAAAACCATTTCAGGAACTGAGATGCTTCTTGAGAAAATTGAAATGGAAGTATAGCATATATGGCATGCTTTCTGACAAAACAAATCTGAACCTTCCATAAAAGTAATCTCATGGGGAAAAAAGAGAAATCTCTTGCCCGACAATTGAATCTATTTGATTCCACCATGGTTATGGTGGGAATCGTTATTGGCTCCGGAATATTCCTGACTACAGGAATTATGGCAAAGTCCATTCCCTCGGCAGGTTTGATCCTTCTTGCCTGGATTGCAGCCACATGCTCTGTTTTCACATTGAGAAAAAAATTACCGGATCTTCCCAGACCCTATAAAACTTGGGGATATCCTGTTGTCCCCATTATTTTTATAGCTGCTTCAGCAGGAATTCTTTTGAACACCTTGATTGAAAAACCTGTGGAATCATTGGCAGGATTGGCACTAACAGCCCTTGGGATTCCCGTATATTTCTACTGGAAAAGAAAAAAGGATAAAAAGTAAAGAAATTGGGGACAGTATATATTGGAGTTACTTCTGATTTAATTAAACAGGTATGGGAACATAAAGAAAAAATAATGGGGGGATTCACAAAAAAATAAGCATTAATAAAAAAAAGAATTTTCTAAATAATAAATAAAAATGTGACCTTTCATCTTTCTTATTTGCCTTAATATATTAAAGGAGAATAAAATTATTAAATATGGATATATCTGATGCTGTCAAAAAAGCACAAAAAGGGAAACATGGAAGAATCCAGGCTTTTGAATATATTATCGAAGAATTCCAAAGTAGAATATTTACAGTATGTTATAGAATGACAGGTGATGTCGAAGATGCCAAAGATATTTCTCAGGATACTTTTACATATGCTTATGTGAATTTGAAAAAATTGAAAGAGCCTGAAAAGTTCTCACCATGGATTTATAAAATTGCTGTTAATAAAAGCCTTAATTTAATAAATAAAAAAAAGAGAAGGATCTTGCTTTTTTATAATATTCATCAATTCGAGCCGAACAAGAAAATTAATATTTCTTATAAAAAAGATGAAGTCGATTTTTTATTAAGTAAGTTACCCCTTGATCACAGAACAATATTTATCCTGTTTTATATTGAAGAACTTCCCATAAAAGAGATCGCTTCTATTTTAGATATCACAGAAAGCGCTGTAAAAATGCGTCTTAGAAGAGGAAAAGAAAAACTTAAAAAATATGAGAAGGATATAAATGTATAAAGAAAAAAATATTTTCAAGACAAAAGGAAAGGTACCTACTCCGGAAAATTTCAAGAAAGGTACAATTTCAAAAGTGAATAGGAGAGTCACTTCAAATTTTCTTATAGAAAGTATTTTCTTAAGCTTGACTCAAGTTTTTGTATTTATTTTTAAATTTACAAACAGCTTCTTCAAACCTAAAGTAAAATAAGGAAGATAACTATGAAAGAATTCTTATCAAAACTATTTAATACAAATGAAATCATAGAACCGGCGAAAAATTTATTATCAAAAATACTAGCTTATCTACCCAATATTTTACTTGCTATTTTTGTAATCATCATAGGCTGGTTTATCGCAAAATTAATTTCAAAGATCATAGAAAAGCTAGGGAAAAAACTGGGTCTTAATAAAGTTTCTGAAAAGCTCGGTATCGAAAACAGCCTTAAAAAGGCAGGAGTGAAAAAAACTTTTTCCTCCATATTATCTTCCATCTTCTTCTGGATAATATTCCTAATATTTCTCCTTTCGTCAACAGATATTTTAGGACTTGATGCCGTATCAGATACTATCAGAAGTATTTTTAACTATTTACCTAATATCCTTGCTGCTCTTATAATTTTTATTATAGGACTTTTAATAGCAAATTTTGTAAAAAAAATAATAGCCTCATCTACTGATGCAATAGGAATAGAACATGGAGATAAGATTGGAATCGTTGTAGCATATATTATAATAATTATTATTTCTATTTCTGCATTATCCCAATTAAAAATCAGTACTCCTATATTTATAGGCATTACAAACATAATTATTGGCATTTTAGTCTTCGCATTTGCAGCTCTTTTCATTTATGGAGCAAGAAACATAGTCGAAAATATTCTTTCCGGGCACTATATAAAGAAAAACTTCAAGGAAGGTGATCTTATTTCATGCGGAGGTATAGAAGGAAAAATTGTAGAAATTGGTCCAACAAATACAAGTTTAGAGACTGAAGAAAAATTATATATGATTCCCAACAGTAGATTAATGAAAGAAACGATTTCAAAAAATAATTTTAAGAATAAAATTTTATAAAGGAGGAAAAACATGATATCTTTAGCCACTTTTATTTCTAGTCAACCTAAAATCCTGAAGGATGTCACCGCCCCTCTTGAAACAGCATGGCAAAAAATTGCTGAAATCCTTGGTGGGCTCGTTCCCAAACTTATTGGATTCCTATTAATTCTAATTATAGGATGGTTGATTTCAAAATTTCTGGCTTTCGCTATCAAAAAGCTGCTCACTCTGGCAAGAATTCCTAAGTTAGCAGAAAAAGCAGGAGTAGAGAAGTTTCTACAGAAAGGAAATCTTAAAAAAGACACCGTATCAATTATAAGCAGGGTCGCCTATTGGTTTTTCATCATCATCACTTTTATTGTTGCTTTCAATTCAGTCGGACTTCCTGCAGTTTCTGAGGTTTTAAATGATTTACTGATTTATTTCCCGAATATCTTTGTAGCCCTGGTTATTCTTGTAATTGGATTTTACCTCGCACATTTTGTTTCTGGACTTGTTAATGTATTTGCAGGAAATATTGGAGTTGAAAAACCCGAGGTCATGGGAAAAACAGCTTACGTTATTGTAATTGTTTTTGTTATCCCTATTGCTCTTAATCAGCTCAATATTGCTTCTGACCTGGTCACAAATGCTTTTCTACTTCTCTTCGGAGCTCTATGTTTAGCCCTGGCACTTGCGTTTGGACTGGGAAGCAGAGAAATCGTTGCTGATTTGTTAAGCAAAAGCAAGCTATTTGACAAAATAAAGTCTAAAAAAGAGTAAACGAGATTTCTTTCTTTAAGTTCTTGCTTTAAGGTTGGACTCCTCCCTTTTTAAAAGGGGGGAGTCTTTTTTATTATGAGAATATAATATGATTGAAGAATTAATTTCCTCTTTAAATTTTCTAAAAATATCTTTTTCAATAATTAGAATTATTCTCTGATTTCATTTGGCATATAACCCCTAATTTCTGGATTGCCCAATCAAGTCGGATAATGACCCTAATAAATGTCTGAACCTTCGACAATATCCAGCAGGAACTGATTCTTTTCCGATCGATCCTCTCCGATGCTGGTCACATAAATAGCCGGCTGATCCACAACCGGACACTTGTTTTCACAGATGCCGCATCCTATACAGGTCTCTGTATCGATCACAGGCGCTTGCGGCGTTTTGATGGAACCATCAGGAAGCTCAACCTTGATGTCAACCATTTTTATAGCTTTGGGGGATACGGGACAGTGCTCCTCACAAACAATGCAGCTTGTTCCAAATTTCCATGGAATACAGCGATTTTTATCAATCCAGGCGGTTCCTATTTTGACATTAACTTTTTCCTCTATGGTCAGTTCTTTAATGGCACCGGTCGGACAGACCTGAGAGCAAAGCGAACAATAATACTCACAGTATCCTATCTTGGGAACAAGCATTGGAGTCCATATTCCTTCAGGTCCTGCCTCAGTCAAAACAGGCTGGATGGCATTGGTTGGACAAACTTTCATGCACTCCCCGCATTTCACACACTTCTGGAGGAATTTTTCTTCGGGTAGAGCTCCGGGCGGACGAATCAATTTTTCTGACGCCCTTTTTCTGGATGGTGAAAGGCGAAAGAAAGGAACTGCCAGCATTCCAAGGATTGAAGTGAAAAGAACTTTTCTTCTGGAAAGATTGATATTTTCTATCGTTTCATGGCCAAATCTCAAAGGAAAATCAATCGCCCCTGTTGGGCAGATCGCACTGCAGGTGAAACAATAAACACACTCCTGGCTTTTCCATTCTCCTATGGGATAGGGAGTGGCTTCGGTTTCACACTGGATTGTACAGAGATTGCAATCGATGCACTTTGCCGGATCAACTTTCAGTTTGAATGCATTCCAGTGTGAAGCCACACCAAGAAAAGCTCCCAAAGGACACAAATAGCGGCACCAGAACCTTTCTCTGTACATGTTCAAAATGATTATTCCGGCAAACAGAGCCACAATAAAAAAACCTTGAATATAGATTGGATTGATAGAGAGTGATTCCAGAGATTGTACAAGCGTGTCTCCCATTGAAAACCATCCCAATTGATACACAACTTCAATAACAGAAGAAAAAATAAAATGAAAGGCAGGGATGACTCCGGTTATAAAAGATCTGTAAAGCAATGAGAGAGGATCCATAATTCCCACAAGATCCAGGCTGAAAATAGCCGCCACAAGAATAAAAATAAGGATATAATATTTCCAAGTCGTTCTTTTTCCTTTCGGCTTTTTGGGCTTAAGAAGTTTTACTTTTTTAAATAAAAAAGAGAAAAATTGCTGCACAGCTCCCATCGGACAAACCCATCCGCAGGCAACACGCCCCAGCACCAGGGTTATGACAATTGTAACGGCTGCCAAAGCAAAGGTAACAAAAATAGCGCGTGAAGCAATGAATGTTGTCAAAGCCAGAAGCGGATCGAAATGAAAAAAAATCTCTACACGGCCAATATAATCTTCTCCTGTGAAATGGGTCCCAAACAGCAGGTAAATAAAAAGTGAAAAAAAGATTACCTGACTCAGTATTCGTAAAATTTGGATAAATCTATATTTTTTAGATTGCTCTTTTTTCAACCGTCAATTTCTCCAAATTGATTTCTCCATGTCCTTTTTGATTAGCAATTTTTAGAAAAGGAAGCTCATTTGGTGCCAGATTAAAAAAAGATGCTCCCACGGTATCCACGGCAACATAATCCTTTCCGGCTACAACGGTTTTATGAAGCTTGACATCAGACAACCTCCCTCCCTGGGGACCATTTCTCACCAGTATCCTGTATCCATCAAGAACCGTTAGAACAGGCTTGAAAAATGCTGAAAGGTCAACCATAACCTGATTTATTTTTTGATGAAGCTGGTTTCGGCTCCCTCCTATGGCTCCCAGCCAATTTTTCATTCCCATGGTCAATCTGGAAAGACTATGGGTTTTGGCTATGGGAAGGTTAATGATCTTATCTGCCTCCATAAAATAGGTGTACACTTCCCATTCTTTAAGCCATTCTCCCTTTATTTTCATTTTTCTCAATCTGTATTTATTGGGATAAAGAACTTTAGCTCCTGCATTTTTTGCCGCTTCCTCAATACCGGAACGGACATAAGTTCTCTTTGCCGGATTGCAGGTATTATCCATCACGATTATCTCTTTGGCTCCTGCATCTTGGCAAAGCTGGATAACAGATGACACAACCTCTGGATTGGTACAGGCAGCCTGTTGAGGATTCCTATCCCATCCGATATTCGGTTTCACAATGACTTTATCTCCCTTGCTAACATATTGTTCCATTCCTCCGATTAAAGATATTGCTTTTTTTGTGATTTGAGCGGGAGAATCTCCTTTGACAATGGCTAAATCAGGTGTTCTGTTCTTTTTCCCAAAAAGCTCTGGCTTAAAGCCTAAAACGATACTCCCTATAGCTGCACTTTTTACAAAATCTCTTCTTTTCATTTTCTATCCTTTCCCTAATGAATTTATATAATTAACGATGCCTTTATAAATTCCCTCAGCAATACATTGCAGATAAGTATCATTTTTCAAATTTTTTTCTTCCCCCGGATTACTCATATAGGAAATTTCAACCAAAACTGAAGGAATTTCACATCCGATCAAGACCCAAAACGGCCCTCCTTTAACTCCCAAGCTTTTAATATCATTAAATTTTTCCGAAAGACGACACACCAGGTTCTCTTGAATTTTTTCCGCAAGCTCCCTCGATTCAATAATTTTACTGTTTTTTACTATTTGACTGATGATTCCCCTCATCTTACTGATGCTTTTTTGAGACGTCGCATTTTCCTTGGCTGCAATCTCATTCACTGAAGGATCATGACTGATATTCAGAAAGAATGTTTCAATACCTTTGAGACGTTTATTCCTGTGGGCATTGGCATGGATTGAAATGAATATGTCTCCTTGTTTTTGATTGGCAATAACAGTCCGGTTCTCAACCGGCATAAAAATATCTGACTCCCTTGTTAAGACAACCTCAAGATTGCTGTTTGACTCCAGAAGCTTCCTCAACTTTTTAGAAACATTTAGAACAACATCTTTCTCTCTAAGTCCGGTTGCTCCGATACAACCAGGATCTGTCCCCCCATGACCCGGATCAATAACGATTCTTTGGATTCCTAGGCCCAGCTGCCGAATCATACTGTATCCGGATTTTGTTGACTCTGGCTGCTCAGGGATATCAGAAGTCGCATCTTCAGGGCTTTTGA
Organism: uncultured Eubacteriales bacterium; assembly: GCA_964584935.1. Classification (GTDB taxonomy): domain Bacteria; phylum Acidobacteriota; class Aminicenantia; order Aminicenantales; family Aminicenantaceae; genus CAZPBN01. Next base: position 52,438 of record CAZPBN010000010.1, on the reverse strand, counting down.
CAGGAAATATATCAATGACAATTCTAAAAGGATCGGTCAGATAAAATATTCTATAGTCTTTAATAAAATCCAAATTTACATCCATAACCGCTCGAACAATAGAATGAGTCCTTTGGGCAATACGGATCTTGTCAAGATAATCATTATGCACAAGATATTCTTTACCATGCAGAATGGGATTCAATTTTGTTTGGAAAACATCAATATAAATTCTATCCGGCGACTTGAGTTCATGAGAATTGTATTCCCGCACTTCTCCTACATCCAGTACAATCCTAGTATGGGTGGGATGGGTCCAGTGCCGCAGGCTGTAGATTTCCACTTCTGTATCCGATTTGAGCGAAAAAGGAAAAAGAATGACAGACAAAATCAGGATTGATAATTGGATTCTATTTTTAGTACGGAACATAAATATAACCTATTAATTCTATAAAGAATATAGAAATCTGTCAACTTTCAAAATGAATCCTTAAGCACCGAATTTTTTTAGCTTTTTGGCGTGAGCTAACATCAAAGGCATCGCATATTTTGCCTGGAATATTCCCAAATATCCCTGGCTGCATTCCTTTTCTGAGAAGTGTTTGACATTGTCAGTCAATGCATTGGGGGAAAATAAGAGGAATGGATTCGGATGCCAGGAATGAGACTTAAGGAAAGAGGGGGTTGAATGGTCAGAGGTTACAACCAACACCTCAGGTTTTAAGGCGAGAATACGCGGGATAAAACGGTCTGTTTCTTCAATAACTTTAACTTTTTCTTCAAAATTTCCATCTTCGCCTGCCGAATCTGTTTTTTTAATATGGACATAGAAAAAATCAAAATCCTCATAAACCTTTTCCAGTGCATCAATTTCATCAGAAATTTCCTGGCCTGTATCAATGATCTTCATCCCCACTAGACTGGATAATCCCTTATACATGGGATAAGTCGCTATCGCAGCGGGATTCAATTTAAAGATTTCACTCATAAGAGGAATCTCCGGATACTTAGAAAAACCTCTCAGTATAACAGTATTGGCACTGGATGAATCCTTAAGAATTTCTGTTGCTTCCTCAATAAAACCGTTCACTATTTTTGCCGTTCCGTCTGCATTTTCCGAAAATGGAGCTGCCGGAACCGGGGGCAAATTGTCTTTCTGGGGATCCGCATCTGACAAACTATCTGATAGACCTTCCCCGCTAAATCTGACCACAAAGCGGTGTTCTTTCCCGGGAAACAACGAGATATCAATTTTTTCTCTTTTCTTAAGGGAAGCGTTTATCTTCTCACATATTTTTTCATTCTCACTGGTTGGAATTCTTCCCGCCCTCCGATCCACAATAAGGCCATTTTTCAAAGTCGCGAAATTACCGCGCGCAACAAGGTCTTTTCCCCCCACTTTCACATTTGATCCGAGAGCTTCCAGAATCCCCCTTCCCAGAATATACTTCAGAGGATCATAACCGAAAAGAGCAATATGAGCAGGACCGCTTCCCGGAGTGATCCCTCTGAATACAGGATCAGAAAGACCGCAGGCACTGTTTTTAGCTAATTGGTCAAGATTTGGAGTTTTCGCTGTTTCAATCTCGGTTTTTCCTTGACGGGGCAATCCGCCAACACCATCCATCACCAGAAGTATGATCTTATTTTCATTGGAGACACTCAATTCACGAGCAATTTCTTCCCATTCCATGATAGATTCAATATAAATCAATTCAATTTCCAGGTCAAGGTAGCAAAACAAATCATGTGAAATCTAACCATAGAGGTCATATCTTGTCACTTAAGAATCTAACCGAAATGGACAAAAAATAAAATAAGGATATAACCTGAAATTTAGAGAAAATAGGACAAGTTGCGAGATTGGGATTGCGAATGAACATTGTGAGATGGTTAAATTTTAAGAGATAAAAAAATATATCCATTGTTTGGATTGTTCAATGGTTTGACAGGGCTAGATTTTATCTAACTGACACACAGATTTGACTCATTTAAAAATTAGAGGAGCTCCAATCACTGAATCGTTTACAATCACAAAACGCTCTGATAGAATCAGAACATGGATAAAGTTCTCATCCTTGATTTCGGTTCCCAATACACTCAACTCATAGCCAGAAAAATAAGAGAACTGGGAGTCTATTCTGAAATCGTTCCTTTTAACATCTCTCCGGAAAGAATAAAAAAAGAAAAACCAAAAGCACTCATCTTTTCAGGAAGTCCTGGAAGTGTTTATGAAAAAAATGCGCCTCTCCCTTCGAGAGAAATACTCAATATGGGAATACCTGTTCTTGGTATTTGTTATGGCCTTCATATTCTGGCATATCTTTCGGGGGGAAAAGTCTCTTATTCCCAAAAAAGGGAATACGGCTTTACTTCTCTGAATGTCCTGGATAAAAAAGGGCTTCTCTCAGGAATCCAATCAGGAACACAGGTTTGGATGAGTCACGGTGATAAACTGGAAAAAGAACCACCGGATTCTATTGTTTCAGCAAACACAACAAACTGTCCTATAGCTGTGATGGAATCAGAAGAAAACAAAATCTATGGAGTCCAGTTTCATCCTGAGGTTATTCACACCAAACAGGGAATAAAGATTTTATCAAATTTTTTTTTTCTTATAGCTGGCTTGAACGCTGAGTGGAGTATGAGCTCGTTCATAAAAAATAAAGTCATAGAAATCCGTAAACAAGTTAAAAATAATAAAGTGGTGTGCGGACTCAGCGGCGGGATTGACTCCCTTGTCACCGCTTTGATTGTCCACAAAGCTATTAGAAAGAATCTGTTCTGTCTATTTGTCAATAATGGACTTTTGCGAAAAGGACAATATGAGGAATTGCTGGAAAAATTCAAAAAAAAGCTCGATTTAAATGTTATTGGCATCGATTCATCCGAACTTTTTCTCCAAAAATTAGCCAAAGTTATATCACCTGAGAAAAAAAGAAAAATAATCGGCGAACTGTTTATCCATACTTTTGAAAAAGAAGCAAAAAAAATAGGAGACATCAAGTATTTGGCTCAAGGAACAATCTACCCTGATGTGATCGAAAGCAATCCGGTGAAAGGCCCTTCTTCCCTTATCAAATCTCATCACAATGTAGGGGGGTTGCCAGCCCGTTACAAATTCAAGCTTATAGAACCTTTGAAAGAGCTTTTTAAAGATGAAGTCAGAATTCTTGCCAAAGAATTAGGCGCAGATGACGATTTTATTCTTCAGCATCCATTCCCCGGCCCGGGATTAGCAGTCAGAATTGTTGGAGAAATCACTCCGGAGAGGCTTTTCCTTCTCAGAGAAGCCGATGAAATTCTGCTTCAGGAAATCAAAAAAGAAAAAATTTATAATAAATTATGGCAGGCTTTTGGAGTATTGCTTCCCATAAAATCTGTAGGGGTTATGGGCGATAGACGCACTTACCAGAAAGTTCTGGTTCTCAGGCTTGTGCAAAGTATGGATGGAATGACTGCCGATTGGTTTCCTGCAAAACCTGATTTTTTATCTCGAATTTCTAACCGGATTGTCAATGAAGTGAATGGCATTAACCGGGTTGTCTATGATATCACGTCAAAACCCCCAGGGACTATAGAATGGGAGTAAACAAATACACACAAATTTCTTTTCGATTTGAATAATTTATTAATAAAATAAGGGAGAAATACTGAAATCAACCCTAAATCAATTTGGAAATTCTGATGGAACATAAATTCGTACATCTTCATACCCACTCAGAATTCAGCCTCCTCGACGGGGCTTTAAAAATACCGGAATTGTTGGAATCCGCTTATAATTTTAATATGCCTGCAGTGGCTTTGACCGATCACGGAAACATTTTCGGCGCTGTCAATTTTTTCAAGCAGGCAAAACAAAAAAAGATAAAACCAATTTTAGGCTGTGAACTATATGTTGCTCCGGAAAGCTTGTATAATAAAAATCCAGAAAAGAAAAAACCGAATTATTACCATTTGGTTTTACTGGTAAAAAATGAAATCGGTTATAAAAACCTCTGCCATCTTATATCCACAAGTTATCTAGAGGGATTCTATTACAAACCTCGCATTGACAAAGAACTTTTATCCAAATATAACGAAGGCTTGATTGGATTGTCAGGATGTTTGATGGGTGAAATAAGCTACAATCTGGAAAGAGATCTTGTCGAAAAAGCTGAAAATGCTGCCCTGGAATATGCTTCAATGTTCCCTAAAGGAGATTTTTATATAGAAATTCAGGACCACGGCCTCGAACAACAAAAAAAGGTGAATCCCTTATTAATCCGTCTTTCTGAAAAGCTAAGTATCCCATTGGTCGCTACAAATGATGTTCATTATCTAAATAAATCTGACTCGGAATCTCATGATGTTCTTCTTTGTATTCAGACAAATAAAAAGGTCACAGATCAGGATAGAATTCGTTTCAAATCCGATGATTTTTACTTCAAATCAAGCGAAGAAATGGCAGAGCTTTTTAAAGACAATCAATCCGCCATTGATAATACTGTTAAAATCGCCGCCGAATGCAATTTCGATTTTCCTTCTTCTGGATACTTCCTTCCCCAATTCAAAGTGCCTGAAAGTAAATCCCTGGAAGAATATTTTGATGAAGTTGTCGATGAAGGATTTAAAAACCGTATTCAAGACCTTTCCAGAGATAAAAAAGATGAAGAATTAGACGAACTTTTAAAAATTTATGAACAAAGACTTCAAAAAGAAGTGAAGATTGTAAAGGAAATGGGTTTCGAGGGATATTTCTTAATTGTATGGGACCTTATCCGTATGGCAAAAGAAAATGAAATACCTGTCGGTCCGGGGAGAGGTTCTGCAGCAGGGAGCCTGCTTTCTTACTGTCTCGGTATTACTGATATCGATCCCATTGAATACCAACTCTTTTTCGAACGTTTTTTGAATCCTGAACGGATCAGTCTACCTGATATTGATATAGATTTCTGTGGAAGACGAAGGGAAGAAATCTTATCCTATATCACAAAAAAATACGGACAAGAGAATGTGTGTCAGATCATCACTTTCGGAACCATGGCGGCACGGCAATCAGTCCGGGATGTCGGAAGAGCTCTTGAAGTCCCTTTACCGGAAGTTGACAAAATAGCAAAAATGATCCCTCCTTTTGGACCGGATGCAACCATAGAAATAGCTGTAAAAAAAATCTTTCCTTTAAAAGAACTGAGAGATAAAAACACAAAGATCGCCAATCTTCTTTCCATTGCCAAAAAACTGGAGGGACAGGTCCGACATGCTTCCATCCATGCAGCTGGGATCGTTATCACACCGAAACCACTTGAAGAGTTTATTCCTCTTTACAAGTCAACAAAAGGAGAAATAACCACCCAGTTTCCCATGCAAGATATCGAGGCTATTGGATTACTAAAAATGGATCTTCTGGGATTGCGGAACCTGACTGTCATTCAGGACACCATAAAACTCATTGAAAAGGGCTCAGGAACAAAAATCGATCTAAAAACAATACCTAAGGATGATAGCAAAACTTTTGAACTCTTTAAATCAGGAAATACAGATGGGGTTTTCCAATTTGAAAGCGCGGGAATGAAGGGTTTAATCCGAAATTACAAGCCTGAAAACCTAAGTGATTTGATTGCATTGAACGCCCTTTACAGACCCGGTCCTCTTAAAAGCGGAATGACAGATAAATTTATTAAACGGAAAAACAACCCGGAACAAATCACCTATGAATTTCCCGAGCTGAAACCCATCTTGAAAGAGACCAAGGGTCTCATTGTGTATCAGGAACAGGTCATGCAAATCGCCACAGAAATTGCTGGTTTTTCTATGGCAGAAGCGGATATTTTAAGGAAAGCAATGGGGAAAAAAATAACCGGTATGATCAAATCCTTAAAGCAGAGATTTCTCCAGGGAGCCAAAGAAAAAGGAATAAATCATAAAAAGGCTGTTGAACTCTATGAAAATATAAAATATTTCGCCGGTTATGGATTCAACAAATCCCACAGTGCGGCTTACGCTTATCTGGCTTATCAAACAGCCTATCTCAAGGCGCATTATCCGGTTTATTTCCTTGCTGCACTGCTGACATCAGAAGCAGAAAGAGGAGCCACTCCCCAAGTTGTGAAATACATCAATGAATGTAAAGAAATGGGCATAAAAGTGTTGCCGCCTGATATTAATAAGAGCGATTTCAATTTTTCAGTCGAAAACGGGAACATCCGCTTTGGCTTATCAGCTGTAAAGAATGTTGGAGAAGGAGCGATCCGTGCTGTTATTGAGGAAAGAAAGAAGCGGGGGAAATTCACTTCTCCCTTTGAACTCTGTGAAATCGTTAACTCAAAAGTCATTAACCGGAAAGTGATTGAAAGCCTTATCAAGGCCGGAGCCTTTGATTCCTTAAACTGGCGAAGATCTCAATTATTTCACCTTGTGGATGAAATGATTCTGCACTTCCACAAACTCCAGAAGATCAATCAATCAAAACAAAATCTCCTTTTCGGAAAAGAACAAATTGAACCTCCCACCATCTCCGCTGAAGTAAAAAATATGCGTGATTGGGACGAGTCTCTTGCTCTCATGTATGAAAAAGATGCCTTGGGATTTTATATATCAGGCCATCCTCTAACTCAGTATGGAAAAGATTTAGAAAGGCTTGTCACCCATTTTATCAATCAGCTTGATGAAGAAAAAGATTTCAATAAAGAAATCGGAATAGCTGGAATTATCTGCTCATTGAAACCTTTAAAAACAAAATCGGATGAACGTATGGCGACTTTTATAATAGAAGATTTAACTGGCAGAATAGGAGTTGTCGTGTTCCCGGATAATTATAAAAAATATTATGAACTTCTTAGAACAGACCATCTTGTCTGGATCAGAGGAAAATATATGGGAGAAGGAGATAGCAGCAAGGTCCAGCTCTCCCAAATAATGCCTCTTGAAGAAGCTTTCATGAAGCGGGCAAAAAAAGTGATTCTGAGAATATTTCTTCCCGGTATAGAAGAATCTGTTTTTGATGACCTTAAAACAATGCTGGAAGAAAATAGAGGTGATTGCGAGCTCTTTTTTGAACTCGAAACCCCTCATTCCTACCGCATTCTTCTCCAATCAGCGGAGATCAGGGGAGTCTCCCCCTCTGAAAGCATGAAGAAGAATGTGGAGAATCTACTGGGAGATAATTCGGTTATCATTGAATATTAATTGACAAAAAAGTGGGATTACTCTATCTGTCAAATTTTAATAAATAAAACAGGGAAAAAGGAGATTCCATGAAAATTCGAGATTTTGAACTGGAGCGATGGCAATCAAAATGGGAACACCAAGTCCATTATAACATGTCGGAAAGCGGTGTTCATCCACTCACTTTTGAAGAACTGTCTGATGAAGACGACATCAAAAAAATCTTACGCACAAAACTTGGTTATATTCAAACAGATGGAACACCCGAATTGAAAGAGGAAATCATAAAATTCTATCCTGAAATTCATAAAAACAATATCCTGGTCACCACCGGTTCTATTGAAGCCAATTTTTTATTAATTTGGCATCTTTTAGAAAAAGGAGATGAAGCTGTGTTTATGCTTCCCAACTTTATGCAAATATTCGGATTAATGGAAGGATTTGGTGCAAATGTGAAAACATTTTATCTAAAGGAAAATCTTGAGTGGAATCCTGATATCAACGATTTGAAAAAAACAATCACAAAAAACACAAAAATCATTGCCATCACTAATCCCAACAATCCCACCGGAAGCCAACTCAATGAGGACGCACGCAACACGATTTTAGACCTGGCAAAATGGGCCAATGCCTGGCTTATATCTGACGAGGTTTATCAAGGTGCCGAATTGAATGGCACTTTAACACCTTCGTTCTACGGAACCTATGAAAAAACAATTGTGGTTTCCGGACTCTCTAAATCATACGGACTTCCTGGACTAAGAGTCGGTTGGATAGCAGGACCAGAAAATCTGATCCAGAATTTATGGAGTTACAAAGACTACACTTCGATAGCCATCAGCGCATTGAGCGACCGGCTCGCACGCATTGCTCTCCAAACTCAGGTAAGAACAAAAATATATGAACGAACCCGTGGAATAATAAAAAGAAATTTCTCTATTCTTGACTCTTGGATGAAAAAGTTCAAAAACCTCTTTGAATGCATCCCTCCAAAGGCGGGTGCCATCTGTTTCCCCAGTTACAATCTGGATATCAATTCCTCAGATCTTGCCCACAAGATACGAAAAGATAAAAGTGTATTGATACAACCGGGAGATCAACTGGGCGTTGACCACCATATTCGCTTCGGACTGGGACAACAGGAAGATGAATTCAAAAAAGCCCTGAAACTTGTGGGTGAAAGTTTTGAAGAATATATTGAGCTCTCCAAACTCTAAGGAAAATAATAATCTGGAGAAAAATTAAAAAGGCTCGTACAATTTCTTCCCAATTCAAAGTTTATATTTGAAATTGTTCATCACGCCAAGCACATAATCCACATCGTTCTCGGTGTGGGCAGCATTGATCTGGAAGCGAATGGTCTCATCGCCTCTGGGGACCACTGGATATGTCAAGCCCACCACCAAAACACCATTATCATAGAGAAATTGAACAAATTCATGGGTTTTCTGGGTATCTCTGATTAAAACCGGAATCACAGGGTGGTATCCAGGGATAGATTCGTACTCCATCTTATTCAAGCCCCCTCGGAATTGCTGGATTCTTTCCTTTAAGTCATTCAGTCGTTTCAATCCCTCAGGACTATCACAGATATCAACTGACTTTCTCGCTGCAGCACAATCCGCTATTGCCATCGGATTGGTGTAAATATAGGTATCTGCTTTCTGACGGATAAATTCAATAACAGTTTGGCTAGAAGCCACAAATCCCCCGTTCACCCCAAAAGCTTTGCCGAAAGTTCCCACAATGATATCCGGTTGAGTTCCGCAGAATTCCGCAGTGCCCCGACCAGTTTTTCCAAAAGCGCCCACTCCATGAGAATCGTCCACCACAGTGACGATTCCATCTTTAAAATTCTTCCCATAAGGCTCAACAATTTTGACAATCTGGTCAATAGGAGCGTAATCACCGCGCATGCTGAAAACACCATCGAAAATAACGATCACCCGATCCATATTCTCCGGAATCTCTTCCAGGCATCTCTTCAAATCATCCATATCATTGTGGCGGTAGATATCTTTATTCTCTTTAGGAACATTGGCAATCCGCATAGCCCGGATGATGCTGTTGTGGTTGAGTTCATCTCCGATCCAGTAAGTCTGTTCGTTGGACAAAGCCAACGCCAGTCCGCAGTTGCAGATATAAGCAGAACTGAAAATCTTGGCAGAAGGTTTGCCCAGGAATCGAGCAATCCTTTTTTCGAGTTCAATATGATATATGTAGGTACCGTCAATAAACCTTACCGATCTCGGCCCCACTCCGAATTTCTGAGTCGCTTCATCAGCCGCTTCAATCAAGGCAGGATGATAAGAAAGAGAAAGATAACTGTTGGTGTTCATGCGAATGAATTCCATTTGACTTCCCTGAAGCTTATAGCGGGAACCCTTCTCATCTTTGGGCGGGATATAATCCACGATCACCCGCTCAGGGTCTTTGGATCGCCCTTCCTTCTTTAATTGATCAACATTTTGGTTCAGTAGAGAATCTAATTTTTGAAGGGACATCGTGATTCACCTCTCTTCATATTGATTGACTCTACAAAGAAAAATCTCAGTAGCTGTATTTTTTTATGTTAACTAAAAAAAGAACGTTTCGCAAATATAGCTGGAATTCAATAATTTCAAAAAAGAAATGGGATGAGGATGTTATGCCTTTTCAAAAGTAGTCAGTATCAGGGTAAAAAACTCCCTTCTTGACTTATAAAAAAACAGAAAAATAAGATAAGGAAATTGTTCGAAATTCAAAGAATTTGGCAAGCAGGTATACTCTTACCCGTTTTATTCAATTTCCTTTATTTCTTCGATGACATTGATGTTTCTTTGTTCTAGTTCTTTTAAAAATTTCTGATAGAGTTCTCCTGTAATCCCATCTTCTGGAGCGACAATCCCTTTCTCTTCGATTTCTCCGTTCAAAACCATTCTGGCTGCAATGGCAATAGGAAAACCCGTTGCCCTCATCATGGAAGATATACCATTTTCTGTATCCGCTTCATCCCACATAAAATATTCGATTCTCATTTTCTTACCGTTTTTTGTTCCCTCGACCGTATTGTACATCACACAAACATCGGTCTCACCCTCTGAAGGCATCAACCGGGGGGTAATCATGGACAAAAGAAATTCTCTGGGAACAATGGTGGTTCCTTGAAATTCAACCGGTTCCAAATCCAGTAATCCGCATTCTTTCAAAGTTTGAACTCCCTGCCAGTGGCCAGGCCATCTTACTGTTTTTTCAGCAAATTCTTTAAGATCGGGTCTGGTTAAAAGGAAACTGGGCATTCCAGGAGTTACAGCACACTCCAACCACTCATCTTTCCCAAATTTATCAAATCGAAATCGCTCCAAATCAGAAGCCGCATTCACCTCCACAATCTTGCCATCTTTTATCACATTCAACTTAATCATATATTCCCTGAGAACGTGTTCAAATGCCCAGGTAATCATATATCGCAAAGGATGGCGAGCAGCTGCTTCTTTAGAAGGAATGCCTCCCACACGTGCTATGGCTTTCTCAGCTTTGTCTAATTTTCTGATTCCATCTCCGGTGGTGATATTACTCAGACCAGGAGCAAATCCCATACCATCAACAAATGTCACTCCGTTTTCCTGGGCTTTTTTGTGAAGCCATTCGCCGTATTCTTCTAATTTCATCCCTTCTGGAATTTCCAGTCCCTCTGTCTCATAGGGATCTGGAGTTCGATGAAACTCTTCAATCGTGTCAACGATATTCAATCCTGCTTCTATGGCACATTGAACCACTTTATAACTTGTTTTCCGATTAGGAAGAGTCAAAACACCCACATCATACTGCTTCATTAGAGCTTTGACTTCTTCTTTATTGTTAATATCCAGCGAATGCGCAACGATCTTATCACTCCCGATCCACTCTTTTGTCTTCTCCAGGGCTTCTTTCCGCCTTCCCGAAATTCCTATAGTATCAATTGAATTATCTTTAGCCAAATCCCAGGCAACAGCAGAGCCGATGCCCCCTGAACCTCCAAAAATCAGTATTTTATTTATTTTAGCCTCCTATATTTTTAATTGTTTATGATTAATTGATAAAATCCATTAGGAAAGAAATTTCCTTTTTAGTCTACTGCCATCCAATTTCGCTTTCTTTCCTAAATTGTCTTCAATTTTTAAAGTAACATATTACATGAAAGAAACACATCCAGTCAACGGAAAATGCTTAGAAGTTCCCCATTTTTTCTTTATAGAATAATAATAGTAAAATGGATCAGGTTAATGCGTTCAAAAACACGAAGAATTTTCCTCAGCGTGTAGGGCCCGATCCCCGTATCGGGTTTTATATTGGACCGTTTGGGAAACGGTCTCTACAATTCGATAAACCATGCTTGATCAACCTTCAAATAGTTTTCTCACTTATATAACCTGATCCTCTAATCTTTTACTCTCAAACTTCATAACACTAATTATTTATTCAAATTATGATAAAAAAAAGAGTGACTCCAGATTTTTCATTTCATTGACATTTTTTTTGAAGTCTATTATCATTTTTTAACGCATCCCGAAAGAACCATATAAAATTGATGAAAATTGTTTTATAAAGAAAGCCTCATCTGTTTCCATTAATCGATATTTAAGGGAGGATCCCAATGAAAATTTTACTCACAGGAGGAACAGGCTTTGTGGGCAGACATCTAAGCTTGCGGTTGATTCAGGATGGACATGAATTGACTATTTTGACACGAAGGCAGAAAAAGTCTGAGCAGGAAAATTCAGGGATTGCTTTTTTACAAGGAGACCCCACAAAAAGAGGAAATTGGCAGAATGAGATTAAAAAATATGATGGAGCAATCAATCTGGCAGGGGCATACATATTCAGCAGATGGACGAGGAAAAACAAAAAAGCTATTTTGGAAAGCAGGGTCAACACCACCAGAAATATTGTTGAAGGAATTCCCTCTGATTTGAAAAAAAAATTCATTCTTTTTAGCGCTTCAGCCGTCGGATATTATGGCTTTTGTAAAGATGAAAAATTAAACGAAAATTCCCCCCCAGGTGATGATTTTTTAGCCAGAGTGACGCGGCGATGGGAATCAGAGGCACTGAAAGTAAAGGAAAAAAGAGCGCGGGTTGTGATCAACAGATTCGGAATTGTGCTGGGTGAGAAAGGAGGCGCTCTCGGACAGATGATTCCCCTTTTCAAATACTATATTGGAGGACCGATTGGAAATGGAAAACAGTGGTTTTCCTGGATCCATATCAAGGATCTCTGTGAAGCCTTTGTTTTTTTGATAAAGAATCAAGAAATATCAGGTCCGATCAATGTGTGCTCTCCAAATCCGGTGCGAAACAAACAGTTGGCTCACTCTCTAGGAAAAGTCCTTGGTAAACCTTCCTTTTTACCAACTCCAGGTTTTTTATTGAAACTTGGACTGGGAGAATTTGGCTCTGTTATCCTTAAAGGACAAAGAGTGATTCCCCAAAAGCTTCTGGATAATGATTTTAAATTTCAATACCGGGATATCGATGAAGCCCTCAAAGATATTATGACCAAAGAGTAAATAGTTGAATGAAGTGATATGCTCAAATGTCCCATTTTAAAATATTCCTTATTCGACCTCTTTATACAATCCGTTTCTGTTTTAAGATGATTGAATTTAACACTCAGCCCTAAGTGCATCAATGAGCATTAAGGGAGCCTGGGTTAGAAAAGTGACGGGTTTTAAGAAATCCCTTCTTCAGAAATTCTCAGGATGCTTGTCTAGGGGGAAATTCACCCTAAACAATTAAGAGAGTCTCTCTTTCCTGCCAGTGTACAATCCATATCCAAAATATTTAAATAGTTTAAAAATGCTTTTTGGGGGAACAGATATTTCCTTAATCCACTTTTTGACTTGAGGGTTTTTAAAACAAAGAGTAAAAAATTTTCCCCATGCCCCCAGGTAATCCTTGGGATTCATTTGTCTCATTTCACTCATCCATTGATGCAAAGCACTTGTTTTGTAAGTCTTTGCAACAATATCCTTAAGTTCAGCTTCTTTCAATAAATTCTTAATTTGAGATATCATTGCGGTAATGAATAAACATGTATTCTGGAGCCTTGTTCATAAAAATTCCTGCATTCCTTTCAACGAGGACTTATCAAAATACGCACAAGGCGAGACTTTCTGGAAAGCCTTATTCAATCTTTGTGAAACAATGGAAAAGTGCGAACCATCACAAAATCCAAATGAAAGCAGAATGAAAAAAAACCATTAAAACATCTAATAAAAATTTTAAAAATATGATAATATTATGATTCTGAATAATATGGAGCATGGTTCCTAAAAATTTGATGCGGGCAATAAAAATCTACGGTTTCCGGACATAAAAGGAAAAGAGCTATTTCAGTGCTTAAGATTTTTTTTCTGGACACTGGCAAGACGTCTTCATTTATTGGGTATTGCCATATCATTAGCAATGTCCGGATTTTATTTTAAAAAAACAGGCTTTGGTTAACCCATAGGAGGAAGCATATGACTGAAACCAATCAAAACAAATCTTCCAGTTCTAAAAAGAAATGGTTTATCGGATGCGGAATCGGATGCGGTGCCGTCTTTTTGATCGTTATTATTCTAATCATCGGTGGCGTTTCCTACATCAAGAACCTCGTTAATCAATTTGAAAATACAGAAGTGATGATGAGTGAAATCACTGAAAAATACGGAGAGATTAGAGAATACACTCCTGAGGCTGATGGATCCATCGATCGGTACAGAATAAAGCTTTTTATATCGGCAAGAAAATCTTTTTCCCAGCAAAGGGAAAGTCTTGAGAAATCACTTGCTGCTTTGTCTCCAGGAACTTCGCCCGAAGATATTGATGTCAAAACTTCGAAAAATGTTTTTAAGATGGTCAGGATCGGATTTGGTCTACTTCCGGAAATTGCTGAATTCTTTAAAAACCGCAATCAAGCCTTGCTTGAGGCAGGAATGGGACTGGGAGAATATTATTATATCTATATCATTTCCTATTATAGCTGGCTGAACAAATCGCCTGAAGACGGACCCGATTTTCAAATTCTTGAATCAAACAACACCATCACATTCCGCAACGAAAACGAGATTATGGAAGAACGGAAAGAGCACGTAACCAGACGCATCCATCATATTATTCTGCCTATGATGCACAATCAGCTTAAAGAATTAAACAGCGACTATACATTAAAGAATAAAAAAGAATGGAGAGAAACACTCAAAGAAGAAATCAATGCTATGGAATATGATCGTCTCCGCATACCCTGGCAGGATGGATTACCTGAAGTGATTGAAAATTCACTCAGGCCTTTCCGCAGGCAGCTCGAAGAAAGCTACAGTGTATTGACAAGTCCTCTTGAAGTGGCAATGGATTGAAATAACGGTCATTTCTTCATTCAAGTATTCAAATTTTCATATAAACTATTAGGAATCAATTATGGAAACAAAAGACACACTTGAAAAAAGTTACAATCCCAAACCTGTCGAAAAAAAATGGACGGAATTCTGGGTTAAGAACCACATTTTCAAACCAGAAACCAATTCTTCTAAGAAAAAATATTCCATGGTACTCCCGCCTCCAAATGTCACAGGTTCCCTTCATATTGGACATGCTCTGTGTTTCACGCTCCCGGATATCATTATGCGGTGGAAGAAAATGAGGGGCTATAACACCTTATGGCTTCCTGGAACAGACCACGCCAGCATTGCTGTTCATAACGTCATCGAACAGAATCTTGCCAAAGAAGGAATGTCCAAGGAAGAAATCGGACGCAAAGAGTTCCTGAAACGTGCCTGGAATTGGAAAGAAAAATATGGAGGAGTCATTATTGATCAACTAAAGAGACTGGGGACTTCTCTGGACTGGACAAGAGAACGCTTCACCATGGACGAAGGTTTTTCCTATGCTGTGCGGTATGTCTTTGTCCAGCTTTATAAAGAAGGCTTGATTTACAGAGATTATTACCTCGTCAACCAATGCCCTAAGTGCGGGACTGTTCTCTCTGACATTGAAATAGAACACAAAGAAAAAAAATCAAATCTTTATTATATCAAATATCCTCTCATCGATTCCGATGAATACATTACCGTCGCCACCACCCGTCCAGAAACTATGCTTGGAGACACCGCCATAGCTGTTCATCCGGATGACAAACGCTATAAAAAAATACAAGGAAAGAAAGCACGCCTTCCCCTCGTTCATAGAGAACTGCCCGTTATATTAGATGAAAGGATTGACATGGAATTTGGGACCGGTGTGGTCAAAGTCACCCCGGCACACGACCCGGTCGATTTTGAACTTGGAATCAAGCATAACCTTGAACAGGTCATCGTTGTTGACAGCTCTGGAACAATGACAGACAAAGCAGGACCTGAATTCAAAGGACTGGACAGGTTTGAATGCCGGGAAAAGATTATTGCAAAGCTCAGAGAATCCAATCTTATTGAGAGAATTGAAGACTATGAACATGCGGTTGGACACTGCTATCGCTGCAAAACGGTCATAGAACCTCTTCTCTCTTGGCAGTGGTTTGTTAAAATCAAGCCCCTTGCCGAAGAAGCCATTAGAGTCGTTGAAGAAGGAAAGATACAATTTATTCCTCCCAACTGGAGCAAAATCTATTTTGAGTGGATGTATAACATTCATGACTGGTGCATCTCAAGACAGTTGTGGTGGGGTCATAGGATTCCAGCCTGGTACTGCAAAGACTGCGATGAGGTCACGGTTGCTTTAGATCCTCCGGAAAAATGTGAAAAATGCGGCAGTCAAAACCTCATTCAGGATGAGGATGTTCTGGACACTTGGTTCAGCTCCGCCCTCTGGCCGTTTGGAACCATGGGATGGCCGGAAAAAACAGAAGACCTTCAGAAGTTCTATCCCACTGACCTCATGTCCACAGGATTCGATATCATCTTTTTCTGGGTAGCCCGGATGATTATGATGGGACTCAAATTCGCCGGAGACATCCCTTTCAAGCAGGTGTTTATCAACGGACTAGTCAGAGACGTTAAGCGAAGGAAAATGAGTAAGTCCGAGGGGAACGTGATCGATCCTCTGGAAATGATGGATAAATACGGCACAGATGCCTTAAGATTCACTCTGGCTGCTTTAGCTGTTCCTGGTATGGATATATCTCTCTCTGAAGAACGAATGGCGGGATACCAGGCTTTTGCAAACAAAATATGGAATGCCTCCCGCTTTGTCTTGATGAATATAACAGACGAAAAGACCGTCATCAAAGAGGATTCCCTGTCTCTCGCCGACAGATGGATTCGGAGCCGAATGGAGACAGTCACCGAAGAACTGAATACATCTCTGGATCAATTCAAATTTCATGAAGCCGCTGATACCATCTATCATTTTATCTGGCATGAATTCTGTGACTGGTATATTGAACTCAATAAATCAGACATAAAAAGAGGCAACCAAACAAGCAAAGCTGTTCTCTTAGGAGCACTGGATAAAATTTTAAAGCTTCTTTACCCCTTTATGCCTTTCATCACCGAAGAAATAGGACAGCATCTTCCTTCAGCCAAGAAATCACTGGCATTAGATTCCTATCCTATCAGTGATAAGCACAATAAGGATCAAACCGCAGAACAACAGATGAAACTCCTACAAGATGCCATCACAGAAGTGAGAACAATCAGAGCTGAAAACAGGATCCCTCCCAAACAGAAAATCGATCTCTGGTTAAAAGTGAAAGAGAAAAAGGATGAAAACCTTATAAAAAACAATCAGGATTACATTAAGACTCTTGCCAGTATCCACAATATCGATATTCGCAAGGATTTCCCCTCAGACAGATCCTTTTTTAAAGGAGTCTCTGGATTCTGGGAGCTGGCGATTCCTCTGGAAAAAGAGATTGACCTGGAGCAGGAAAAACAGCGGCTGGAAAGAGAAATTTCCAAGATCAATGATGAAATCGAAAAACTGGATAAAAGGCTTCAGAACACCAATTTCCTAAAACGCGCTCCTTCTGATGTGGTCCAAAAGAGCAAAGACCGGCTGGAAGAGCTGGAGGTGAGAAAAACCAAACTGGATGAAAACCTCAGCCGCATGAGGGGAAATAAATAGCAATTGAACCTTCCAATTCAGAAGTGGCTGACTTTTTATTAACTATTTTTTGGTTTAGAGGCACTCAATTTTTTTCTTTTATAGTCATTGTATTTTAATGTAGTATACATATTTAATTCTTTTCGTAGAAGAACAAGAACTTTTCCAATATCTTTTTTTGCATCTCTACCACCTTTCATTTTATTTAGTTGGTTTATAATATCATCATTTCCTATTAAAAATACTTTGTTGCAAATTTTATTAAATTTTTTCTCTAAATATTTAACATCAACATTTTGCATTTCACTATCTATAAAAAGTTCTTCTAATTCTTCAGCAAATTTCATATAAATCGGAGCTTTAAGATCCCATATCCTTTTTTGTCTTTCCAATTTTCGGAGATTCCTATTGCTAAAAATGCAGTCGTTGCAGCTATCAATGTACTGATAATTGTTATTTTTAAAGGAGTCATAAATTTTTTTTCATTATTTTATTTTCTTTTTCTAATAATTAAGTTTACCAGCTTTTGTGGCAGTTTGTATCCCTTTATCGATGCTGTATATTTTATGTATTAATCAAATATGCTCGCTCAATTACAGCCTTATTTTATAAAAATCTATTTTATATTTGAAGTTTCATATTAGACTCCTCTAATATCAACTTTCTTGTAACGAAGAATCAACAAAAGAAATCAGAATTTCCCATTTTATAACTCAAAATTATATCAGAATAATATGGATTATTTTTTTACATCTTCATTATCTATCATCAAAGATTTACGTTATTTGTATCACCTCCATAATTTATTAATTCAAATTTTTCAATATTACTTCGATAACTACATATTCATCAGAAGACCCAATGAGAATACCATGAATACTAAAGTTACTGCTTGCAATCTGATATGAGTCATTATAAGATAATTTTGAAATTTAGCGAGAATATTTGATAAATATAATTAATAAACAACGTCAATAGATTAGATCCAAATTGTGGCATTGAATAGAAAAAGTTGCGAGCAAAAATTCCAAAAGAATAAAAGTTTTATTATTATAAAAATATAGAAAAATGATGCTGTTTGAAACAGAGAAAAAAGAATTTATAGACTTAAAAGAAGCAAGTATTTGGGCTTCACAATATTTAAATCGCAAAGTTACAATTTCAAATATTTCATATTTAATCCAATATGGAAGAATAAAAAAGTATAAAAGTAATGGTAAACTACTAATAAAAATTGAAGAATTAAAAGACTATTACGATTCTTATGATAAAGAAATACAAAGAAATAATGAATTAAATAAAGACCTTAATTGGCATTTGTCATTCGTCGAATACAAAGAATCAGAAAGAACCAAACATGTCCATAGAATCCATCCATATAAAGGGAAATTTATTCCGCAATTAGTGGAATATTTTCTTGATTCCCATACTGACGAATTCAAAAAAGAAAAATTTTTTTATAAAGGTGATATCGTATTAGATCCATTTTGTGGAAGTGGAACAACATTAGTCCAAACAAATGAATTGGGAATTCATGCCATTGGCATAGATATCTCTGCTTTCAATGTCATGATCAGTAACGCAAAAATTGAAAAACATAATATCCCCCATATTCTCGAATCTATTCAAAAAATGACATCAAACTTAGAACAATTTCAACAAACAAAAAATAATATTGATTTTGAAAAACATCTTCTTTCTGAACTTGCGAAATTTAACTACAAGTATTTTCCATCACCACAATATAAAAGGAAGGTTAGAAAAGGTGTGATAAATGAAATAGAGTATGCCAAAGATAAAGAGCAAGAATTCTTACACATCTATTATGACCTAGTGGAAAAATACAAAATCAAAATCAGGCAAGATAAAAATGATTCTTTCTTAGACAAATGGTTCTTGTTTCCAGTAAGAGAAGAAATCGATTATCTATTTAGTGAATTGAAAAAAATAACAGATAAGAAAATTAAAAAAATAATAGCAATAATATTGAGTAGAGCCGTTCGTTCTTGCCGAGCAACAACCCATGCCGATTTAGCAACACTAAAAGAACCTGTGACCACTACATATTATTGTAAAAAGCATGGAAAAATATGTAAGCCCTTATTTTCTATATCAAGTTGGTGGAAAGAGTATTCACAAGATACTGTCAAACGAATAATTCAATTTAACAAGCTTAGAACAGACACATTCCAAAAATGTTTAATTGGAGATAGCAGATCAATAAATATAGTTCATGAATTGGAGAAAAAAAACCCTGAATTTGCTAAAATAATAAAAAATAATAAGATTGCTGGTATTTTTTCAAGCCCACCATATGTTGGCTTAATAGACTATCATGAACAACATGCTTATGCTTACGACTTATTTGGATATCAAAGAAAGGATGAGTTGGAGATTGGCCCGTTATGCAAAGGCAAAGGATTCGTAGCAAGAAATTCATATATCCAAGGGATTTCTGATGTTTTAAACAACTGTAAGCCATTTTTAAAAAAAGATTATAATATATTTTTAGTAGCTAATGACAAATATGGGCTATACCCAAAAATTGCAGAACTGTCTAACATGAATATTGTTAATGAATACAAAAGACCAGTTTTAAATCGGGTTGAAAAAGATAGATCTGTTTATTCAGAATCAATATTCCATATGAAAGAAAAATAAAAATGTCATTATCGGATAAACAGAAAGATAAAATCAAAGAGCTTTTATCAAAAAAGATTAAGAATAAATTGAAATCATATGGCAGAGAATCAATATCTATGCCATTTTTAGCAAGACTCATTCAAGATAATGAAAAAATTGCGGCATATTCATTTATTCACTCTATAGCTACAACTCTGGGAATGAGTATTTATGAGGATGTTTCAGTCATAATTGCATCTGAAAACTCAGAGGAAGCTTTTAGGAAATACGGCATTGGGGGAACCATTTCAAAAGAGCAAAAGGCAGTTATATCAAATATTGTATCAAAGCTTAGAAATGAAGAAAGAACTGCAAATATTGATGAAGAGATAAAAGAAGTATTAGCAGCATCTGCAGAAAATGGAATATTCCAAAAATCGGGTAACGTTGCAGATTTCTATATGAAACGGAATGGACAAGAGCATTATTTTGAAATAAAAACAGTGAAACCTAATATTGATGTCTTTGAAAAAAGCAAAATAAAATTATTAGAGTGGATTGCAAGAAAAAGGATGCCTATCAAAGTTTATTTAGCATTTCCATATAATCCTTATCATCCTAAACCATATCATCGATTCACAGAAGTCGGTATGATGGATTCACATAAAGATTTCCTAGTCGGTGATGAATATTGGGATTTTATAGGTAGAGAAAATACTTTTCCAGAACTATTGAAAACTTTTGATGAAGTGGGAAAAGATTTTAAATATCAATTGGATAAAAAGTTTAAGCAAATAGCTAAAGAAAAGATTGATTCTTATTAGGAAAAATATTAATACACAGTACTTTAAATTTACTTTATTGACGCTCTAGAGCTATAATTATCAAGTCTATGAAAGACCACTTAACTAAAAGTAATGTGCCAATAGCAAATCAATGAGCTTTCCCTACGGATAAACCTTTTTTTAAAGGAGTCTCTGGATTCTGGGAGCTGGCGATTCCTCTGGAAAAAGAGATTGACCTGGAGCAGGAAAAACAGCGGCTGGAAAGAGAAATTTCCAAGATCAATGATGAAATCGAAAAACTGGATAAAAGGCTTCAGAACACCAATTTCCTAAAACGCGCTCCTTCTGATGTGGTCCAAAAGAGCAAAGACCGGCTGGAAGAGCTGGAGGTGAGAAAAACCAAACTGGATGAAAACCTCAGCCGCATGAGGGAAAATAAATAGCAATTGAACCTTTAAAATTTCCTGTCAACAACTGTTGTCTTATTTTCACCATAAAAGTAAACATCTTTTTACTTCATCTTATTTTATGTGATATTTGAAATCATCCCATTTTCCTGAGGGCTCCTTCATTTTCATCTCCTCTGACATTCTGGCCTGTTTTAAAACCGCTTTGAGAGGGAGTATGGCTTCCTTCGTTCTGTGGTTAAGGATACGGTAGAGAAATACCTGGACTGCGGTAAATTATCTGCTCTGCCAGTTTTTTACCCGCGAGGTCTTTTCGCTTCTTCTTGGAAAACAGTTGATAAACCAAGGGCTTGTTAAAAAGATATTGAGTTGGCGTCATAGTGGACTTAATGTGCACAGCAAAGTAAAAACAGATAGCAAAAAAGAGACAGCACAGGTGGGAAAGTATATGATCCGGCCTGTCCTCTCACTCAAGAAATTATCCCTCGATGAGGCTCAAGGGCAGGTCGTCTATCAGCATGGAAAACACAGTGCAGAGACAGAGCACCTAGATTATCTGGAATTCATTGCCAGAGTCACTTCCCATATTCCTGAGAAAGGAAACAAGTGAACCTTGAAGGGGCAAAGGGGATCTCTGTTCTTTTTAAGCCTCACTAAGACTGATTTTACGATATTTTCTCTTTTTTGTGAGTTACTTGTTGACTTGTCCTTTATTTTATACGTATGATGAGTGATGATGGGTGATGAAATCGCTTAGAGGATGGGAATTTGATGAAATGGAGAAGACCCGATTTTGAATAAGAGCAAATCTCTGGATTCATATTTCAGTTTTGCTGGGGTCCGATACTGGACTTTTTCTCTGCTTCCTGCAGTGGTGGGAACCACACTGCCCTCCCGGCTTTGCTTTCAAATGGTCCAGCGCTGTCTAAATCTACTTTTTGTTTGTATGCCCGTGCTAATCCATCTTTGAGAAAAGGAAGATTGTTATCTACCAATAAGTCAATGAATTGAAGGGCGGGTGGAGCTACTGGGGGATGTTTTTGAAAGCAGAAATGGCTTTTCCGGTAAAGTCCTCTACAGTTTTGGAGCGACCCTCGAATTCTTGAAGACTGATGAGAGCCTGTTCTAAGTTGCCCAGCAAACAATGATAATTTGTCGAGAATTTTTACTGAGTTGAGCGTTATCTCTATTATTTTGCGGCAATCATGGAAATTTCGACTTTGGCATCTCTGACCAATCCAGCCACCTGAACACAGGCACGTGCCGGAGGATCCACGGGAAAAAATGAAGAATAAGCTTTATTCATCTCAGCGTAATCTTCAAGATCTGTCAGATAAACCGTGCACCTCACGACGTCGCTGTAGTCCATATTGGCCTGTCGAAGTATCGCTCCCAGTCTTTCCAGGCAGTTTTTGGTTTGTTCACTCACTTCAGGAGGTATTTCATTGGTCTCTAGATCCATCCCAATCGAGCCTGAGAGAAACAGCAGATTCCCAAACTTGACAGCCGGGCTGAAAGGGCGTCCCTCAGCTCCACCCATCTTAATGACCTCTTTTTCTGGGACCACTTGCTCGAGTTCCGTAGTCTGGCAGGAGCTAAAAGCAAGAAAAAGCCCTAGGATTAAAATGAAAAAGCCAACTGATTGTTTTTTCATTTCGTCCTCCTTAAAAAAAAATACTTGAATTATTTGAACTAAATTTCAATTCACGGTGAATGTTTTCTTTGTTTTCTGAAGGTTGCTACATATAAGCAAGGCATAAGGAGCAGCGCCACCAGAATCTCCATTCCCAATCCGCCTATCGCAGCGACCGCCATGGGCTGGACCATGTCGCCACCTTCTCCCAAGTTCAAAGCAAGAGGTGTAAAGCCAACCATGGTGGTTACCGAAGTCATAATCCGGGGACGTAAGCGTATCTTGGCGGCCTCTACCACAGCCTCATGGGGACTTATGTTCTTCTCCTCTTGAATGTCACGGGTATATGTTAAAAGCAGCACTCCGTCTATGACTGTGGCGGCCACCACAACCAGAACACCGATGACCACAGTGGCGCCCAAAGACAGCTTTGTCAGAAACATAAGGAATACCACTCCTGTCATGCAAACCGGCACACTGCCCAAGATCAGCGCTGGAAGCTTGAGGCTGTTGAACTGCACAGTCAGGGCAATGAAAGAAAAGAACAACGCGAAAAAAAGCACTGCAAGCACTGTATTTTCCATATCCTTCATCATCTCAGCCCTGCCGCCGAAATAAAAAACATACCCTGCGGGGCGTTCGAGTCCGCTCAATTCGTTTTGGAGAACTTTTACCGCACTCGCTAAATCGCCGTCAGCCATATCTGCTTCCACTGTGATCTGTTTGACCTGATTTCTCCTGATAATTTCTACCGGCCCGGTTGAAGGCACCACAGAGGCAACATCCCTCAGCCGGAAGACATCGCTCTGCGTCCCGGTGATCACCAGATTTTCCACATCATGCCGGCTTGTTATCCGGTTTTCCGGAACAAGCAGACGAATATTATAGTATTCTCCGCCGTCCAGATACCGGGTAGCCACTGCTCCGGTGATCAAAGATTTCAGGGATTCCGCCACATCCGAAACCTGCACTCCCAACTCAGCGGCTTTGACCCGGTCCACTTTGACCTGAAATTCCGGTCTGGAAAGGTCCATGGAGATTGACACGTTCTGAAAACGGTCCATGCTTCGGATGGTTTGCGCCACCTGGCTGGTCAGTCTGTTTAAAATCTCCATATCCTGGCCCTGGACCTGCACCTCGATATCTGATCCTCCCATTCGAATGCCTCTAATGGGCATCTGTCTGGCCATGACACTGCCCCCCGGCGGCTGAACCTTGCCCACAAGAGTGCGGAGTCGAGCCAAATATTGGCTGGTGCTGATGTCCCGCTGGGTCCTGGGAACAAGTTGAATGTCAACCTCTCCTTCGTTGGCGATCTCATGCGTGACCAGGCCTTTCATCTGTCCTCCAGCCAGGATGGATGTGTTTTGGATCAAAGGATCTTCAGCGACAAGACTCTCCACTTTTTGCACAACCTTATTGGTTTCAGACACGGAGGCCCCGGTCGGCATTTTGACTTTGACCCTGACACGGCCGTCGTCGATCATGGGCAGAAATTCGCCGCCCAGACGGCTGAACAGCGCAACAGCTCCTCCCACCGCCAGGATAAAAAGCAAAATAACCACCCATCTCAAACCGACAACCCGCTCTAAAAACCGGCCGTAATGATGGGTCATCCGGACAAATTGGTGCTCAAACCAGCCGGATTTATTGACCTGGCGGCTTTTGCTGAAAAGAGCGGCTGTGACCATAGGAGTCACTGAGACAGCCACGGCAAGACTGATCACAACGATGCCCGCGATGACCAGAATCAGCTCACGAAAAAGAAGGCTGGTTAAGCCTGGAACAATAAGAAAAGGCACAAAAAGAGCCAGAAAGGAAATTGTCGCAGCCACCATAGCAGGTCCCACTTCCGTGGTCGCGGCTACTGCCTGTCCAGCCGAGTCTCCTGAAGGGTCTTTCCGCCGAAAACGTGAAATATTTTCCACGACCACAATGGAATTATCCAGAACCACTCCCACAGCAATGACCAGTCCTCCCAAGGAAAAAAGGTTGAGCGAAAAACCGGCAAGTTTCATCAGGCCGAAATTAAGCACCAGCGTCACTGGCAAAGCAATGATCATCACCAGGACTTGCCTGATACTTCCTAAAAACAGATAAACCACAAGAATAAGAAGCACGGCAGCTGCTACGGCAGCGTTTCGAACGCCGGCAAGAGCCTGCTTCACATAAACGGCTTGATCTTCCACAAAGTCAAGCTGCAGCTCTTGGGGCAGTTCGGCCTCTATCTCTTTTAAAAGCCCGCCGACCGCCTCAGCTGTTTGAACGGTATTGGCCTCAGCTTCCTTCAGTACCGAAATCTTGACACTCTCGCGGCCGTTGAAGCGGGTGATCACACGTTCCTCTTCATGGCCGTCGATCACACTGGCGATATCCTGAAGGTAGACTTTCTGGTACCCTTCCTCCGCCACCACCACTGTCCGGATATCCTCAAGGCTGGTGAACTCGCCCATGGTGCGGGCGATAATTTCCTTTGAACCAACGGTTACCCGGCCGCCGCTTCGATTCACATTCTCGGAGGCAACCCGCCTGATCACCGCATCCAGAGTGAGCTCGTGCTTTTCCATGGCCGCAGGATCGAGCTGGATACGGATTTCGCGCTTGAGTCCTCCGATGACTTCTGTTCCTGCCACTCCTGGAACAGCCAGGATGCGGTCCTGAAGCCAGTTTTCAGCCCAATCTCTGAGTTCCACCGGATTCCAGCGGTCGGAACTCACGGCCAACTGCACCACCGGAAGCTGAGAGGGGTCAGCTTTGAAAACATAAGGGGATTCAATATCTCCGGGCAGGTGCTGCTGGGCTCGGGTCAAAGCAGCGAGAACATCCTGGAAAGCGACATCAATATCAGCACCGTATTCAAAAAGAACTTCCAAATTGTACTGCCCTTCCCTGGAAAAGGATTCCAGGTAATCCAGGCGATCCACCGTTGACATAAGGCGCTCCACTGGATCAGCAATATTTATATCGATTTCCTCGGGTGTGGCTCCCGCCCATTTGATTTGAATCCGGATCAGAGGATAAGTGACGTCCGGCAGATAATCCACGGGAAGCCGCCATAATCCATAGAGTCCGAGAACCACGAGTGCGACCACAACCGCACTGGTGGCCAGTTTGCGGTGCACAGCATATCGGGTTGCTTTCATTGCCCGCCGCCTTTTGGATTATCCGGTTTCTTTTCAGGCAGATCAGCATCTTTCTTCTCAGAAAGACTTATCTGCGTTCTGTTTTTGATCTTTTCACCTCCGGCAATAATGACCATATCTCCGGCCTGGATGCCGGAAATGATCTGGACTCGGTTCTTTTCCTCAATTCCTGTTTCCACTGACTTTTCCAGGGCCATTCCTTCCTTCACAATAAAAACAGCCGGGCCGTCAGGCCCTGTAACCACTGCTTCTACAGGCACAACCACGGCATCATCAATCTTCTTGACCACCACTTCCAGCCGGGCGAACATTCCGGGCAGGAGGTCTATGGATGGGTCCAATGAAATTTCCATGGTCCGGGTCCGAAAGCGGGAGTCAAGATAAGGGTAAACACGGTCAACCTGTCCTTGAAAGGTTTCATGGGGATAAACATCCAGTATCACATTCACGGGCATTCCCGCTTTGATTTCAGCCGCGTGTTTTTCAGGGACCGCGGCCCGCACCACCAGGCTTGCCGGATCATACATTTCCAGCAGCACAGTACGAGCGCATTGACTCACTTATTATGTTACTGAGATAATGGTTTTGCCTCATCAAAAATGTTACCGAAAAAGGAGTCATCATGACCAAGCAAATGAGCAAAAGCGCAAAAAATGAATTGATTCAAGTTCTTAAGGGCCGTTATCATATTTCTATGAAGAAGGAGAAATCAAGGATTTTGGATGAATTCATTGCATTGACTAAATACCATCGAAAGCATGCCATAAGGCTGTTGAGTAAGCGTCCTGAATTTCCTGTCGATAAGAAACCCGGCAATCGTATTTACAATGAAGCGGTTAGAGAGGCACTCATTGTCCTTTGGGAAGCTGGAGACAGAATATGCGGAAAAAGGCTGAAAGCCGTTTTGCCAACTCTCTTGGAATCAATGGAGCGTCATAATCATTTAAAGCTTGATCCGGAAGTCCGCCGGCGTCTTCCTTCAGCAAGTGCAGCAACGATAGACAGGCTCCTGCAGCCTATTCGAAAAGAAGTCAAAGTAAAAAAAAGAAAACGGCGAAAGCCTAAGAAAGCCAGCACAAATGTCCAAATTAGAACCTTTTCAGACTGGGATGATCCTCCTCCCGGATATCTTGAGATTGACTTTGTGGAGCATAATGGCGGCTCTTCCGCAGGATCTTATATCCGCAGTTTTGGAGCCATTGATATCTGTTCGGCGTGGGTCGAATGTATTCCTCTTTTAGCCAAAAGCCAAGAACTTGTTGTGGAAGCATTGGACGTTTTGCGTCAACAGCTTCCTTTTCCTCTCCTAGGGATTGATTCCGATAATGACAGCGCTTTTATCAACGATACGGTATTCGATTATTGCAAATTCCATTCCATTAAATTTACAAGATCAAGAGCTTATCGGAAAAATGACCAAGCCTGGGTGGAACAGAAAAACGGCGCCCTTATACGCCGATTTACCGGGCATGACAGGTATTCGGGAATCATTGCGGGTCAGGTACTGGCTAATCAATTTCAAGCCGTGCGCTTATATGTTAATTATTTCCAGCCGTCGTTCAAGATCAGAGAGAAAGAAAAAGACGGTTCAAAGGTAAGAAGAACCTATGAGAAACCTATGACAGCTTGTGAGCGTCTTCTAAATCATCCTGCAGTTCAGATTGAGACGAAAAAGAAATTAAAATCCCGCTGTCGTTTACTCGATCCCATTGACCTGCTTCATCGTATTCGGGAACAGCAAACTGCACTGGCCGAACTGGCATGCCGCGAAAATAGTATTAATCACGGCCGTGACAGCCTTGATCAGTTTATAAAACAATTGGGAACAATGTGGAAATATGGAGAAGTCCGTCCCACACACCGGACTCCGCCCAAAAAAAAAGCGTTACTGGCGGACCAGGAAAGATCCGTTTGAGACCGTATGGCAAGACATTCTTCTTTGGCTTCAAGAATCGCCGGAATCTACAGCCAAGGATCTTTTTATTCGTTTGCATAATGAAAACCCGGGGCGCTTTCAAGATGGCCAGCTGCGTACTCTGCAGCGGAGAGTTCGCAATTGGCGGCAGATAATGGCGCGAAATCTCATTTTCGCTAATTCAGACGTTATTCAAGAAACTGAGAGCGGGCCTATCGGAATAGAAAAAAGACCAGATTTTCAGTAACATTTTTATTTGAGGCAATGGGAGTCCTTCCTGAATTTGTCCGAAATGATAGATTTCGTTTTGGGCTTCCAGTCGGGTCTCCCCGGAAGCCTGGATATGAAAAACACATAAAAGAAAAGAAGCAAAAAATATTGCATTTCATCGAAAACGGTATAAAAAATTAGCATCTTCTTTCATCTCCTGTTTTGCCCCCCTAAAAAAGAGGTTTAAGGGCTATTATTCATCCATCAAATTAACTCAACATATTGATAAATCTAAAGATAGCATGGTGCGACCCCCTAATTACCCCCTAATTATTACAGAAAAAAATATCTTCTCTTTTCTTTTTTTCTACATTTTTCCTTGACAGGGTTCTTTTATTTTCTTTAATATCGCTTATGGTGATGTTGAAAGGGAATGAAATGAGCAAAAATGAGTCAAAATCTCAAAAGGCTGAAAAAGGAAATTCTTATACCTCAAATCAATAAATGTTTTTTGGGAGAAAATCCATGAAAAGGGACCAGGATAAAACAAAAAAGCAACTTATCGATGATTTAAAGGGGTTGCGTCAAAAGGTTTCTGATTCAAAAAAATTAAAATCTTTAAGCAAAAAACCGGTTTCCCTCTCCAGAGGTGGAGAAAAATCAACATCAGAAAAAGGGAAATTCCCCCAATACTTTCTTGAACAGACCCTCCAAGAAATACAGCCCGGTGACCATCTCTGCTGCATTTACCAGACTGAGGAGGAACACCGCAAGGTCTTCACCCCTTTCCTTCGCCAAGGATTGGATCAGGGAGAAAAGGTTCTCTATATCGTGGATGTCCGGACAGCGGATAAGATACTGAACTACCTGCGGGATGCAGGAGTGGAGGTGAAGCCCTACAAGGACTGGGGTCAATTGGAGATACTCACCTCCCAGGATTCCTACATGAAAGGAGGGGTGTTCGACCCGGATGCTATGATTGCACTTTTGAAAAAAGAAACGAAAAAAGCTTTGTCTGAAGGCTATCATGCGCTAAGAGTTACCGGAGAGATGACCTGGGCGCTGCGGAATTTGCCCGGAACTGAGCGTTTGATCGAATACGAAAACAAGCTCAACGATTTCTTGCCCAAAAGCAAATGCATGGCTGTCTGCCAGTATGACCGGCGGAGGTTCCAACCAGAGATTCTGCTGGATGTGCTTCGAACCCATCCTATGGCTGTCATCGGCCCCAAAGTTTACAGCAATTTCTATTATATCTCTCCTGAAAAGCTCTTAAAACAGAAGCCCGAGGTGGCAGAAATAAACCACTGGATAAGAAATCTGGAAATGCACAGTAAAGAAGTAAGAGAGCTTCAAGAACGTGTCAAAGAGCTGAGGTGTCTTTACGGCATATCCCAGCTTGTGGAACAAGAGAGTTCTCTGGATGAGATATTCCAAGAAGCCTGCTGTTTGATTCGAAAGTCCTGGCAGTACCCGGAAATCACGTGTGCCCGGATTTCCATCGACGGGGATGAGTACAAAACAGATAACTTCAAAAGGACTTCCTGGAGGCAGAAAGTCGGTATTCAAGTTCACGGAAAAAAAGCCGGGGAGGTGGAAGTGGGCTATTTAGAGAAAATGCCCCCACTTGATGAAGGACCTTTTTTGAAAGAAGAAAGAGATTTGATCGATGCCGTTGCCGAACGTTTGGGAAAAATTACAGAGAGCCATCGGGCCGAAGAAAGAATCACTCATCTCAACAGTGTGCTGCGGGCCATCCGGAATATAAACCAACTCATCACTTACGAGAAAGATAAGAAGAAGCTCATCCAGAAGAGCTGTGAATACCTGATGGAAAGCCGGGGATACAGCCATGTGTGGATCGCTCTTCTGGACAGCAAACAAAAGCTGGAAATATCTGCCGAAAATGGCCTGGGTAAGAGTTTTTCGCCGGCAGTTGAGAAGATGAAAAAAGGAGAACTTCCTCCCTGCGGCCGAAAGGCTGTGGAAAAGCAGGATCTGGTTATCACCAAAGAGCCGGATAAAAATTGTCCTCCTTGTCCTTTGTCCCATAAGTATAAAGGAGAGACCGGAGCTACTCTTCCCCTGAAATACAAAGATAAATTATATGGTTTACTGGTGATTCGTTTACCAAAAAAACATGCCGCCAACAAAGAGGAGCAGAGTTTGCTTAAAGAGATGGGGAGGGATATTTCCTTCGCCCTGCATTCCATTGAAGGGGAAAACAAACGCCGGGAAGCAGAGAATGAGCTGCGGGAGAGTGAGAAAAAGTTCCGGGAAATATTCAACAATGCCAACGATGCCATGTTCCTCCACAAACTGAGAAAAGATGGGATGCCCGGGAAATTCGTGGAGGTCAATGATGTCGCCTGCCGTATGCTGGGTTACACAAAAAATGAGTTTAAGAAGATGTCTCCACTGGATATTGATGAGCCTCAAATTAGAGAAAACGTGCCGGATATCATGAAGAAACTGTACGACAAGAGACATATCACTTTTGAAATGAAACATGTAGCCAAGGACGGCTCCCAAATACATGTGGAAATCAGTTCCCATTTGTTCCGGTTAAATACCGAACCACATGTTCTCTCCATCGCTCGGGACATCACCGAACGCAAGAAAGCGGAGGAGCAGATTCAGAAAAACCTGAAGGAGAAGGAAGTGCTCCTGAGGGAGATTCACCACCGGGTTAAAAACAACATGCAGGTCATTTCCAGTCTCCTCAACATTCAGTCTAAACGGATTGAAGATAAAAGGGCTGCCGAGGCGCTCCAGAATACCCGGAAGCGCGTTCAATCTATGGCTTTGGTTCATGATAGACTGTACAAATCAGAAGATTTAGCAAGTATCGATTTCAGTCAATACATCGAACAGATATCCACCCATCTTTTTAGTTGCTACCGGGGTAAAATGGAAAGAGTGAAAATAAAAAAAGATATAAAAAATGTCTTTATCGATATCAATAAAGCGGTGCCTTTGGGGCTGATTGTCAATGAGTTGATCTCGAATTCCTTGGAGCACGCCTTTCCGGATAAGAGGAAAGGAGAGATCCAGGTCAAATTTCACAGGAAAGACAGCGGGTATGAGCTTCAAATCAGCGATAGCGGCGTAGGTTTCCCTAAAGACCTGGATTTCCTAAAAGCCACATCCATGGGGATGCAGCTGGTAACTTCCTTGGTGGAACAAATAGACGGGGATATCCAACTGAGCCGGGAAAATGGCACCTCTTTTCGGATCACTTTCCAGGAATAGTTAACTCAATGTGAAATGAGGTCGGGCCGAATTTAATTTATTGATAATAAAAGAATAAAGCCTATATGGCTTCCTTCGTTCTGTGGTTAAGGATACGGTAGAGAAATACTTGGACTGCGGCAATCCAAAGTGTGGATTTGCGCGGATCCGATGTCCTGATTGCGGGGCGGAAAGACTTGTTATGTTTTCCTGCAAGACCAGAGGCTTTTGTCCCTCCTGTCATGCCAAGCGCCGCGAGGAATGGGGTGAGTGGATACAGGAGAAACTCATCCTGGACACCCCTCACCGACAGGTGGTCTTCACCATCCCCAGGATGCTTTGCTTGAAGAAACCACCGCTTGTCAGCTCTCCTCTTTTTCAACAACACTTGAACCGCGTCATCGTGCTCTTTTTCACTGGATTTGCTTGCTCAGTAACCAAATATATCAGAGACAGCTACTTTCCCTACCAGGGAAAAGTGGTGGCAATCAAGAGATCCTGGACGGATTGGCTCCTTTTTGAATCCGGAAATAAGGAGCATTTGATCATTCAAACGCCTGAGGGTCGGACTATTGACAGAGTTGTTCCAATGCAGATCCGAGTTATTCAGGGGATTGAGGTGGGCGACTATGTGGTGAAAAACAGGGGATTCCAGAATAAGGTTAAACCCCATGACAAAATGACAAATCAGGATATCCGGTTCGCCGATTTGAGCATAAAAAAGAAGACAAGACAATAGAAAATATCTTTCTCAGAAAAAATTAGTGAGGATAGGACAGCTCGCATCTGTGGCAGCTCTTATCGTCGCCTTCATTGCCGGTCTTTCATTTGAAGACATTATTTCTGCCTGGACATGGGCAACCCTTATTCTAGCTGCCGTGCTTTATTTCACATGGTATAATAATCTTCCGGCTAAAGGAAAAGAGTAAAAAATAATTAATTATTTATTTACAATAAATGACGAAAAACTTAAAATTTAAACTGAATAAACTTATAAACGAAAGCATCATCGGGAGCTAGAAAAATTTATTCTCAACTGCTGCCATTTGAGAAACTTGAAAAGGTAGCATATATTGGCATAAAGACTATGACAAGAGTCATTGGCTCGTTTATAATAAAATTTTCTGGAGTTAAGAAAGCAAGGTATTTTGAATCTGAGACGGAAGCCCTTAAATGGTTAAGGGAGGGATAATAAAATGGACAATTCAAAACTTAATAAATATAAATTCTCTGTGTTAAATCAGCTTCATCAGCTATCTCCCCTATTACAGAAATACGCCATGGGAGATTCTTCAGAATCCATACCTATTCCTGAAGAAGAGAATGAATTCACTGAGTTATTAGTGGGATTGAACCTTATGGCTGATGATATCAAAGAACTGTTAAATGACAAAGACAGAATTCTCCAAGAAGGCAAGCAAGTAAAAGAAACACTTGAGGAAAGCGAAGAAAAATACCGCCTTCTTGTCGAAAACAGCACCTATGGTGTTGCTATCCACAGCAAGAGAGAGATTCTATATGTTAATCCGGCTGTATTAAAGTTATTAGGTTATGACACAAAAGATAAAATCCTTGGTAAAAATGTACTGGAATTTGTTCATCCGGATTTTCGTAATAAAGTGAAATCACGGATAAAAATGATAACTAAATCCTGGGAGATCGCTCCCTTATCGGAAGAGAAATTTATACGCAAAGATGGCCAAACAATAGATGTTGAGGTTACTGGTATCCCCTTAGTGTACAGTGGAAAGCCTGCCATACAGGTCATGTTCAATGATATCAGCAAACGAAAGCAAATAGAGGAGAATCTTCGGGAAAGGGAAGAGCATTATCGAGCTGTAGTGGAATATTCACACAACGGAATCTTGATTGTGGGTGAAGATTACAAGTTTATCTATGTGAACGATGTTCTTTGTCAGATACTTGATAGGAAACGGGAGGAAATCATAGGCTCCGACTTCAGAAAGTTTTTAGACAAAGAAAGTAAACTGTTGGTAGACGAGCGTTACAAAAAACGCCAGCGAGGTGAAGTGGTTCCTCCCCGGTATGAATTTAATATTGTAAGAAAAAATGGAGAAAAAAGGCGAGTGGAGATCAGTTCCACTGTTGTGAAAGATTCTCAAAACAAAATGAAAACGATAGCACAAATTCTTGATATAACCGAGCGCAGGCGCGCAGAGGAAGCCCTCCGGGAGAGTGAACGAAAATACCGTTCCATTATCGAAAACTCCAACGATGGCATCTACTTGTTGTACAAGCGGAAATTTAAAATCATCAATAAAAAATTTGAGCAGATGTTTGGTTATTCTCTTGAAGAAGTGAATAAGCCTGACTTCGATTTTATCCAGTTAGTGGCACCGAGAAGCAGACCGCTAGTCGAAGATCGACTCATGCGATCCTCCAGAGGAGATATATTAATTCCTAAATATGAATTTACGGCCTTTTCTAAAGATGGCAAAGAATTAGAAGTTGAAGCATCTGTTTCCTATATTAATTATAAAGGAGGAATAGCCACACAGGGGATAATTCGTGACGTCACGGAACGCAAACAGGCAGAAAATCAGATCAGGAAGAACTTAAAAGAAAAAGAAATCCTGTTAAAAGAAGTCCACCATCGGGTGAAAAACAATCTGAATGTCATCACCAGCTTGCTCAATCTTCAGTCATCTTGCCTGCGATCAAAAGAACAAGCCATTGATGCATTTAAAGAAAGCAAAGACCGGATTTATGCCATGGCTATGGTCCACGAAAAACTTTATCAATCAGGATCTTACTCCAAAATTGACATGCAAGACTACGTTAAAACGCTTGCAGAAAAATTACTTCAAATCTATGCTCCCTCCACAAAAATTAGCCGTTCCTTCATAATCGATGAAAACATCAATATTGACATCAATCGGGCTATTCCCTGCGGTTTGATTTTGAATGAACTCATCACCAATGCACTAAAGCATGCCTTTGCCGGCAGATCTAAAGGCAAATTGATTGTTTCTTTTCACTGTTCAGAAAACGGTCAGTATGAAATCAAAGTGAAAGACAATGGCATTGGTCTGCCCAAAGATATTGACAATAAAAAATTCGAAACGTTGGGCTTAAATCTGGTCTTTATTTTAACTGAACAATTAAATGGGAAATTATCCATAAAAACAAAAAAGGAGACAGAAATCCGGATTGTATTTCCAATCAGTAAAAAGTGAAAAAGCTTAGGGTGTCCAGATTATTAGGAAATGTATTGTCGGCAAAAAACAAACCCATCTGTAAAAAAAAACATCTCTTTCAGCAAAGCAAGTAAAGAAATGCTTTTTCGGGAAGACAAACAAAGAGGAAACATACCAAAAAATAAAAAAAATGCTTATAGAAAAAATTTTAAACGAATAAGAACTTTATAAAAGTTTCAATCCAGTTAAATATTTTTAGTGTTCGAATTCGGATACACAGTGTTCATCTCCGGACACATGACGAGAATAGTGCTATTTATTCCCTGAAAATGATTGGTATATATTTTGCATTCATTCATATTTAATAATGCTTTTGAATTTAGAAGTTTTGAATAGAAAAAAGCAAATCCTATGGAAGCATTTAAAAATGGAGAACACGTATGATTAGGAATTATATAAAAATTGCTTTAAGAAGCCTCAAAAAGAATAAAAATTATTCTCTCATCAATATTATTGGCCTAACCTTAGCCTTAACCTGTTGTATTTTGATCTTTTTTTATGTTTTTCATGAAATCAGTTACGACCGTTTTCATAAAAATTCTGACAGAATTTACAGGGCTGTAAAGATAGATAAAAGTTCTGATGCTCATTCAGCTATTACCCCTAATCCTTTGGGACCAGCTTCAAAGAAAACATTTCCGGAAATCAAAAATATGGTACGAATCTGCGGAAACGGTCCCAGCAAAAAAACAGTTTGCTTCCAAAACAAATGTCTTCTTGAAAACAATTTTTTTTTGACAGATCCTTCCTTTTTTGATGTGTTTTCATTTCCTCTTTTAAAAGGAAATCCTAAAAAAGCCCTTACAGATCCCTGGTCTGTGATTATTACAGAACAAGCCGCTCAAAAATACTTCGGGGATAAGAACCCAATAGGAAAAACATTGACTTACGAGGATGAGTATCAGTTTATAGTAACTGGAATACTCAAAGATATCCCTGAAAATTCCCATTTCAGATCAAATTTTTTCGCATCGATAAAATGTGCCGATGACTTGAACCGGAAAGGATTTTTAAACGACTGGACGCAAAGGAGCGTTCATACCTATATTTTACTTAAAAAAGAGGTGGATTCTAAAGAATTTGAAAATAAGTTGACTGCTTATCTGAAAAATAAAATTGCTATGCAATCCAATAAAAGTCATTCAGCTGGAATAAATATTTCTCTCCAGCCAATAACTCGGATTCACCTCCACTCCAATCTTTTTGCTGAACTCGAGAAAAATAGTGATATAAGGATTGTCTATTTTTATTCATTAATAGGAATCATCATTCTTCTTATCGCCTGTGTTAATTTCATGAATATTTCAACAGCCAGAGCCAGCACACGTTATAAAGAAATAGGTATGAGAAAAGTCATAGGGGCGCAACGAAAACAACTCATAGGTCAGTTTCTAAGTGAATCCGTCATTCTCTCTTTTATCTCCCTTTTTTTTGCTATAATTTTAGCTCATTTTTGCCTTCCTTTTTTCAGCAAACAATTTGGGATCGATTTTTCTTCGTTCAATCTAATCAGCCTGCCTCTATTATGCGGGATTATTTCTATAACTTTGTTGGTCGGTTTTATATCAGGTGTTTACCCTGCATTTTTGTTTTCCTCCTTCAGACCCGTTAATGCCCTCAGAGGAGTTTTTATGAAAGATAAAAAAGGAATGGCCTTAAGAAGCGGAATGGTTACAATTCAATTCATAATTTCCATAACTCTTATCATATGCTCGCTAGTGATATTCAGGCAAGTCAATTTCTTGAAAAACAAAAATCTGGGATTTAATAAAAATAATGTTCTAGCTGTTCATATCTCAAACAAAGATAGAAATCTAAAAATGCAGTATAAAACTCTAAAAAATGAGCTTTTAAAAAAACCTTCCATACTGGGAGTCACATCTACTTCCAATTTGCCTCATAGAAATCACGCCGCGAAAATTTTCCCTGTCGGAGATCCCGCTGAAGGAAAGTTTGTTCATATCAATTTTATGAGAGTCGACTATGATTTTATTAACACCCTTGGTACGAAAATAGTGGAAGGAAGATTCTTTTCCAAACAAATGCCTTCAGACCAATATGCTTTTGTCATAAATGAAGAGGCGGTTAAAAAACTTGAGTTGGAAAAGCCTGTGGGGGAGAAAATCCCATGGATAAGAGGAAGAAAAATATCTGTCATTGGTGTCATAAAGAATTTTCATTTCAAATCCCTTCATAATAAAATCGAACCAATTGTCTTATATCCCCAAACAAAAGGAAACATTGACCATATACTCGTTAAAATACAAGAGGGAAAAATTACGGAATCAATCCATTATATAGAACATACTTTCAATAAATTCAATCCAGGAAAACCTTTGAATTATTTCTTTATTGATGAAGATATCGACAGAATGTACAAAAGTGAAAATAAGTTCATGCATGTATTTGGATACTTTACATTTCTTGCCATATTCATCGCATTCCTTGGATTATTCGGTTTGTCAGCTTTTAATATACAGCAGAGAACAAAAGAAATCAGTATCAGAAAAGTACTGGGCGCTTCATATTTTAATATAATGACTCTTCTGTCCAACAACCTTTTCAAGCTCTTGCTCATTGCAAATATCTTTGCTTGGCCTATTTCTTTTTTTGTTATGCATAAGTGGCTTAGACAGTTTGCTTATAAAAAAGACACGAGCCTAATAATCTTTATAGGGTCTACTTTTTTTGCTTTTGTTATTGCATTTTTCACATTAGGAATTCTGGCACTGAAAGCGTCCAAATCAGATCCAGTGAACCATTTGAAATACGAATAGAAAAGGAGGATTCATATTTAAGGAGGATTCATATTTTTGGTTTATTTAAATCTTAGTGTCTTTAAACTTCACATGCCAATGATTTCCATCACAAAAAGGTTTGTTTTTGGATCTGCCGCAACGACAAAGGGTCATCGTTACATTTGTGTCTAAATCATCACCCTTTGAATTTTTTAATTTTTTCAAATTCTTCACAAGTAAAGGGCCGTGTCGGGTTGGAGTTATTGTTGGCTTTCCATCTTTATCCATAAAATCATCTCCAATTATTAATTACAATTGAATTTTTGTTTTGATCTCTTTGTTTTCCTTAAAGGGTTCAATGCAAAAATATACACAACATCCTCGGAGTATGCAATCATTTAAAAAAAATTTCATCGAAAAAACAAACACCCGATAATGCCTGAGACTAAAATTCACAAATCATTTCCTTAGAAAAATATAAGTTTACAATTATTTTATTCTATGATAAAAAATTGGAAAGTTAGCGTAAACGAACTGATCAATAGACTTCAATGAATAATATAAAATTTCTAACGACATAAAGAACAAACAATATTTTCAGTAAAATGAATGAAGTGACCACAAAAGAATTATTTGATCGATTGGAAGATCAAAAGTTAATGATTATTGATGTGCGTCCGGTTGATGCCTACAATGGCTGGAAGCACAACAATGAAGCCCGGGGCGGACATATAAAAGGAGCAAAAAGTTTGCCTGTAAAATGGGTGAACTACATTGATTGGATTGAAATCGTAAAGTCAAAAGAGATCACAACAGATAATGTTCTCATCTTATACGGCGACAGTAAAGCAGAAACAGAAAAAGTGGCTCAACAGTTTATAAAAGCAGGATATCCCAATGTCCACGTTTATCACCAATTTTTGAATGAGTGGGCTGCCCAAAGGAACCTACCCATGGATCATCTAGCAAAATATCAACATCTTGTGTCTGCAAGATGGCTTAATGATCTCATTGGGAAAGGGACTGCTCCAGAATACAATAACGACAAATATATCCTTTGTCATGCCTATTATCGTAATAGAAAAGCCTACGAAGAGGGGCATATCCCGGGAGCTGTTGCGCTAGACACAAACTCCCTGGAATCTCCCGAAACCTGGAACCGTCGATCTCCTGACGAAATTAAAAAGGCACTCGAAGATCTGGGCATCACCCAAAACACTACTGTTATTGTATATGGACGATTTTCATCACCTGATTATAGCGACCCTTTTCCAGGCAGCAGCGCCGGACATCTGGGTGCCATTCGTTGTGCCTATATTATGTTGTATGCCGGAGTCAAAGATGTCAGGGTTCTAAACGGGGGCTTACAGGCCTGGCTTGATGAGAAACTTGAAACCACAACAAAAGAAACCCCAAAGCATCCTGTCAATGATTTCGGAACTCAAATCCCCTCTTGCCCGGAACTGGCAGTGGATATACAGGAAGCAAAGGAATTTCTTAAGTCTGAGAATAAAAATCTTATCAGCGTACGCAGTTGGAAAGAAATTATTGGCGAAGTGAGCGGCTATCACTATATAGATAAAAAAGGCCGAATTCCGGGAGCTGTGTTCGGCAATTGTGGAAGTGATGCCTATCATATGGAGAATTACAGAAATCTGGATCACACCACCCGGGAATACCATGAAATTGAGACAATGTGGGCAAAAGTTGGCATCACGCCCGATAAACACAATGCTTTCTACTGCGGTACAGGGTGGCGGGCAAGCGAAGCCTTTTTCAATGCCTGGTTGATGGGTTGGACACGCATATCTGTATTCGATGGGGGTTGGTTTGAATGGAGCAACGATGATAAAAATCCATACGAAACAGGAATACCAACTGATAGGGCATTTTGAATAACAGGGAAAATTATAAAGATGATATTAAATAAAGAGGCTCCATCAATCAAAACACCAATAAATGTCATTAACTTCCTACCTCAAATCGAAAATGAGATCCTCAGAAAGGAAATCATTGCAGGCCTTACGTCAACCCGGAAGT
This sequence comes from uncultured Eubacteriales bacterium, assembly GCA_964584935.1. Lineage (GTDB taxonomy): Bacteria > Acidobacteriota > Aminicenantia > Aminicenantales > Aminicenantaceae > CAZPBN01. Next base: position 13,334 of record CAZPBN010000010.1, on the reverse strand, counting down.
CCATTTCAAGTAAATTTTTTTATGATTCAGTGGGATCGAAATTATTTGAAGAGATCACCCAATTAGAGGAATATTACCTCACGCGAACAGAAAAAACCATATTGAAAGAAATCGCTCATAAAATCGGTGATGAGCTGAAAGATTTTGATATCATAGAATTGGGAAGCGGTGATTGCTCCAAGATATCCATCTTGTTCGATGCAATGCCTTTGAAATGCATTGAGTCCGTTCGATATATCCCTGTTGATGTGAGTCAGAGCGCGATCAAGGAATCAGCAGCTATCCTTTTTAACAACTTTTCCGGGCTGGAGATCCAGGGAGTGGTTGCTGATTTTACTAAACAGCTTAATCTCCTTCCCCGAGGAGAAAAACGTCTCTTCTGTTTTTTTGGCAGCACAATAGGAAATCTTAAAAAAGAACAATCTATACAATTCATCAACAATCTGAGTGATCTTATGAGATCCAGCGATGTTTTGCTGATTGGATTCGATATGGTGAAAAATAAGGACATCCTGGAAAAAGCCTATAACGATAGAAAAAATGTAACAGCAGAGTTTAACCGAAATATTTTGAATGTGGTGAATCGCTTTATAGATACTAATTTCAATCCCCGAGATTTTGAGCATGTGGCGTTTTATAACCAAGAACATTCCCGGATCGAAATGCACTTAAGAGCGCTGAAGAATTTAGAAATATCCTCTCCCTATTTAGACAGTAAAATCATTCTCAAGCAGAAAGATTCAATTCATACTGAAAATTCATACAAATTTTCAGATGAGGCCATCAATGAATTTGCCTTATCCTCTGGATTGGAAATCAAAAACAGGTTCACAGATAAAAATAAATGGTTTTCAGTGATTCAATTCTCTAAAATGAAAAAAGAATCTTGATGATTGATATAAAAACAATCCGCAAAGATTTTCCCATTCTGAATAAAAAAGTCCACGGTAAACCACTGGTCTATCTGGATAATGCTGCAACCACTCATAAGCCCAGGATAGTTCTTGATAGGATAGAAAAATTCTACACGGAAACTTACAGCAATATTCATCGTGGAGTTCATCATCTAAGTGGAGAGGCAAGCGCTGCTTATGAAAAAGCAAGAGAAACCGTAAGAAAATTCATCAATGCCCGAAGTGACAAGGAAGTAATCTTCACTCGAGGGACAACAGAAGCGATAAACCTGGTGGCTTATTCCTACGGCAGTGCTTTTATAAACAAGGGAGACGAGATTATAATCTCGGAGATGGAACATCACTCTAACATTGTTCCCTGGCAGACGCTTTGTGAACAGAAAGGGGCAATCCTCAAGGTTCTTCCCTTTAATGATGATGGAGTCTTGATGATCGATAAACTGAAAACACTCATAACCAAAAAAACAAAACTTATTGCTATCACCTATGTCTCCAATGTCCTGGGAGTGGTGAACAGGATTAAAGAAGTCATTGAATTGGCAAGAGGGCATGATGTGCCGGTGCTCATAGACGGAGCCCAAGCTGCCCAGCATATTCCTATTGATGTTCAAAATTTGAATTGTGATTTTTTTGCTTTTTCAGGACATAAGATATATGCAGGAGCCGGAATTGGGATTCTTTACGGAAAAGAAAAATGGCTGGATGCTATGCCGGCGTATCAAAGCGGAGGAGGAATGATCAAAACGGTCAGTTTTGACAAAACCACTTATGCTGATTTACCCTTAAAATTTGAAGCCGGGACAGGAAACATTGCTTCTGCGGTGAGTCTGGCAGCAGCCCTGGAATATTTGAACGGCATCGGTTTTGATGAAATCTCTGCGTATGAACAGGACTTAATGACTTATGCCGAAAAAAGATTGAATTCTCTCGACAAACTCAGAATATACGGCAACCACATTAAAAGATGTAGTGCCTTATCGTTCAACCTGAACAATATTCATCCTTACGATGCCGGCCTGATTCTAGACAAATTAGGAATTGCCATACGCACCGGCGCTCTCTGCGCTGAACCCACCATGAAGCATTATGGAGTATCCGGAATGATACGAGCCAGCTTGGCGTTCTATAACACCAAAGAGGAAATAGACAGATTGATCAAGGGAATCCAAAAAGTACAATCAATGATGAGTCCTTAACAGCCTATCTGAAAAAAAGAAAAAGGAAAATGAAAATCAACGATATTCAGAATGAAATCATCAAAGAGATGTCTGTCCTGGATGATTGGATGGATAAATATGAATATCTGATCAATCTGGGCCGAAATTTTAGTCCGCCTGAGGGAAAATTCAAAACCGACGAAAACGCATTAAAGGGATGCCAATCCAAAGTATGGATCAACGCAGAGCTTAAAGGAAATAAAATTTCCTTTCTAGCTGATAGTGATTCCCTGATCACGAGGGGAATACTGGCATTATTGCTTCGGGTGCTGAATCATCAGCCTCCAGAGGATATAGCAAATTCCGATCTTTATTTCATCGATCGAATTGGACTAAGCACCCACCTTTCCCCCAGTAGGGCAGATGGCTTAGCCTCGATGGTGAAACAATTCAAATTATACGGTGTCAAATTTGCTCCAACTGAAAAGGAAAAATCATGAACATATATATGATAATATAAGGTTTTATAAATATGGTTAGAGAGAAAAAAGAAAAAAATAAAAAAACCAAATCAAAAAAAACACAAGAAAAGAAAATAGATTTTCAATGATCTATACAAAAAGAAAGATTATAGTTGATGATTACTTTTAAACAACAATCGATTAAAATTGATCAAAAATCAGAGCTGTTTTCAACCAGTCTTCGGTAACCAGGTAGGAATGAGGAAAAAAATATTGATACCGGCTTTGATAGAAGAATCTGGGATCCTGGCTCAACAAATTATGGATGTAGGTTGTTCCTGATCTCCAATGACCAATAATAAACAGGGGTTGTTCTTTGGGTTTAATGCGTTCAATCCTTTTTCCATACTTCACCTTCTCCATAACTCTAAACGGTTTGGTCACAATCAGCTTTACAAAATAAAGGGTGAACAATTTCCAGCTGTTTATATTGAAGGCTTTATGATGAATGATTTTTTTGAGAAACTCTGTAACCGGTCTACCAATATAAGATTGTGTTATATAATAAAAATAAACATTTAGAAAATTAATGTCTTAAGTGCAGTGAACAATTAACAAACATGCAAAAAAAGTGGAATTGAATTGGAATGATATTATTGATAAAATAACTTATCTGTTAAAAATTAATAAAGGATTAACAATGTGTGGAATTGCAGGATGTTTTGGAAAAAGAGATGAAAAAACAATAAATAAAATGCTTGATGCCTTACCTCATCGAGGACCTGATGACAGAGGGATTGAAAATAAAGGGAACGGCACTTACGGCCACACAAGGCTATCAATCGTTGACGTCGAACACGGTCACCAACCCATGTTTAATGAGAATAAAAATATCGGATTGATCTGTAATGGTGAAATATACAATTTCCAGAAACTAAAAAAAGAATTGCAAAAAAATCATACTTTTAGCACTGACACGGACTCCGAAGTCATTCTGCATCTATTTGAAGAAGAGGATTTTAATTTTTTAAAAAAGCTTGACGGTATGTTCGCATTTGCTGTTTTTTCTAATGATACTATCTTCCTTGCGAGAGATCCCATAGGTATAAAACCACTTTATTACGGTTACAGGAATAAGAATTTTTACTTTTCTTCTGAATTGAAAGCGATGTCCCATGCCGGAGTCAAAGAAGTTTACGAATTTCCTCAAGGCCAATATTACACTCCAGAACAAGGTTTTAAGAAATATTATGAAACTCCTGAATTGAATGAAAAAAAAGATTGGCCCCTTGACGATATTACTCATATGGTGAAAGAAACTTTTATTGAATCCGTTGATAAAAGACTTCTTTCTGATCCTGATATCCATGTGGGAGCTTTCTGCAGCGGCGGACTTGACAGCAGCCTCGTTTCAGCCATTGCTGCTAAAAAGATCCCTCATCTTCACACATTTGCAGTAGGGATGAAAGATGATAACGGCGAGGATAGCGATGATCTCAAGGCATCCAAGATAGCTGCAAACCATATCGGATCAACTCATCATGAACTGATTTTCACAGAGAATGATTATTACGAAGCTCTGCCGCATGTTATAAACGCACTCGAAAGCTACGATCCTTCACTGGTGCGCTGCGCATTGCCATGTTATTTCACATGCAAACTTGCCGCAAAATATGTCACTGTGGTACTAACTGGAGAAGGAGCTGACGAAGTGTTTGCTGGATACCATTATATGAAAAACTGGAAGCTGGACAAGTTAAATCTTGAGGCAAGAAGATGCATAGACAACCTTCATAACATAAATCTCCAGCGAGCAGATCGTCTTGGAATGCTTTTCAGCCTGGAGCTCCGCGTTCCTTTTCTAGATACAAAGATGATTGATCTGGGAATGCAGATACCACCAGAATTGAAAATCAGGGAGCACAATGGAGCAAAAATTGAAAAATGGATTCTTCGCCACGCGTTTAGAGACAGCGGGCTTTTGCCTGATTCCGTGTTATGGAGATATAAAGTCCAATACACTCAAGGAGCAGGATGCCAAGCCCTTGGAGAAAGGATCGCCAATAAAGAAATCTCTGATGATGAAATGCAAAGAATTAAGGAGGAGAATCCTCTCGCTACGATAAATTCCAAAGAAGCAGCCTATTATTTTAAAATTTTCCGCCGTTATCATCCCCAAGACTCTATATTAAAATCTGTCGGCATATGGACAGGATTTGACTTTGCAGAAGAACGTCAAAAAGTTTCCGGCACAGTCGATGGGGATTTAAAACATGATTTTGCAGAGTCTGTATAGAATATTATAAAGACCAGGAAATAATGAACAATTGCATCTTCTGTGAAATCCTATCTGGCAAGAAGCCTGCGAGCATCGTTTACAGAGACAAAAGATGCACAGCTTTTATGGATACCAAGCCCATCAATCCCGGACATGTGCTCATTATCCCGAATGAACATGCAGCATCTTTAAAGGAAGTGAAGGCTGATACAGGGGGACGAATATTTCAAATTGCTCAAAAAATCACTCACGCTTTGTACAAGAGCTCTATAAAGTGCGAAGGGATTAATTTTTTCCTGGCAGATGGAGAAGCTGCCAATCAGGAAATATTCCATGTTCATCTGCATGTTTTTCCAAGGTATCACGGAGATGAAGTCAGACTGACCGTTCCTCCCTCCTATTACTCAAAACACACAGAATGGACGGAACTTGAAAATAATGCTGATAAAATAAAAGAATATTTATGAAAAAACTCAGAACCTCCACAGATATGAGGCTTTAAAGAAAAAGCCTCTCTTAGTTTCCAGAAATTGTTCTGAAGGACTGTATGTCCCTTTGCAATCATCCCTTTTGAATCTCTTGAGTTTTTTTAATAGACAGAAACTGATATAATAATTTATTAGATTTCAAGAATATAAATCTTATGAAGGAGGAAAAAATCAATGAAATATCTTAGTGAGCATATTCAGCACGCAGATTGGAAGAGCGAAAAACATGTGCCTGTGATTGAATGCCCGGATAAAGTGAATGCGGATGAGGTGTTCGAAGTTAAGATAGGACTGGGAAAAGAAGTTCCCCATCCCAATACCACCGAGCATCATATCCGCTGGATCGATCTTTATTTTCATCCTGATGGAGAGAAATTTCCTTATGAAATCGGACATTTTGAGTTCAACGCCCATGGAGAATCCACAAACGGACCCAATGAAGGCCCGGTTTATACCCATCACCAGGTTGTGGTGAGTATGAAAACCGCAAAATCCGGAACCCTTCATGCCACCGCATTTTGCAACATTCACGGACTGTGGGAAAACAGTAAAGATATTAACGTGGGTTGATGGCTCAAAAATAAATATTCTTTACCAATCATTCAGTTAACTAGTCAGGTGTTCACAGAACTGGTCCTTATTTTCAGCTGTTTCAATCTAGTTATAAGGGAAACCTGATTTAACTTGCCAAATAATTTGATTTTCTTCTATTTTTATTCATTAAATGAAGTTAGAAATGAAAAAGGCTAGAGGTTATTTTTATTACTATTCATAATTTATAAATATGGCTTTTATATTTTTGCCTGTTATTATTGGAAGCAGTCAACATGAATCAGATTTAAACCTCTTTTTATCTTTTTTACAAATGATTTGAGCAACATCTCTCCCTGATTTAAGAACAGCCGGAAGACCTCCACCTGGTTGAACCCATTGACCGATCATATAGAAATGGTCTAATCCAGGAAGAGTTTTTTTTATGCTTTTCATTCCTGTCTCAGGAGTCAGCATCCATCCTTCAAAGCTTCCCTTCCAATTGTTGGTGTATCTGATCACTGTCGCCGGAGTAGAAACATCTGAAACTTCAAGGTTGGAGCGGATTTTCCCGAATTTATAATCCAGAGCATCGATGATTTTATCCGCAATTCTTTTCTTTTCTGTTTTGTATGCCGATCTGTCTTTGCTCCGGAGCTCCTGCCAGTAAGTGTGATTGAAAGTAGGAAGCAGGACAGTTAGGACAGTCTTGTTTTCAGGGGAAAGAGTGGGATCGAAATTAAATATCCGGACTCCAATGTATTTATGTATGGTCTCATCCCCCAGCATCAGAGGTTCATCCAAAGGGAAATAAAGATGATGAGGGGCTTCATCAAAAGTCCTGGCTGCTCCTAAAGAGACTTGAAGATAAGAAGGAAAAATCAAAAAATTCTGATAATAATTTTTAATTTTTCTGTCAGTGTATTTGCCTTCCAGCATCTCAAATATGGTTGAGTATCCGTCAGCTGCTGAAATAACCATATCCGCAGAATAGTTTTTTCCATTGTTGAGTTCAATACCACTAGCCTTATTATTATCCGTCAAAATTTTGAGAGTGAAAAAAAAGAGGCAAATCAAAGAAAATCAGGAAATCAATGCTCCCCTTTATCCTATAATGATATTATTTCTGCTGTTAGATTTTGTTCATCCAGAAGCACAACCGTGCTTTTCCCGGATACCCATCCACCGGTTTCTCCGGGATTGATCAAAAGTGTCTCTCCCTGTTTTTCAATCAATGCCTCATGGGTGTGAGCATGGATAATAACATCGTATCGGCCTGAACTCAAATGAATAGGAATATCAACAGGAACGTGCATCAGTAAAAATTTGAGATTTTTATGCTGAAAAAAGAAAGGAGATTCTTTGATCTCTCCTAAAGAGTCAATTGCTTTTTCCAGACCTTTTTTTTCTCCATCACAGTTGCCGAACACCGCTTTAACCGGACATTTCAGGTTTTCAAGTTCCTTGACAGAAAAAGGGGCAACAAAATCTCCGGCATGAATGATAAGACGGCATTCAGTCCGATTAAAAAGGTCAACAGCCCTTCTTATATAATTGAGGTTATCATGCGAATCAGCCATAATTCCAATCATTGTTCCTCTCTATTTTTTTATTTTAGGACAATAATCGATTTTAGTAAACGTAATGTTCAAACGTAATATCAGAATATGAATATTGAATATCCAGCTTGGCTGACTTATGTTCTGGAAATAAAGGAATTATGAAATCCTCTTAAGGGAAAGAGAATACTTAAAAGCAATTTTTTTAGCGAAAAATTGCTTTTAAGCTATGGCTTATATTTCTGCAGGCATGATGATTGCATAAAATCTTCTTTAAAATTATTTATAAGATTTTTACTCTTAGAATCATTTTTTGCTGCAAAAAATCCTTTCTAAGCAAATTACTTCAGGGGAATGAAAATTCTATATTGTTGAATTATAAAGAGATATCTCAGCCAAGCTGCATAATACTTATGGCTTTACCCGATTATTTGGGTAATATATAGTGGATTGCATAAAAACAGTTCCTGTATTATACTTAGGCTTTATTTTAAATGGCCTGAATTATTAATATTCATTCACTTAAGGTTTTAATGATTGAGGAAAAATATGAAATAATGAATTGAGGAGCTTGAATCATGAAAAAAACAATAATAATGGGAGCTGCCGGAAGAGATTTCCATAACTTCAACATCTATTTTAGAGATAATTCAGAATATAAGGTTGTGACCTTCACAGCAACTCAAATTCCTGACATAGAAGGAAGAAAATATCCCTCAGAACTGGCAGGGAAGCTTTATCCAGAGGGAATTCCCATTTATTCAGAGGACGAACTGACTTCTCTTATAAAACAGTACGATATAACGGATGTCTTTTTTTCTTACAGTGATGTGCCTTATGATTATCTAATGCATAAAGCCTCGCTGGTGCAAGCGGCAGGAGCTAATTTTTCTCTTCTCGGACCCAGGGAGAGCATGATCAAAAGCAAGCTTCCGCTTATCTCTGTTTGTGCGGTTCGAACCGGATGCGGAAAAAGTCAAACCAGCCGGAAAATCGCTCTGATGCTTAAAGAAAAAGGGAAAAAAGTTGTCGTCATCAGGCATCCCATGCCCTATGGAAACCTGGTTAAGCAAAAAGTGCAACGGTTTGCGGTTTATGAAGATATGATCAAGCAGGATTGTACCATTGAAGAAATGGAAGAATATGAGCCTCATATACGGAATGATATCATCGTGTATGCGGGAGTCGATTATGAAGCTATCCTGAAACAAGCCGAACAGGAGGCTGACATCATTCTCTGGGATGGAGGCAATAACGATTTTCCTTTTTATCTTCCCGACTTGGAAATTGTGGTTATGGATCCGCACAGACCGGGACATGAACTCCGTTATTATCCGGGAGAAATTAATTTTTTAAGAGCACAAGTACTTATAATAAATAAAATGGATACAGCCGAACAAGAAAAGGTGAGTCAAGTCCTTGATAACATTAAAAATTACAATCCTCAGGCGACTGTGATAAAAGCAAACTCAGCCATTTCTGTAGCAGGAGGAAATGAAATTGCAAATAAAAATGTCCTTGTCATCGAGGATGGACCCACTCTTACCCACGGAGAAATGCCCTACGGCGCGGGAGTCATTGCTGCTAACCAGTATGGTGCTGCCAAGATCATAGATCCCAGACCTTTTGCACAAGGAAGTATAAAAAGCACATTCCAAAAGTATACTCATTTAGACCGGGTTCTTCCAGCAATGGGCTATGGAAAAGAACAAATTTCTGAACTTGAACAAACCATCGAAAAAGCAGAATGTGATCTCATTGTAAGCGGAACCCCGATTGATATAAGCAAATTGATCCAGACGGATAAAAAAATCCTCCGGGTTAAGTATGACCTGGAAGAAATTGGCTCACCGAATCTTGAGGAGGTTCTTAAAGATTTCTGATGAATAGAAAAATTGCCCTCATTGCATTTGGTGGAAATGCAATTCTTCCAAAAGGACAAAGAGGTCTTCAATCCGAACAGATGAAAAATGCAAGTAAAGCGGCTAAACTGATGATTCATATTGTAAAAAAAGGGTATGAACTCATCATTATTCATGGAAACGGCCCTCAGGTTGGGAATCTTCTTATTCAGATGGAAGAATCCATAAATAAAGTTCCTCCTTTTACTCTGGAAACCTGTGACGCTATGACAGAAGGAAGTATGGGATTTATGCTTGAGAAAGCGATCATCAATGAACTGCGCAAAGAATCCCTGGATAAGGAAGTCGCTACTCTAATTACGCAGGTGATTGTTGACAGGGAAGATTCAGCTTTTGAAAATCCCACAAAACCTGTCGGGCCATTTTATTCAAAATACAGGGCTCAAATGCTAACCAAGGAAAAAAAGTGGAAAATGATCGAAGATTCAGGTCGGGGTTACAGAAAAGTTGTTCCTTCACCGAAACCCATCGATATCGTCCCCAAAAGAATCATCCGGGAGCTTATTAATTCGGGTAAAATTATCATCACTGCCGGCGGGGGAGGGATTCCTGTCATCATAAACAACCGTGGATTGTTTGAGGGAGTAGAAGCGGTTATTGACAAAGATTTTGCTTCCAGCCTGATTGCATCAGAAGTTATGGCTGATTTGTTTATTATATTGACAAATGTTGACCGGGTTTATTTAAACTTTGGAACACCTGAAGAAAAACCGTTGAGTGAGATGACTGTTGAGGAAGCAGAAGAATACTTTAAGCAGGGACATTTTCCGCCCGGCTCCATGGGGCCAAAAATAAAAGCTTCCATCAATTACATCAATAAAGGAGGAAAAGAGGTTTTGATCACTTCATCAAACTATCTGAAGTCTGCATTGATCAATCGTTCCGGAACAAAGATCAAGGCTTTAAATTAGGAGAAATATTTATGCTGAAAGATTTTTTATCTATCAACTACCTATCCATTTATCAGTTTAATGAAATGCTGGATATATTTCAGAAAGTCAAAAAAAATCCGAAAAAATATAAAAACAAATTGCAAGATAAAATACTGGCGATGATATTCCAAAAGCCTTCGCTGAGAACCAGGATGACTTTTGAAGTGGGAATGCTTCAACTGGGTGGAGAAGCGGTTTATCTAAGCCCTACCGATATTCAAATGGGGAAGCGCGAGACTCCTTATGATGTAGGAAAAAATCTAGAGCGATGGATCGATGGAATCATGATAAGGACGTTCGATCATAAAGATGTGATAGATTTAGCTGAAACATGCCGTGTTCCCGTCATCAATGCTCTTACAGATTACCTTCATCCTTGTCAAGGAATGGCAGATTTTGCTACCATAAAGGAAAAGAAAACAGCTTTATCTCAATTAAAACTGGCTTATGTTGGAGACGGCAACAATGTCTGTCACAGCCTCATTTTTGCCGCTTCGAAAGCAGGTACTCAAATGGAAATAGCCACACCAAAAGGATACGAACCGGATAATGAGGTTATAAAAAAAGCAGAGATTGATGGAAAAGAAACAGGGAGTCGAGTTAACGTCACCAATAATCCGGAAGAAGCAGTTAAGAATGCCGATGTTGTTTATACAGATACATGGGCTTCTATGGGACAGGAACATGAACGGGAAGAACGAATAAAAATTTTTGCACCATTTCAGGTTAATGAAAATTTGATGGCTAAAGCTAAAAACGATGCCCTCTTTATGCACTGTCTGCCTGCTCATAGAGGAGAAGAAGTCACTGACGAGGTTATTGATTCTTCTCAATCCGAGGTTTATAATCAAGCGGAAAACAGATTGCATATACAAAAAGTAATCCTTTTATTACTTTTAGAAAAACAAGATAGAAATGGATAAAGAAAACGAAAACATCAAAATCACTGAAAAAGATCTCGATTATATTGAAAAAGAATTTTCTCACACCAGCAAACCTGTCCCTTTGAATGAATTAACTAAAACCCTGGCTTTCCAAAAGAAATCGGATCAGTTAAATCAAGAAGTAAAAAAATATGACCCCAACTGTCAATATAAAATCGGAGATTTTATTTATAAGGAATACGATGAACCCCTGATAGTAAGCAGTAAAGGAACAGAATACTTCAAAGGATCGGTGGTTTTAAATGTGGTTAACAAAGTGGCTTATGAAAGTTTTGACTGCGAAATGCTGGAAGTGGATTATACAGGAGGAGGAAAATTCCGCAAATATATAGAGTATATGAAAAAGACAAATACTCAGGTTCTTATTCCAAGTAATCAGGGAGGAAAAGAAAAGATTCCTGAAAAAATGAACAAAGAAGAGGACCCAAGGTATGAACGACTTCCCATGGCTGAGCGAGATTTAAAAAAATTGGAACGAAATCTGCAGTCAGCTCTATCGAAATCTAATAAGTTCTTCTGCTGGGATTATTACTGGCAGCTAAACAGTAAAAAGATAGAAATAAAGGAAGATAAAATCAATGAGATTGAAAAGCATATCACCAACACCAATCAGTCTGTGTTCACAAGCAAACTAGTCATTGAAATCCTAGGCGTCAATGAAACAGATGATTTGTTCGAGCTCTATTGTATGAGCCTCAATTCTATACTTGATAGCACCTATAAAAAGGATTTCTTATATGTTTCTCCAGAAGAATGGGGAAAATGGCATTTAAAAAAATTAATTGATTCCATGCTTAAGGACTTGCCTTTAGCCGCCGCCAAAGCCAAAGTTCCTTCATTGGATGTGGAAGAAAAGGCAGAAAAAGCTCAGGTAAAAGATTTTCCGGATAAATTATATCTTTCCTGGAGAGAAATTCATTCTGGAGGAATTAAAATTCCCAAAAGATTCAATAAGGAGCTTTCAAAATCCAGGGAATATATTTTCAAAGAAGTTGAATCAGGAAAAGAATTCACTTTATATTTCTTTCCTTCCTATAGCTTTTTTTTAGGACTTAAAGAATTTTTCCAGAACAATAATACGCCTCAAGGAATAAGCTTAACCCTGGAAAAGAAAGAACTAAACAGATTTGATTTCTGGCTAAAAAAGTCAAAGAAAAAAATGTCTGTTGTCCAAGTGGATTATCTGAAAAAAGAAGACAAATTTGTAGACACAGGAAAAGAAATTTTTACTTATGCGGTACCAAATAAAATTATATATTTGGAAAAAGACACACTGAACAAATTGTTTCCTTTATATGACAAAAGAAATAATTTGGACATTAGGGAACTGTTGATACTTATATATAAAAATATTGGGATAGAGAGCCAAAATTATTCCATCCACTATTTGAGAGCTTATCATTTGGTCGATATGTTGAAACGGACAACCCAGGAAGATGTGGAGAAAACTCTCGTCCATTCCCCTGAATTTCAAAAATTAGAAAAAAACAAAGGAATTTTTTCCTATAAAGAAAAAGTGATTGTTGAAGAAGAAATGGAACCAGAAATTCCCGAAGAAATACCCGCGGAACAACCTCCCGAAGAAAAACCGGTTGAAATCACTCCAGAAATCCGGGAACAAGCGGATCAGGTTCCAGAAACATTCTCTCCTGAAATAGAAGAAAAAAAGATTGAAGAAGAAAGAACAGTTGAACTGCAGGAGCAGCCTAAAGAAGAAGAGATGGAACAAGAAATACCTGAAGAAATAAAGCCTGAAAAAGCAGAAAAAGAAAGAAAGGAGAGAATCTCAAAGAAAAAAAGATTAAGGATGGAAGGGAAAATTCCTGATTCAAGCAGAAAAGGATCAAAAAAATTCATAGAGGAACAGATCGAACTCGAAGAATCCGAGCAGGAAGCTTTTATTGCTGTCAAATCAAAAGATGAAGAAAGTGCTGAAGAAGCAAAAAAAGAGACAAAAAAGAAAAAATACAAACCTACGGTTAAGAAAGAACCTGTTTTTGGAATTTTTGCTGAAAAATTAAAAACAGCTTTAGATAAAAAGAAAGAAGAACCAGACAATAAGGAAAAGGAATAAACTCACCGTTAATTCTTTTACAGGAGTTTCAGAGATAATCGTTTTTTTTCGCCATAAATTACTGAAATGGCTGG
>CAZPBN010000009.1:0-105308 GCA_964584935.1 uncultured Eubacteriales bacterium | reverse complement strand
AACCTGATCCATTTCATTATTATTATCCTATAAAGAAAAAAATGGGGGAACTTCACAGCCCCTTCATCCTTGACTTATATCAACGAAAAAATTATATTTAGCAAATATATTCTGATAGATATTGAGATAATGGTATTGAGTGATGACAGAACAAACATTAAGTGAAACTCAGTGGAACATATTTAAAACATTATTGGAATCCGAACAGGAACGTTCAACCGAAGAAATTGCTTCTCTGTCCGGTGCCGATCATCCGATGGTTGCAGCCACCATGACCTATGGAGAGGAGCAGGGATGGGTTCTGATCAAAGAAAAGGAACGTGATGAGCTCATTGTTTCGGAAAACGCCAGTGAGATCATCGATCAAGGATTACCTGAAAGGCAAGTTTTATCAATCCTGAAAGATAAAGGCCGGATGAAAATACGAGAGCTTGCTCAAATATTAAAGAAAAAGCAAATACCCATGAATGAGGTTATCAAGTGGGGAGCTATGAGGGGCTGGATTAAAAAAGACAAGGGGGAATTGATTATAACTCAAGAAGGGCACAAGGCGTTATCCCGTCTGGATTCGGATGAGTTGGCTGTGAAATTGGCATTGGAAAAAGAGAGGTTGTTTTTAGATGAATTGAACAAACACAAGATTGATGTTTCTCGGGTTAAGAAATTGCTCCATCACCGTACTTCTCTGGCAAAAATAAAAACCAGAACTTTTCGCACTGCAATCCTTTCGGAAAGAGGCAGAGCGGTTCTATCCGAGGATATTAAGGTTGTTAAAGAAAGAAATATTCTAACATCTGAGGATATTGTCAGCGGGGAGTGGAAGAATATTCGATTGAGAAGTTATGATGTGACACTTGAAACAGAAAAAATATTCCCCGCTAAGATCCATTTGATGCAAAAAATAATTCAACAAACCAGGAAGGCGTTTCTTGAAATGGGATTTTCAGAAATTGTATCGCCTCAAGCAGAATCAGCTTTCTGGGATTTTGATGCCTTGTTCCAGCCTCAGGATCATCCCGCCAGGGATATGCAGGATACGTTTTATCTTTCCCGTCCCCTGAAAGCCAAGTTGCCTGGGAATCAATTTGTTGAGAATATAAAGAAAACCCATGAAAATGGATGGAAAACAGGGTCAACAGGCTGGGGATATTCCTGGGAGAGGGAGAGAGCAAAAAAGGTTGTTCTCCGCACTCATACCACGGCGACGACCATACGGGCATTGGCAAAGAATCCTGAGCCTCCGCAAAAAGTTTTTTGTGTCGGTAAAGTATACCGCAATGAAGCGATCAGCTATAAACATCTTCCGGAATTTTTCCAGATTGATGGAGTGATTATAGATAAAGATGCTAATCTGGCAACACTTCTTGGAACGTTAAAGGAATTTTACAGAAAGATGGGGTTTGAGAAGGTCAAATTCAAGCCTGCATTTTTTCCCTATACCGAACCCAGCGCGGAAGCTTTTGTTTATATGGAATCAAGAAAGAGCTGGATTGAACTGGGAGGATCCGGTGTTTTTCGTCCTGAAGTGACCATTCCTTTTGGCTGTGAAGTGCCGGTTCTAGCCTGGGGCCTGGGTCTTGACCGGCTGGCAATGCTTCGATACGGAATCGATGATATAAGGGAGATATTCTGGAGCGATCTCGATAAAATCAGGGAGATTTCTTTATGCCAGTAGTTGCGGTGAGTGTTAAAAAAATGAATGAATTGCTGGGAAAGAAGTATGATATGAATACTTTAGTGTATTCCCTTGAGCAATTAGGATGTGATGTGGAGGATACTGCTGAGATGGGATTGTTTAAATGTCCAGCTTGTCAAACCCCCAATGATCGATTAGCCCACGAAGAACCTCCCAAGCGCTGTGATTATTGTGGATTTGAACGTGAAGAACCCTTCGAACAGTTTGGGACCTATAAAGTGATTCGCATTGATTTACTGGCTGACCGACCGGATCTGTTTGATACCGGTGGATTATCTCGGGCTCTGAAAGGATACCTTGGTATTGAAAAGGGATTGACTGAATTTAAAGTTTTTGAGAGTCAGGTTGAAGTGGAAGTTGATCCGGTTTTATCTGAGAAGGAGACTTACAGGCCTTATATTTCTTGTGCTGTTGTGACTGTTCCTCCTCTTAATCAAAATGGTTTGCGGGAAATTATGCGTTTACAGGAAAATCTTCATTGGGGAATTGGTAGGGACCGGAAGTTAGCTTCCATAGGAGTCTATGATATGGATGTTATAACTCCTCCTATTAGATATACTGTGGTGGATCCGGTCCGGTTTGAGTTTTGTCCCCTCGGTATGCCCGGAAAAAAGATGACTCCGAAACAAATACTGGAAGAACATCCAAAGGGAAAAATTTATGCCGACCTTATGAATCCGTACAAAAAATATCCCATCCTTATGGATGCCAAAGATTTAGTCCTTGCGATGCCTCCCATAATAAACAGTGATGAGACAAAATGTAAAGTGGGCTCTTCGAAACTTTTTATAGATGTGACCGGTATAAATAAAGAAGCAGTGAGAAATTCTCTCAACACTCTGGTCAGTGCTTTGATTGAATTGAAGGGGAGAGTGGAATCCGTAAACATGAACTATCAGACAGGGACTGAGAAGACACCGGATTTATCTCACCAAAAAATAACACTCGATTACCGAGAGGCTCAACGCTGGTTGGGAATTGAATTTACATCAAAAGAATTCATGCAATACTTGAGGAAAATGAGGTTAAATGTTGAAAAGAAAGAAGATGAGTATGAAGTGAGTTATCCAATGTACCGAACGGATATCCGACATCAAGTTGATGTGTTTGAGGATCTGGCAATAGGTTACGGTTATGACCGGATTCAGACCAAAACCATACCTACCTTGACCATAGGAGAAGCCCGGAGAGAAGAATTGCTCAGCAATATGGTTCGTGACATTATGATCGGCCATGGATTTACGGAAATAATGAGTCTTCATTTACAGTCTGTGGAAAGGCATTTCTCCAAATTTGAGATAAAACCCGAAGGAAAACATGTGAAAGTGGAAAATCCGAAAACAAAAGATCAAGAGATACTGAGATCTCATTTGATGACAGGAATTATGGAAACATTTTATAAAAACCGAAGAAAATCAGTCCCTCAGAAAATATTTGAAGTAGGGAATGTTGCAGTTATTAATAAAGAAATGGAAACAGGAGTTAATGAATACAGGCACCTTGCGTTTGGAATCATTGGGCCGGATGCAGGCTATACCGAAGCTCGAATGTATTTGGATTCCCTGCTGCGGGAAATGAATTTGAAGGGAAAGTATAAACCGGATGGTCATCCTTCCTTCTGTGAAGGCAGGTATGCCTTAGTGGCATGCGGGGGAGATGTTTGGGCAAAAGTTGGAGAAATCCATCCTCAAGTCCTCAATAATTTCGGATTGATTTATCCTGTCTCTTATTGTGAATTATGTTTGGTAAAAGTCATATAGTTCATTTCAAATGAATGTTATTTTTTCGGAGCAAAGGTGATGATATTGAGAAGATTTTTATGTTTCACTTATTTTTTTGCAGGGGGAAAGTCATGGATACAAAACATATGAAACCATTATTTGCTATAACAAGATGGGGAGATAACTATAGAATCAATAAATTGTTATTTTAAACGGAAAGGACAACTGCCCTCTTAAGAACCAAGCCATTTTTTATAATAAAAATCAAATTCCTCCGGAGATAATCCTCTTTTTCCAAAAAGATTGTTGTTCTTTCTTTGCTTTATGGCTTCATAAAGAATGATCCCCACAGAGACGGAAAGATTGAGACTTTGAGCCATTCCGAACATGGGAATTTTTATTTTGTGATCAGACAAATCCTCGGTTTTTTTAGAGAGGCCTTCTGCTTCGTTTCCAAAAACAACGGCTGTTGGTTTTATGTAATTCAGTGAATAATAGGGTAGTGCTTCCTTTTCAAGGGATGTTGCTGCTATTTGAAACCCCTTTTTCTTCAGTTTTGAAAGACATTCGGAAGGGGACTTATAATAATTGATCTGAATCCACTTTTCCGCTCTGGTTGATATGGCTTCGTTAACAGGAAAGGGTTCCATATCTGGAGATATGATATCCAAATAGAGTATTCCTGCCGCATCGCAAGTTCTGGTGACAGCACTGGCATTGTGAGTATTTTTGACTCCTTCCAGAACGACTCTCAGATCCGGCTGTCTAAAGGAGAGGACTTTTTTGACTTTATCTATTCTTTTTTTTGTGGGCATGGGAGGAATATAACAGACCTTTTTCAAAAATACAATCTTGATATATCAGCGAGATTCAGCCGAAAAAAACCATTTTTAAATAGATAAGCAGCCACAACAAAATCATTCCCAGAGATGCTCGGTATTCTTTGTTTTTCATAAAAAGATCCCGGCTAAAATTTGTTGGGCATGAAGAGGAATAGGGCTTCAGTTTTGGAAAAAGGGAGGGGACATTTTTTTTGTATTTCGAAAATTCATAGGGGAATAGTCTTTCCATTCTTTGATTTTCGTAATGAATGATCACCGGATAGAACAGCGCTATGTACAGAATGAAACACAACAGAATCCAGTAGGAATGGGATAAACAAACAATTCCTGCGATTAAAAATAAATTACCCAAGTAAAGGGGGTTTCTGGTGTATTGATAGGGGCCGCAAATAGTGAGCTTTTTTTCTTTCATTATGTAGCCAGATGCCCATATTCGAATCAGAAGTCCAATTGAGGAAATGATTATACCTGCCATAAAATAATAAAAATTTGGTTTTGAAAAGATCAACACAGGAATCATACAGAATAAGCCAACTCTCACTCTCCATCTGTAAATCAATTTTTGAATTTTTTCTTTATTCATTGTGCTCCAACAGTTGGATGCTCATTTTATATACTTCTTCAGGAGATATAGCTTTAAGGCAATCCAAAGTGCGGCATGTTTTTTTATAACAGTAGCTGCATTTCAATTTGTGAAAAGCGATTTTGCAATTTGGCCCGAAAGGTCCGTTTCTTTCAGGATTGGTTGGTCCGATGATAGCCACTGCTGGTTTCGATAGAGCACAGGCAGCATGAAGAGCGTAAGTATCCCCGCTTATTAAAAGATTTGATTTTTGAATGAGGCTCATTACCTCTTTTATTGAAAAATAAGGGGAGACCGGTGTCTTGCATTTTGCGCTGATTTCGGAAGCAAGGTCTTTTTCCTGTTCTGTTCCCCATAGAAGAAGAGGGAAAAGATTTTTATTATCCAGTAGTGACAGAAGTTTTATCCATTTTTGGGCAAACCATCTTTTTGTTTTCCAGGCAGCGCCGACATTGCAAAGAATCAATTTTTTGTTTTTATTAAATCCTGTGTTTCTGAGTTTGTTGTCAACAGCTTCAGATAATTCCTGGGGAAGAACGAGGGGGAATACATATCTGTCTTCCTCTATTCCAATTCTATTTAAAAGTAAAAGATTTTTTTTAATCACATGAATATTCTCAGGAATGGGTTCAAAATGATCATTGTAGAAAATTGAAGCTGCCGGTTCTTTTAAATTTTCTCTGTGAAAACCAATTCTTTTTTTAGCACCGCTGATAAAAGCAATGAATGAAGATTTGAGAAGGCCTTGAAAATCAAGAGCAATCTGTGAAGTGTTTTTCAATTCATTTCTTAAATCCAACAATTCTTTTAAAAGACTTGATTTCTCTTTATTGAATTTACTTTTTTTCAAACCAATAATCTTGTCGATTCCGGGAACAAGATCCAGTATTTCTTGGCCGTTTCTTTCAACAATCCAGTTTATCCGAGCCTCAGGAAAATTTGTTCTTATGGCGTGAAAAGAAGGCAGAGTGTGAATGATATCTCCCAGAGAGCTGAGTTTGACGATTAAAAAATTTTCCATATCCTATTGTAAATAATTATTTTCCTGTTTTTTCTCTAACCATTTTTTCTATAATTTCAGAAGTTGATTTGATTTTTGGACCCCCGGTTATTAAAATGGTTCCTCCGTAACCAAGGACTGTATCTCTTTCAGGAACTGTTTCTTTTGTGTAATCAGAGCCTTTGGCATGAATATCCGGTTTGAGAGTTTTTAATATTTGTTCAACACTTTGTTCTTTAAAAACTGTTATGTAATCAATAAAAGAAAATGAAGAGAGAATATCAATTCGCTCTTTCAGGTTTAATATGGGGCGTCCTTTTCCTTTTAATTTTCGGATAGAAGAATCGCTATTTAAGGCAAGGAGCAGAATATCTCCTTTTTTCTTGGATTCCTTGAGATATCTTATATGTCCTATATGAATTAGGTCAAAACAGCCGTTGGTTAAAACAATAGATTGATTCTTTTCCTTATGCCATTTTATTTTTTTTTTTAGATGGGACAAAGAATATACTTTTTTTGATTTCAGGATGTTACCGCCTTCTTGAGTTCTTGGATGGATAAAGTAGCTGTGCCCTTTTTCATCACCACGATTCCGCCTGCATAGTTGGCAAGTTGGGCTGCTTGTTTGAATGAGGCTCCAGATGACAAAGCAAGAGTCAAAACGCTTATGACCGTATCCCCAGCCCCTGCTCCATCGATGATTTCTGTTGATCCGTGAATGGGAAGATGAAAAGGGGGGTGTTTTTGTTCGAAAAGATCCATTCCTTTGGAGCCTCTGGTTATTAATATTGCTTCTGACTGCGTTTTTTCAAGAAGAAAATGACCGCATTGGTTGAGAATATCATCATTTTCAATCTTGAAACCAGAGGAATATTCCACTTCCGGTTCATTGGGGGTGCTGATATTGACACGGGGAAAATTTAAGAGCCGGAAGCGTGAGTCCAGAGTGATGGGAATTGATTTTTTCTTCATTTGAGAGATGATTTTATCAAAAATATCTTCTTTAACAGTAAAATAATTGTAATCTGATATAAGCAGAGCGTCGATTTTATCTTTCATAAAAATAAGAGAGTCTTCCATCTTCTTTTTGATCTCTTTTTTGTCTGGGACTGTTTGTTCTTGATCGATTCTCAGGATTTGTTGTTTTCTCGCTGTTTCTTCTCCAGCAAGAATTCTGGTTTTAATTGGAGTTCTGTAGTTTTTTTCACAAAAGAGATATTTTGCTTTGATTCCTTTTTCTTTCATGAATTCAACTATTTTATTTCCTGATTCATCCGGACCATAGATCCCAATAGGAAGGGGATTTGCCCCTAGTGCATGAAGATTGAGGACTGAATTTCCAGCCCCTCCGAGATAGAATTTTCTGTTTTTGAAGGTAAGGATTAGAACCGGTGCTTCTCTGGATATGCGGTTTGTGTTCCCGAATATATATTCATCAAGAATGAAATCTCCCCATACAGCGATTTTTTTGTTTTTAAATCTGTCTACTATATCCAGTAAGGATTTATTTGTTTTATTCACGGAACTATTGTCAGAAATTATTATCAGAAAGCACAAAAAAAATCAACCTTATACTATAATAGGAGGTTCTTCCAATTTTAAAGCTTATGAATTCCGAAAGAGTTCCTAAGAAGGAGGGTAAGCAACAGTCTATATATCCTGTCTTGTTCAAAAGAAAAAAAATTACTTAAATGGAGTTACCGAATTATAAAATAAAATGTTGCTGGATTGTTTGGTTTTTTTTTACTGGTAGGGAAAAAAATTTGACTTTGTGTTTTTTTTTATTTAAATTTGAATAAGTTTTATAGGAATGAATTATGTGTTCACAAAGCAATTCTTATTCAAATGAAAAGCTAAAATCCAGAATAAGCAATAAAAAAATACTTATCATTGAAAATGAAAGCATTATTGCCAAGGATATTCAAAATACGATGATGGATATGGGATTTAAATGCATTCATATCGCCTTAAGTGAAAAAGACGCGATTGAAAAATCCAAAAAATTTCATCCGGATTTAATTTTGGTTGATATTAAGTTAAAGGAAGATATGGATGGAATTGAATGTTCGAAAAAAATTCACTCTCAATTGAATATTCCTGTGATATTTATATCAGCATTGAGTGATATGCAAGTTAAAAGTGAAGCCAAAGAAATCGATCCTTTTTATTTCCTTTCTAAACCGATAGAAGAGGATAAATTACAAGCGATATTGAGGAAAGCATTTTTTCAATAAGACTATTTCCTTATATAATAAGGGTATTGACCCCAATTCCATAAAATGCTAAAAATCTATGGAAGCCGGAGTGGCGAAACTGGTAGACGCACTGGACTCAAAATCCAGCGGTGTGCATAACTCCGTGTGGGTTCGAATCCCACCTCCGGCATTTGTTTCCCTTGAGATTTCATTAACTTCTTTTAAACTTTCAGTCCTTCCTGTCATGGCTGCTGAGAGATTTTGAAATTGAATAGTTAAAAAAATCTCTTATTTTCTGCTTCAGAACGAATTTTTCCCCCAAGATATCTAAGCGGTATGTGAAATCTTATAATGAATTTATCTTATTTTATGAAATCCCTTTGCCTCAACCCAGAAATAAAAAAAATAAACTGAGGACTTACATATAAGCGGATTCTTTTATGTCGTTGAGATATTCCTGCCCTTTGGATGTGATCTCGATATAAGTTTTGTTATCGATATCGATGAAATCAATCAGTCCGTAGTCCATCAGGTGTTTCAATATGCCTTTGTAGTCGGTTTTATCTTTGTCTTTGAAGATATTGAGATAATAGACCATGGCGAACTCAGCAAGAACTCTGCTGTCTTCCATACTATTGAGAAGTTTGAGAATGAAAAAGTGCTGATTGCGCATTTCCATTTTATCATCTGGAGAAGCAGGACTTTGAGCTATTCTTGCGGCTTCGATGGCTTCAATACGAATTCTTTCCAGTTCTTTTTCTGTAATTTTAAATTTCTCATAAAGTTGTCCGATATCTTTTTTTGTTAGCTCAGTCTTGAACCCAAGCTTCATGAAATCTGTCCTCAACCTGTCTAACTCTTCATTTCTTCTAATTCTTTCTTTTCTCTTAATGACAAACTCCCAGAAAAGTAATAATACAATGAGAGCCCATAGTATAATTTCATGGGTATCAAGATTGATAAACCAACTTATTATATCTTGCATTTTTTGCTTCCCTTACAGTGATATTGTTTTATAATAGTAGAATTCTATGATAAAATTAAAAAAAATTCAATATTATAAAAAGATTTACTTGATTTTTTTAAAATTTGATATAAAATATGGAATAAGTCAAGTATGAAGGGAATATGAGAGAAAAGAAAGATAGCAAAAATAAGAAGGATTCTAATTATATGGATAAATTTTCTTTTATGGATGATGAGACGGATTTGGATCAGATCAAAGATGGGGCCATAAAAGGACTGGAAACATTGATCAATCAACTCTCCCAAAAGATGTCTCCCTCTGCTCCTGCTGAAAAAAAAGAAGAACCAATTCCAGAAATATCCAAATCGGCAGTTTCTTTAATTTTGAGAAATGTATCAGAACTGATAGTGATTTTAAGTTTGAAACTGAATATTTACTATGTGTCTCCTTCTGTTACGAACTTACTGGGATATAAAGAAAAAGAAGCGAAAACCAAAAAGTTAAAAGATGTTTTAACCCAAGATTCTCTAAAAAAATCTATGCTCGCTCTGAAAGAAAATATCAATTATTTCAAAAGTAATAAAAAAATGAAAGGAAGTCCGGAGACACTGAATCTTGATTTCATCCGCAAAAATAGGACTATCCTGAAAACTGAAGCAAAATTAATATTCCTTTGTGATGATAATGGAAGTCCTGAGGGCATTATAGGAATTATCAAGGATATGGATAAGAAAGAAATCCATAATGAAGAGGAAGAAAAATACAGTAAGCTTTTTTCCACTTTAGCTGATGCTGTTTTAATATATGATTTAGAAGGGAATATTATAGACATCAACCACAGGGCTGAGGAGATGATGGGATATTCTGAACTTGAAATGAAATCTCTTTCCATTTCTGATATTCATCCGCCCGAAGCATTGGAGATTCCTAAAAAAGCATTTGAAAGAGTAAAGCAAAATGGATTTTTCACTTTTGAATGCATCTTAGTAAAGAAAAACAGTGATACTTTTCCTGCAGAAGTATCTTCTAAATTAATAGAGATCAATGGAGAAAAAATTATCCAGACCATTATTAGAGATATTAGTGAGAGGAAAGTTGCTGAAGACGAACTTAAAAAAATATTCGAAAAGTTGAGAGAATCCGTCGAATCAACAATAATGACCATCGCAGAAATAGTTGAAAAAAGGGATCCTTATACGGCGGGCCATCAAAAAAGAGTCACTCATCTTGCTTGTGCCATTGCTCAGGAAATGAAACTTGATGAGGAACGGATCAAGGGGCTTCGAATCGCTTCAATGGTTCATGATGTGGGGAAACTCTACATTTCAGCGGATACTCTTGCCAAATCAAGGAAGCTTACCGATGTGGAATTGTCCCTGGTCAAAATACATCCAAAAGTGGGATATGATATTATAAAGCCCATTGAATTCCCTTGGCCTGTTGCCGAAATCGTTCTTCAGCATCATGAGCTCTGTGATGGGTCGGGGTACCCTGAGGGATTGGAATCAAAGGATATTATGCTGGAAGCAAAAATCCTAACAGTTGCTGATATTGTCGAAGCGATGTCCGCACCTCGGCCTTACCGGCCTGAAGCAGGTTTAAACTCAGCTCTGGAGGAAATTTCCAAAAACAAGGATAAATTATATGATCAGGATGTGGTGGACGCCTGTGTTCGATTGTTTAGAGAAAAAAAATTCAATTTTTAGCTTATAAGGTTATCAACATACTCCTTTTCCCGGTTTATTTGTATGAATTCCGGAAACAGGGTTTCGCATATTTCCCATGATCTTCACAAATAAAAAAGTTGTCTTTTTGATTGTTGTTTATACAATACATTCCGGTTTATTAACCACCGCAATTATTATATAATCGGTTCATGTTGCTGATTATCAAACCCACCGAGGCATGCAACTGCAATTGCATTTATTGCAGTGCGTTCTATGGAGAAAATCCTCATAGATCTCGAATGAACATTGGAACGTTTGAGTTGATCATAAAAAAATCCCTGGAATGGATGAGTGAACAAAATCAAAAAAATATAAATATCCTTTGGCACGGCGGAGAACCTCTGATTATGGGTGTTGATTTCTTTAAAAATGTTCTTAAAATCTGTGAACATTATAAAAAAGTGTTTGGAGTTGAGATAAGACACATCATGCAGAGCAATTTGCATTTTATGGATGATAGCCTCTCACCTGTTATTTCGAGCCTTCTTTTCAACGGAAGTATGAGTTCTTCTTTTGATGTGGTCAAAGGAATACGGACTATAAAATCGGATTCTGATGAGTATAATAATAAATTTTTAAAAGGATTGAAAAAAGCAGGAGAGTATAATATTCGTGTCAATTCCGTATATGTTGTCCATAATCATTCATTGGATCATATTGAACATATAATAAATTATTTGATGGATTATCCGCTTTATTCCATGCGTCTGAATCCTCTGGCAAAACTGGGCAGGGCTTTGGAGGATCCCCTGGATGACCTGTATATAACCTCATTGAATTGGGGAAAGTTCTTACTGGAATTTTATAACAAATTGAGAAAAAGGAAGAACAGAAAGCCGGTTGAGCCGTTTGAAGAGTATGGATTGATGGATAATAAAGATAATAGATCCAGAGGACAATCATGCTCCAGTGGTTTTTGTATGGAAAACATTCTCGCATTTGATTCTTTAGGAAAGGCCTATGGTTGTGGAAAATTTTCTGATATGCAGCATTATGAACTGGGAGACATAAGAAAGCATGATTTTAAGGATTTTTTGGAAAATCCTATCCGTCAAAAAATTCTAAACCGTAAACCATTTTTGAGGAATACGGAGTGTTGTGATTGTCCATTCTGGGAGCTGTGCAGAGGGGGCTGTCCTATGGATAATTTTAATGGAGATATTCTTCCTTACACCAAAACCATGTGGTGTGAAGGCATCCAATATTTTTTAAAAAATGTCTTGACATCTTAATTTAATAATAAGTATATTATTCTTGATTTAAGGTTGGTAGAGGAGAAATAATGAAAAAAAGCCAAGGATCGAAGAAAAAAAGCTCAGAAGTAAAAAAAGAAAACAAAATAAGCCGTCGCGACGCCTTAAAGAAAGTTGGTTTGTTTTCAACAGCTGCTGCGTCTTTATTTTTATTTTCGAATCAATATCCTGGATGCTGGTATGATGACTGGTATGATTATTATGACTGGTATAATTATTACAGCGACTGGGCAAACTGGTGGAATAATCCGAATCCATAAAGCTTTTTTATATTAAGGATTTAAGAATGGGAATTTTTCAACGAAGATACCGCTGGTATGATGTTCTATGCACCACCCGAAGAAGTATAAAGGTGTATGTGAATCTCTATAATTTAAGAGGCCGGTATTCAAGAGTGTGGGTGTTGTATGGAACCCGATCCAGAAACACGAGAAAGGCTCGAAGAGGTTTTTTCAAATACATGAACGAAACCAGGAATGGATTTTTTGCCAGTTTCACCACCAATGAAGTATCAGGAATGAGAATTGGATACGATCTCCGTGGAAGGCTTCAGAGAAGCGTTTACATTACTCCTGAGAGAATGGTGGGGAATACAAGCTCTGGCATATTGAGAGCCGGGGGCTATACCATTGAAGTGGATATTGATTTTGATGAATACTGGCGTGGTTATAAGGATGCTGTGAGCACGCGGCTCCGGCGGTAAAAAGAGTT
The DNA here is from genome assembly GCA_964584935.1 of uncultured Eubacteriales bacterium. GTDB lineage: Bacteria > Acidobacteriota > Aminicenantia > Aminicenantales > Aminicenantaceae > CAZPBN01. Next base: position 92,613 of record CAZPBN010000009.1, on the reverse strand, counting down.
AAGAAAGAAAATTTAAACGTTCTTAGAAAGAAGGATTTCTCTGGAGTTGATTTCTTCATCATTTGTAATTTTATTCAAACCATATGAAAACAAATAAAGCATTTGATCTCACTTCGGGCGAAAAGCTGAAGTTTGTCGTTTATTTTAAGAAAACAGGGGGGAAGCGGGAACATTTAGGGATATTAGAGCTTAACTACAATGAATTGGATATATCTGATAAGGAAAACAGGGGAAAAATCAATATAAATCTGAAGATAGACAGTAAATACAAAGCTGTCAATTCCCATATGACCGGATTTGAAATCATTGATACCGACTTTATGAATATTATTAAGGGCAATAATGTTATTAAGGATGCAAAGAGCACTGTTCATCAAATAATTAAATTTGATCCATCTAATAACAAAATAAGTATTGATGAAACACTCAAATGGCATAACCAAAAAAACGAAAAGCCTATAACCAATACATTTCGTTTGGGGCCTCCTCAAATGTATGACCATGTGTCTTTATTGTATAAAATCCGTTCTCTGGATCTCAAACAAAGCGAGATTGTGAGTTTGGCTGTCCTCTATAAATACAAACTTTATCCCATTCTTGTGGAATATCAATACAATGAAAACATAATATTCAATGGATCGGAAATGCAATGCCGTGTTTATGGACTCAGATCAAACAAAGGAGAGTTGCCTCCTATCCGGGATTATTTTCAATTGAAGTCAGCCAGAATATGGATTTCTAACACCAGGAATCGTCTTCCTGTCCGTATAGAAATACACACTCAAAAAGGAGAAATGATAGCTGATTTGAATCATTTTTCAAAGCCTGGGAAGAAAACATCTTAAATTAATTATTTTTTTCTGATATTTTATTTCTGACATTTCAAGTTTGTCTATAACAGCCTTCAAACCTTTTTGTCCAGTGCCTGAAAGTGAGTGGTTTCATTATTTCCGAATATAAAGGAGGATGATTTTTTTATGGATTATGAGGACCTTTTTTCTGGGAAGGATATCTATTTGGGGGAACAGTGAAAGTCTTGATTGTGGCCCTTCCTACAGGATGGATTAAGGGAAATATGAATAAAGGTTGAACTCTCATGATATCAACAGAAAAAAGCAAATCTAGCCGGAAACGAAAAGCCCTTTATTATGAGACCAATCTTCAGATCATTTTTGGGGTCACCTTGATGGCTGTTCTAGGAGTTTCCAGCATCACTCCTGCTTTTCCCAAAATAGTAGAGAAACTGAATATCTCTCATCAATCTATTGGAATGCTCATCACTGTCTTTACCCTTCCCGGAGTTTTATTAACCCCTGTCCTTGGAGTTCTTGCCGATCGATTTGGCAGAAAAAGGATTCTCATTCCATCCTTGGTTCTCTTTGGGATTGCGGGAGGAATGTGTGCCTTTGTTCGTGATTTTGACTTTTTGCTCGGTCTCCGTTTCATCCAGGGGATAGGAGCTGCTTCTCTGGGATCTCTGAATGTTACCATTATAGGGGATCTTTATTCGAGAAATAAACGCACTGCAGCTATGGGATACAATGCCAGTGTCCTGAGTGTGGGAACAGCCAGTTATCCAGCTATTGGTGGTTTATTAGCAACCCTGGGATGGTATTATCCCTTTGCCATTCCCTTTATTGCTGTTCCACTAGGCCTTCTTGTTTTGTTTTTATTAAAAAACCCGGAACCCAAGAATGAACAGAGATTCAAAGAATATTTGAACAGTGCATGGAAAAGCCTTAAGAATAGCCGGGTTGTTGTGCTTTTGATTTTGAGTGCTCTGACTTTTATTATCCTCTATGGATCCTATTTGACTTATTTTCCCCTTCTTGTTGGTCATTCCTTTCAGGCTTCTCCATTTGTTATTGGAATGATCATGTCGCTTATGTCCCTCGCTACTGCCATAGTATCTTCCCAATTGGGGAAATTAGCAAAAGTCTATTCGAAGAAGACACTTATTAAAATGGCGTTTGTTCTTTATGCTTTGGGTTTGGTTCTTTTTCCTTTAGTGCCGGTTCTTTGGCTGTTGACCATTCCCATCATCTTTTTTGGAGTGGGGCACGGCATGAATATTCCCAGTATACAAACACTTCTGGCGGAGCTTGCTCCTATAGAATACAGAGCGGCATTCATGTCAGTCAATGGAATGGTTTTGCGTATCGGACAGACTTTGGGGCCGGTTTTTATGGGTTTGCTTTTTGCCGTATGGGGGATTGACGGAGTTTTTTACGCAGGTGCTGCTTTTTCAGTTCTTTCGTTCCTTTTGCTTTTGACGGTCAAAGACTAGGCATTGACAGGTTCAGCCTTTCATAAGGGAGTACAGAGGATGAAAAAAATTGCTGTTGTTCTCTCCTTAAATGAGATCAACTGTTCCTTGTTGGAAAAGTTGGAGTGAGTCCTCTTAGAAGATCAAAAAATTTTATAAGAAAAATAAGTCAAAATATGTTAAATTATTATTTTAAAAAATGACTTTAAATCATACCAATTGGAAATCAAATTTAAAATTAAAATCTGATCGGCATTTTGGTTTTATGTGGAAATATTTTATATTTTTATTTGTTTTATTCATTCTATTAAATCCTAATCTTTTTTCGGATTCTTCAGATAAGAATTATAAAGAGATTTCAATTGATCAAGCGATCCATATGGCTATTGAGAAATCACCCCTTTTGGTACTCCCTTCGATCAAAATTGACAGAGCCAAACTGGGACTTAAAGATATTCAGTCCCAAAATATTCCCCAGGTACAGCTTTCCTTAAGGCACTTCATAGATGTTTTTAATTCAAAAAGACAAAGAACTGTTCCCAGTGTTGATTTTGACTACGATTTTCTCTCCTTTATCAAAAATGTTTATCAAAAAAAGTATTATAAAAAATTATTAGATATCTCTTTAACCAATAAAGATCACCGGCAGTCCATTTTGATATCCACCATTTACCAGGAGTTTGTGACATATGCCTTTCTCAGAGAAAGTTTCAATACCTTGGAGGAACAGGAAAAAACCTTGAATACCTATCAAAAGATATTGGAAATACAGAAAAATCATGATTTGGTTCCTTTGTCTACTGTGTTGGATAATCAAGTCATGGTAAAAAATGTCAAAAAGGCGATCTATACCACCAAAAATTCTTTGAATAACCTTTCTGAACGATTTAGCTATATAATCGGGTCTGAGGAAAAAGTCTATCCGGAAAAGATCACCATTGATTTTCGCCATTTCTCAGCTTCTTATATTGGCGATTTAGCGGAAGAAATGTCAAGAAAGAAAGTCCAGGCAGCAGAGATGCTGGTCAAAGGGGCAAAAATGCCGAATCTTCCTTCATTACAAATCAATACCTACTCAGTTTTTCCGGTTAACAAGGAACTCAGTTTTGACAAGAGTTTTTGGATTTCCTTGAGTCTCAGTTACATGATTATAGATGCTGGGAAACGAAAACGTCGAATTGCTTCCTCGCTTGCTAATTTGAAAGAAGCGGAATATGAACATGAAAAGTTTAAAATGGAAAAACAGGAAAAAATAAAAAAACTGGAAGAAGATATCGAAAATTTAAGAAGAGAGTTAAATATCATTGATACAGAAATCAATTCTATTGAATATAAAATAGATGAAACAAAGCTTGAAGAAAGTGATTCAATTTTTTCTGAAAATATTTATTTTTTGAAAGGGAGACTTTATAATAAAAAATTGGAACAGTTGAGAAATAACTTGGCTCTTTTTCTTGCCCAATTGGATCTCATGGGAAAAAAATATTCGTTTATAATGAGTTCAAAAAGGAAGATGTAGATGAAACAAAAACAGAGATTTCTTATTTTGATTTCAATCATATCCATTATTGTTATTATTATTTTATTTTTATTAATTGTGAAACCCGGAAGTGGAAAGATTGGTGAGAGCCGGTCCTCTCTTGAGCGACCATTTAAAGTTTTCCGGATGGATTTGCATGATAAATTAACGGAAGTGGGGGAAGTGAGCCCGGTTGAAGTCTATAGCTTAAGATTCCCCTTGAGCGAGAAAATAACCAGAGTTTTTGTTTCTGAAGACGATCCTGTGAATGAGGGAGATATGCTCCTATGTATTGATAACACTCAAATCCTATCTCAGAAAAAGAGTCTTGAAGCAAGGATTCTGAAAACCGAATATGATTTAAGGACTTCTTCGGTAATGGATTCAAAAAGAAAGCTGGAAATTGAAGAAAAAATATTAGAGACAGAGAATTCTGTTTCAATCAGCAAGAGAAAACTGGAAGCAGCAAGGGAAATGTTTTCTGAAGAATTGATTTCAAAAGAAAAACTTGATTTTATCGAAAACCAGACTGAAGTTTTAGAAAACACCTTAAAAGTTCTTAACGAAGAGGAAAAAAACCTGGAATACGAAAGCTTGAAAACAGAAGCACTTTCAAAAACTCTGGAAAGCTTGAAATTCCAATTGAAACAGGTTGATAAGGTTCTGGAAGAGTGCTGTCTTGAATCTCCTGTTGATGGCAAAGTCATCTGGATGGAAAGAGTGAAAGTAGGTGGGTTTGCACCAAAAAATGAAGTGGTTATTCGAATAGCTGATATGGATAAAGTGGAAATAAAGACATACCTGTTTGAAAGCGATATTTGGAGGATCGAAGAGGGAGCTGAGATCTATGTTCGAAGCGGAGAAAAAAGAATACCAGCTTCCTTGAAGCGAATAAGCCAGGTTGCTGAGAAATCGGCTTCAGGGAATAGGTTTCCTTGTTATCTTCAGGCATCGAATATTGAAGAGAGATTCAGAGTGGGCAGCAATGTTGAAGTTGTTTTTCTGGTAGACAAAAGACCTGATGTTTTGGTTGTTCCCTTGAAATATCTTATTCAAAAAGAGGGGAAGAGTACGGTATTAAAGAAAACGGATGATCACATTGAAGAAGTGCCTGTTGAGACAGGATTTGACGATACAAAATATATTGAAATTAGGAAAGGACTCAAAGAAGGAGATACCATCATTTATCCTTATGAACGATTTTGAATTAGAGGTTAAATCAGTATTCTAATGTTCTGGGAGTTTGTCAAGTCAGCCTTTTCGCGATTTTCCAGTCATAAACTGGTCTCTTTTCTCGCTGTTCTGGGGATATCCATTGCCAGCGCCACATTTGTTGCCACTTTTGCTGTGGGGAGTAATGCAAGAACCCAAATCCTATCTGATATTAAAGAAATGGGAGTGAATCTTGTTTATATAAGAAGCATACGAATCCCCAGTACCAAAGAACCCTGGATATCCAGACTGGAATTGAATATGGATGACATTGATTTTTTGAAAAAAAATATCAGTCACATTCAATACATCGCTCCGCAAATTCTTTATGATGAAGTCATCCGTTTTGGTCAACAGAGATATTTGAAACATGTCGAAGGCACAACTCCGGAGAACCAGTACACACAAAATTTGAAAATGAAAGCGGGAAGATTTCTAAATGAGTTCGATATGAAAAATTCTAGAAATGTTTGTGTTCTTGGATCGGAGCTGGCAACGGATTTATTTGAAGATGAAAATCCGATAGGAATGACCATTTTTATAGGCAATGAATTTTCCACTGTGGTGGGAGTTCTCCAAGAAAAACCTGAAACCATGTATTTCAACTATAACGATAGAGCGATTGTTCCCATAAAAAATGTGCAAAGAAAACAAAATATTGGAGAAAAAATAGATACAATATCCATCAGCACTTTTGATCCTTCCCAGGCACAATCGATGGTCGAAGAAATTACAGTGAAGTTAACAGAACATCATGGAGAGAAAAATTTCAATGTATGGTGTCAGGAGGTTTTTTTACAGCAGAGAGAAAGAATTGCCAGTGTTTTTCAACTGCTCATGATTTCACTGGCTCTTATTTCTCTATTAGTAGGGGGGATTGGGATTATGAATATCATGCTTGTTTCTGTCCGTGATCGGACCAAAGAAATAGGCATAAAAAGGTCTGTTGGAGCCACAAAACGGGATATACTCATCCAATTTCTCCTGGAGGCAGCCATAATCAGTATAATAGGAGGAATATTTGGGATCTTGATAGGAACTTATCTTGGAAGAGGAGTAACCAGCCTTTTAGCGGTCTTCTTGAATTATTCAATAAAATGGACGGCTATTTGGTCTCCGGCTATAATCGTGATAAGCTTTATATCTGTCTGTTTGATAGGGATATTATCAGGATTTTATCCTGCTTACAGGGCTTCAATAGTGCAGCCTGTGGAGGCTTTGAGATATGAGTGAAAGAATAATATTAAATTATCCTGCTGATAAAGAATTGGGAAGAGAAGATTGTGATTATATATTGAGAGGAACCGATATTTCTTTTCTTATTGAGAAATATAAGGAATATAAAAACAAATTTACTATAAAGGGATTTGATTATACCGGGAACCTCAATTCCAAAGATTGGTATTCGTATTTCCAGGACATCCCTGAAGAAATGTTTCTTATGATGCGCCCGGAAGGAAAAGTGAACTTTTCTGAAATCGTTGAAAAGCTTTCCAAAAGAAAAACGGAAATAATATTAAAAAGTTCTGATAATGAATTTCGGAAAAAAACCCAAGTATGGTCAAAATATAATTTTCAAGTAAAAATCATTTTAGACCATATTGAACACAATATTCCTCAAATTTTTAAAGACTTATTGGATTTCTATATGCACACTCCCCTTATTAATAAAAGAATTTTTCCTTTCCATTTTTTGATGGAAAGATATTTGGCAAAAAGAGAAATGTCACTTCTTGATTACTATCTTGGTTTTAGAAATGAATTGTATTTTGTGATCGATGAGAAGGAAATTCGTTCCATATTTCCTGATCAAAGAATACCAAGTTTTGGGACAATAGAAGCGGATATAGGAAACATAAGAAAAGAAGCAAAAATTTTTGTGAAGAATTACTATGAACAGCTTGCCGATAAAGAAAAAAAATGTGTGTCTTGTCCCAATTTTCATCTTTGCGGCGGTTTTTTCTTGCTCTTTTCAGATAAAAAAGAATGTTCCTGGCTATCCTTTTTTGACACGCTGAAAGAAGAGATGGAATATGCGAGAAAGTATTTTGCAGAAGTAAAAGAAAAAAAGGAAAAAGAAAGAGCCTTGAAAGATGCCACTCTGTTTGTTTCCCAGAAATGTGTGAATAATTGTGTGTTTTGTTCTGTGGCAAACAAGAGAAAGGAACAAATTCCTGACTATTACTCCAAAGTTGAAAAATCTCTCGATAATCTTTTAAAAGCCAATATCAGAAGTATTTCCTTTAGTGGTGCCGGAGAGACCACTTTGAATCCCAATCTTTCCGAATTGGTAAGGAAAGCGAGAAAGAGAGGCGTCAAGGAAGCTATTATTTTTACCAATGGATACAATATGACTGAAGAAAAGATGGAGGAGTTTAAGGAACGGGGAGTTACAAGTTTCCTGCTTTCTGTTCACGGATTTGAAAAATCTCACGATCAATCGGTTCGAAGAGAAGGAAGTTTTAAGGAAATCCTTGATTTTATTGATCTCTGGAAAAAGTATTCCGAGAATATACAACTGAATATCAATACCTGTCTCACTTTATTCAACCTTGGAGATCTTAATAAAATTGCCGAGTTTTCATTAAGGAATTACGTCAGAATGCATAGCATTTGTTATCCTGAATGGTCAGGAAATGTTTTGAATGATCCTACCAATATACCCAAGTATTCCGATATATATGAAGCCTTGAAATCATTCAAAGCTTATATGTTTCCCCATGTTTATTTCGATAATATTCCCAGATGCTTTGTTCCTGAAAATGTGAATATTAATTTTTTACAGAAAAAAGATGAGCTGCTTTATGATGATATCAAAGTGAAAAAGCAAATTCCCAAAGATTCTTCCCTTGTTTATAATCGATTTTTAGATATATGTGAGCAAAGAAAATGCGTTCATAGGAACAAATGTTGTGGTTTTGACAAGAATTATTTGAATCATTATGGAGAAACAGAACTCATTGATTTCATTAGAAAGCATGTTAAGGGAAATAAGGATTTAAGAGAGAATATGTCATAGGAGGCTTGATAGTGAGAGGAATATTCTCTCCGGGTCCAGAGAGCCTTCCGATGTTTGATCAGCGGATTTGATTTATAGCATTTCAAGTGCCGCTGGTAAAAGTATGATATCTCTATGAGATTCAATATGTGGACTCCTCATATTTGAAAGAAAACAAAATGTTGAATAATAAAGAATTTTCCTTGATTATGATCCCTACTACAGATTGTAATTGTGATTGCCTTTATTGCTTTCAAGGGAAAAAAAGAAAAGATAAGCTTCATGAGTCTGAATTTGAGATTATATGTGAAAAACTAGTGAGACATTTAAAGAATAAAGGAGTGAATAAGATTCATTTCTATTGGCAGGGTGGGGAAGTGATGATTTTAGGGACTGACTATTTTTACAATATCATCAAAATTCAAGAAAAGTTGTTTCAAAGAGAAGGTATGGAATTCAGGAATTGTATTCAATCTAATCTCATTGAATATGATTCAAGCTGGGGGAAATTAATCAAGGAACATTTCGAAGGAAAAGTGGGTTCTTCCCTTGATTACCCCAATATGTATAGAAAAACAAAAAATGGAGGAATTGAGGAGTATATCGATGAGTGGCACGAAAAATATGTTATGGCAAAATCAGATGGAATTCTTGTCAACATTATTTCCATTCCCAACCAGGAGTCTTTCCAGATAGGTCCTCGTTCGTTCATTGATTTTTATATGAATAAAATTGGAGTTAATTCCATCCAGTTAAATTTTCCTTTTCCCTTTAATGCACAGGAAAAACTCAAAAGGGAAATGCACAATTCTCTTCCACTTTTAGATACGTTTGTGAGAGAGCTATTCTTATTTTACATAAAAGAAATCAAGGATAGAAATTTTTATATAAATCCATTCCAATATGTTTTATTCGCTGTTGAAAACTTCAGTGTTGAGAGGCGTCCCTGTATTTTCAGCCGGGTGTGTGCAGAGAATTTTATGGCTATAGGCCCTAATGGAAACTGTACTCTTTGTGACTGTTGGTTGGAAGGGGACAGTGAATTTATTTTTGGAAATTTACTCAAACAGAATCTTGACGATATTGATAGGAATCGCTTTAGAGAAAAAATCTATAAAAGAGCGGACAGAATTATCAATGAGTATTGTCAATCCTGTCCATATATTCAACTTTGTTTTGGAGGTTGTCCAGTGAGAACTTATGGTTTCTACGGAGATCTCTATAAGAAAGATTTTTATTGCAGTGTTTATAAAACAATGTTTGATGTTGCGTATGGAAATTATTGAATGAATATTAATTTTAAAATGGCTTTTTCAATTATTTTTTGCCAATGGTTTCGGATCAGGATTTTTGTGATATGAGAGATAAATCATTTGCCTGTGTATTCTTTGTCTTATTTTCAGTTTTTTTCTTATGGTTAAGAGAATCACACGCCCAGTTTACATATTTGTCTTTAAAGGAAGGTTTATCTCAAAGTCAAGTGTTTTGTATCGTTCAGGATAAAGAAGGATTTATGTGGTTTGGAACGCTGGACGGTTTGAATAAATATGATGGCAATAGGTTTGAAATTTACAAACGCAGGATCGGAGCGCCCCAAAGTCTGCCCGATAACAATATTATTTCTTTATGTGTGGACTATACCGGTGTTTTGTGGATAGGAACTGAGGGAGGAGGATTGAATCGAATGGATCCTGGGCTGAACAAATTTATGAATTATAAACATGATCCTTCGGATTCTTCCAGTTTGAGCAATGATTTTGTTACTGCCATACTGGAAGAAGGAGATGGGATTTTTTGGATTGGGACGGACGGGGGAGGATTGAACAGATTTAATTTCAATACTGGGAAGTTTTTCCGTTTTGAACTGAAGCCGAAACAGAATCAATCTGAGGGAATAGAGATCATTACTTCCATTGTAAAGGATGATAAGGGCGGGTTATGGATTGGCACCCGAGCCGGTCTTTTCAGCATTAACAAAAATAGGGATGAGTACAAACAGTATATGAATAATCAGAAGGATCCCGGAAGCTTTTCCGGTTCTAATATCAATACACTTTTTATCGATAGGAACGGAATTTTATGGATAGGAACTTCGAAAGGATTGTATGGAAAAGAAGTTAAAAATGATGAATTGGAAGATGCGGATTATGGTTTCATCATTGATTCTGGCTTAAATAATATAAATATAAAATCCATTTATGAGGATTCAGAAGGGATTTTATGGATTGGAACAGCAGGAGAAGGATTGTATAAAATAGACAGAGAAGAAGACTCATTTGTCATTTTTAAACACAATCCCTCAGTTCGGGAAAGTCTCAGTGATGATAATATTAATGTGATTACCGAGGATGCATCAGGAGTGTTATGGATAGGAACGGATAATAATGGAATCAATAAATTAAGTAACAGAATGAAGCATTTTGAAAGCATAGAAGTCAATCCGAACAGAAAATTATCTCTAAGTCACCGTGTGGTCTGGACAATATTTGAGGATAGAAAAGGTATTCTATGGGTAGGGACTGAAAATGGTTTGAATCGTCTGGACAGGGATAAAAATATATCTACTCATTATTTTCATAAAAAGGATGATCCCCATAGCCTCAGTGACAATGTGATGAGATTCCTATATGAAGATTCTAGAGGAATTCTATGGATAGGGACGGACAAGGGAGGAATTGATATTTTTGACAGAGAGACAGAGTCTTTTCAACACTTTAAACACGATCCGTCCGATCCTGAGAGTTTAAGCAGTAACCAGATTAGAATGATCTATGAAGATAAATCCGGAAATATGTGGTTTGGAACCATTGACGGGGGACTCAATAAGTATGACCCGGTTAATAATAAATTTATTGTCTATAAAAGAGATCCAGAGAACCCTTTCTCTCTGATTAATAACAATGTGTACACCATGCTCGAAGATTCCGAGGGAAATTTCTGGGTGGGAACCCTGGGGGGATTGAATCGATTCGATCCAGAGGAAGAAAAATTTATTCATTTTCAAGAATAAGGGGACACTTTACCTATTTACCTTATTTTTTTAAAAATATGAAAGAGTGTTTTTGATAGAAGCAAGTGCACGATAAAAAAAATAAAATGAAAACCAAAAAAGAATAAGAACTGTTTTACCTTCCTGTATATATGGTGTTTCCTCCTATTGTGATTGTATCCCTCTTGAAAATTAAGATAAAATCAATTATGAAAGATAAGAGAATAAAAAAGGAAGTGATAAAAATAATGCAAGACTGAGGGAAAGAGGAGATAGGAAATGGATTTGAGCTGGCTTGACATAAGTTTATTTTTAGCCTTTATCTGTTTTGTAGTGGGGACAAGCCTTTATAAAAGCCGTAAGGAAAAATCGAGTGAAGATTATTTTCTGGCTGGAAGAAATCTGGGATGGTATCTTATAGGATTTTCTCTCATTGCTTCCAATATTTCTACGGAACAATTTGTAGGGATGTCCGGTCAAGGAGCGGGAAGGGTAGGATTAGCTGTAGCTAGCTATGAATGGGTTGCTGCCATAACTCTAGTTTTTGTCGCCATTTTTTTTCTCCCCAGATTCTTGAGAAGCGGAATATACACCATCCCTGAATTTCTGGAATACCGGTATAATCCAGTACCACGGGCGATTATGGCATTTTATACAATGATCATCTATGTGGCGGTGACCATCGCGGCAGTGCTTTATTCAGGGGGGCTGACATTGTATACCATCTTTGGTATGAATTTGACCAAAGCTGTTTGGCTCATTGGGATTGTTGCCGCCTTTTATACAACTTATGGAGGATTGAAAGCGGTGGTATGGGCAGATTTGATTCAAGGATCCGCTCTCATTATTGGAGGAATGTTTGTATTGATCTGTGGATTTATAGAAATTGGCGGCATAGGAAATTTCATAGCCTCAAACGCAGATAGGCTTCATATGGTTCTTCCCTCTGATCATCCCGAGATTCCTTGGACCGCTTTGATTGTTGGCATATGGATTCCTAATTTTTATTACTGGGGGCTTAATCAGTATATCACCCAAAGAACTCTGGGAGCCAAAAGCCTTAAACAGGGCCAGATGGGGATTGTGCTGGCTGCGGCTTTGAAACTTTTGATACCGTTTATCATTGTTATTCCCGGGATTATGGCATTGAAACTATATGGCAATCAGATGATGACAAGTGACCAGGCTTATCCTCTTCTTATTAAGAATCTTATTCCTGCTGGGCTGAGAGGATTTATGTTTGCCGCTATCTTTGGAGCGATCATGAGCTCCTTGGATTCCATGCTTAATTCGGCCTCCACAATTTTCACAATGGATTTATACAAACGCCATTGGAAAAACAATGCTTCTTCTGACGATCTGATGAAAATAGGGCGCATCATGACTGTTGTGTTTGTCATTATAGGATGCCTCATAGCTCCTCAGTTGGGAAATCCCAAATTGAAAGGAATATTTCATTATATACAGGATTTTCAGGGTTTTATTTCCCCTGGAATACTGGCTGCTTTTGTTTTTGGCATCATATTCAGAAAGGCCCCTTCATCAGCGGCCATCACCGCCCTGATTTTGAATGTCCCGGTCTATGGAATTTTGCATTTCAAGTGCTTTGATCACATTGTCTTTCTCAATAAGATGGCTATAACTTTTGGGACTTTGATTTTAGCCATGGCTATCGTAACTCTATGGAAACCTCTTCCTCAACGGAAAAAATTGCCTTTGCGGAGTAAAATAGAATTGACTCCATCACCATCGGTTGTATGGCTGGGAGTTCTGGTCATTGCGGTCACCATAGCTCTGTATATTATTTTCTGGTAATTTGTCAATATTATTTATTTTTTTTTTTAATTGTGGTAAAGAATATTCATCAAAAAGGTTGGATAAGGAAGAAGATGGAATAGAAGGAGATATGCAGGGAATAGACTGGGCGTTGATATTTATTTATTTCGCAATTTCCCTGATTGTTGGAATCGCGGTCACCAAAAAAGCAAGTTCCAGTTCGGTTGAGTATTTTGCAGCGGGGAAAAATATGCCCTGGTGGCTTCTCGGAGTCTCCATGGTTGCCACCACCTTTTCCACGGATACTCCCAATCTGGTTACTGATATAGTACGCCGTCACGGAGTATCTGGAAATTGGCTTTGGTGGGCATTTCTTCTAACCGGAATGCTGACTGTCTTTGTCTATGCCAAGCTCTGGAAACGTTCTAAGGTGTTAACCGATATTGAATTCTATGAATTGAGATACAGCGGCAAGGCAGCTGCGTTTTTACGAGGATTCCGGTCCCTTTATTTGGGAGCTTTCTTTAATATTGTCATTATGGCTTCAGTTTCTCTGGCTGCCATCAAAATAGGGGGAGTGTTGATGAAACTTTCCCCATTACAGACAATCTTGATAGCTGGTATTGTCACGGTTATCTACAGTTCCCTAGGTGGATTGCGAGGGGTGTTGATAACGGATCTGATCCAGTTTGCTCTGGCTATGATAGGGGGAATCGGTGCTGCGGTTGTTGCTTTGAAACTCCCGGAAGTGGGTGGGCTCAAAGGGCTTCTCTCCCACCAAGCAGTGGCGGGCAAACTTCATATTCTACCGGATTTTTCCGGAGGGAGTGAGCTTTTTGCTATATTTCTGATTCCCTTGATGGTTCAGTGGTGGAGTGTCTGGTATCCCGGAGCTGAGCCCGGAGGCGGGGGTTACATTGCCCAGAGAATGTTTGCAGCGAAAAATGAAAATCATTCCGTAGGTGCGGTTTTTTTCTTCAACGCCGCTCATTATGCTCTCAGACCTTGGCCGTGGATTATTGTGGCTTTGTGTTCTGTGATTGTTTTTCCCAATCTGAATGCGCTTAAGGATGCGTTTCCGCATGCTTCTGGTGTTGTGAATCATGATATGGGGTATCCTGCCATGCTGACTTTTCTTCCTGTCGGTTTTTTAGGGCTTGTGGTGGCTTCTCTTATAGCAGCCTATATGTCAACCATATCCACTCATCTTAACTGGGGAGCTTCTTATATAGTCAATGATATTTACAAGCGATTCATTCGCCCTCAGAGTACGGAAAAAGAACTTGTGCTGGCTGGAAGAATATCAACGGTTGGGTTGATGGTTTTGGCTGGAGCCCTGGCTTTATGGATGGAAAATGCGCTGGATAGTTTTCAGATTATGCTGCAGATTGGTGCGGGAACAGGCTTGTTGTTTATCCTTAGATGGTTCTGGTGGCGCATCAATCCCATGAGTGAAATATCAGCCATGGTGATTTCATTTCTGGTGGCTTTGTATTTTCGCTTCTTTCATGATTCAACAGGATTGCCCGAGCTCGATATATGGCAGGAACTCATAATAGGAGTGATCATCACAACAGCAGGTTGGCTGTCTGTGACTTTTATGACCAAACCATCTGATCAAAAAACACTTCTGAAGTTTTGCCGTCTGGTCAAACCCGGTGGGCCGGGTTGGAAGGCGGTTCTAAAAAAAGCAAAGGCAGAAAAAAAAGATATTTCAGAGACAGATAAAGCCTGGGAAGTCCCTCTTGGTATAAAATGTATGGTGCTGGGATGTATAGCCGTATACAGCACGCTTTTCTCAGTCGGAAATTGGATCTATGCAAAATATGGGTATGCCGTTGGATTGAGTGTGATAGCGGTGGTTTCCACACTAATCCTTGTAAGAATGTGGAAAAAATTAGTAAAGAATTAGATTTCATTATATAATCAAAACATAATATAATCAAAACATAGCATCCGGATCGATCATAAATCAATGCTGACAAAAACAGAGAAATTAATAAGGTAAAAGATTAAAAGGAGGTCCTGATATGGAACCATTTATACCCAAAAGATTCATATTCCTATTTTTAATTGTGTTTGTTTTTATGTATGGAAATATGGTTGACCAATTATTTTCCGTTGGGTCCAATGATTGGGAGAATCCCGCCGTTATTTCCAGGAACAAGGAATCGGCTCATTGTACTTTAATGGTCTACGGCAATAAGTATTCTGCGATTCAAGGGAGGAAGGAATCCTCAGAATTCTATATTTCTCTCAATGGTAGGTGGAAATTCAAATGGATCAGCAAACCTTCTGAAAGGATAGAAAATTTTTTTCTCCCTCAGTATAATGACAGCAATTGGGAAACCATACCAGTTCCATCCAACTGGCAAATGTTAGGATATGGAAAGCCGATTTATCTGAATGCCCGGTATCCTTTTGAAAAAAATCCTCCTTATATTCAAAATGATTTCAATCCGGTTGGTTTATACCGATTTGAGTTTAAAATACCTGAGGACTGGAACAACAGACAGGTTTTTATCCATTTTGACGGAGTGGAGTCTGCCTTTTATTTGTGGATAAACGGGGAAAAAGTGGGATACAGCCAGGGAAGCCGAACTCCTGCTGAATTCAATATAACCAAATATCTGAAGAAAGATCGAAATATTCTTGCTGCCGAGGTTTACAGATGGTCAGATGGTTCCTACCTTGAATGTCAGGACTTTTGGAGGCTCAGTGGGATATTCCGCGATATCTATCTTTTTTCCACTCCCAATATTCATATAAGGGATTTTGAAATATGGAGTGATATGGATAAAGAATACAGGAATGCGCTTTTGAATATAAAGGCACGGGTAAAGAACTATTCCTCAAAGGCATGCACAGATTCTTTCATAGAAGTCGTTCTACTCAATAAGTATAATAAGCCTTTGGATGGGGAGATTTTGATGAAAGGAAAGACCAGTTACATTGCTCCCGGAGCGGAAAGTATTATTAGAATGAAAGCTCCAGTGAAAAATCCTCTCAAATGGTCAGCTGAAAAACCCAATCTTTATAAGGTGTTGTTGATATTGAAAAATGAGAGAGGAGAGATTACCGAAATTGAGCCGTGTTATTTTGGATTCCGTAAAGTTGAAATCAATAATGGACAGCTTCTTATAAACGGAATCCCCCTTGTGATAAAAGGCGTGAACAGGCATGAGCATGATCCGGATACAGGACATTATGTTTCTGTCAAGTCGATGATCAGGGATATCAAATTAATGAAGCGTTTCAATATCAATACTGTTCGGACCTCTCATTATCCTAATGATCCAGAATGGTATGAGCTTTGTGACAAATACGGACTTTATGTTATTGATGAGGCCAATATAGAATCTCATGGAATCGGATATCACCCGGAAAAAACCCTGGCGAATAAACCGGAATGGAAGGAGGCTCATTTGGACCGCATCATCCGTATGGTTGAACGGGATAAGAATCATCCTTCTGTGATAATATGGTCTATGGGTAATGAAGCGGGAGATGGAACCAATTTTGAAGCTGCCAGCGAGTGGATTCACCTGAGAGATCCTTCCCGTCCTGTGCATTATGAACGGGCGGGGAAGAGGCTGCATACAGATATCGTGTGTCCCATGTATTCCCGGATTGAATCCATGGTTGATTACGCCAGTATCGATCAATCCAGACCATTGATTCTTTGTGAATATGTCCATGCCATGGGAAATGCGGTTGGAAATCTAAAGGAATACTGGGAAGCCATTGAACGATACAGACATCTGCAGGGAGGAAGCATCTGGGATTGGGTGGACCAGGGCTTAAGGAACAAAGCAGAGAATGGCAAAGAATATTGGGCTTATGGAGGGGACTTTGGAGATGAACCCAATGATGGCAATTTTTGTATAAATGGATTGGTGTTTCCTGACAGAACCATTTCTCCGGAATTGTGGGAAGTGAAAAAAGTCTATCAAAATGTCAAAATTGAAGAAGAGAATTTACTTTCCGGAAAAATAAGAATTCATAACAAGTATTTATTCACCAACTTAAACGAATTCAATGCGGAATGGACTTTATCTGAAGATGGAAACATAATCCAGCAAGATCAGTTATATCCAATTAATGTTGATGCGGGAGAAAGAAAGCGAATTATTATTCCCTTTGAAAAACCCCGGCTTAAGCCGGGAGCTGAATATTGGATGAGGATTAGTTTCAAGCTTCGAGAGGTTTTTCCATGGGGTGAAAAAGGCCATGAGGTTGCTTGGGAGCAGATAAAAGTGCCTTATAAGGTACCTGGCAAACCTGAGCTCAATATGGAGAATGTTTCTCAACTGCAAGTTCAGGATTCAGAGGATATGCTCCATATCAAAGGTGAGAATTTCCGGGTCGATTTCAGCAAAAAAGAAGGACAAATAGTTTCTTTGATCTATGCAGGAAAAGAGGTTTTTACAAGCACTCAGGATGGAATCAAAGGACCCGAGCTTCATGCTTTCCGGGCTCCGACAGATAATAATCACTATTTAGCCAGAAAATGGTTTGATTCCGGGTTTGATAACCTAAAAAAAGAAGTTGAGATGTTTCATTTTGATAAAATAAACCAGAATGTTGTGAGCATTGAAATAAAAAATTTATATAAAGGAACGAATGATTGCGGTTTTAATCACTATTGTGTTTATTCTGTCCTTGGTAATGGATATATCAAATTGGATAACAGAATAACTCCTTTTGGCGATTTGCCTGTGCTCCCGAAGATTGGAGTCCGGATGGCAATATCCAAAGGATTTGAAGATTTGAGATGGTATGGCAGAGGCCCCCAGGAAAATTATCCTGACAGAAAAAGCGGTGCAGCAGTGGATGTCTACAGGAGCAAGGTTTCGAAACAGTATGTCCCTTATATTCGGCCCCAGGAGAATGGAAACAGGGAAGATGTCCGGTGGGCTGCCTTGACTGATGAATTTGGTAATGGATTCCTTGTGGTGGCAGCCAATCCTATATCCATGACTGCTCTTCATTACACATCAGAGGATCTTGTTCAAGCGAATCATACCTATGAGCTCATTCCAAGATCAGAGACAATCCTATCTTTGGATGTCAAGCAACTAGGACTGGGGAACGGAAGTTGTGGACCAGGTGTGATCAAGAAATATCTTCTTGTGCCGGAAACAGTTGATTTCAGTTTTAGTTTTCGTCCTTATGTCCATTCATTTGGAAAAATGTCAGAAGTGGCTCAAATCAAAATTCCAGAATTTGAATATAGCAAAGATTAGGAAAACACCTTTCTAAAATTTTGATTTGATATTGAGATATGTCAAGATGATGTGGATTAGTGATTATTCATAGCATTGATTTCCAAAGGAGAGAAGAAAATATATTGCAATTTTTGTTTTCACAGTGATAATATTTGGATATCAAATTATTTTACAAGCAGGTCAAAAGAATTTTGGGATGAAAACTCTGATCATAACCAATGAACTGAAAGAGACAGAGAAAGTCAAAGAATTCTTGAAGAAATCCCTTCAAGGAAAGCACATCTCTGAAGAAGAATTCTATAAAATAGAACTGGCTGTCCATGAAATATGTGTCAACATCATTCGATATGCCTATCCGGACAGGAAAGGGGAAATCCAATTATTTGTATGGGAAAAGGACAATAAAATTTATTTTAAGTTGGTTGATGAGGGAATCGCTTTTAATCCTATGGAAACCAAAAAACCGGACATCAATGAGGTTATTCAAAAAGGGGGAAGAGGAGGATTTGGAATATTTATATCAAAAAAATTTATGGATGATTTCTCCTATGAGAGAGAAAATGGACAGAATAGGGTTACAATGATAAAAAAAATCAATCCTTCCGTTTAATAAAGAACCTCATCTTCCCCCTGTTTTTCAATAAGCTTGTTGACTTCTTCGAGAATCAGATCCCTTCTGATAAGCAGGGCTTCAATTTCATCGTCTTCTAGATATTCTCCCACGATATCTTTAACCAGATCGAAATTCAAGGCTTTTATCTTGTCAATAAAATGGCGGGGTAATTGTCTCATTATCTTGGGCTTGCCTCTGCTTTCAGAACTGTTGATAAGCTTTTTAGTGTACTTTTTAGAGGTTCTGAAGGATCGGGAATGATCAATGA
Organism: uncultured Eubacteriales bacterium; assembly: GCA_964584935.1. GTDB lineage: Bacteria > Acidobacteriota > Aminicenantia > Aminicenantales > Aminicenantaceae > CAZPBN01. The sequence goes on along the minus strand of CAZPBN010000009.1, from coordinate 73,744 downwards.
GGATCATTCTCCAATCTTTGGTGAAGAGAATGTTTCCCATATGACGGTCTTCATTGGCAATCAGATTGTCAAATGCCCGTTGCAGGTAGACAGCTCTGTTGAAGGGAAAGACTTTATAGGAAGGGAGATCGACTTTATTATCGATTTTATCTCTGTAAGACATTTCATATTCAACCCATAACTGACAGGAGCCTCGGTTTCCTTGGAATCTTTTTTCCACTGTGGGAGCAATCATGTTTAGATCCAGGTATTTATCAAGGCGGTAAGCCGCTATCTCCCATTTCCATCCTTCAAGATATCCTTTCCGGCGTCCCTCAACATTTTTCCATAAAGCGTATTTTTTGATTCCGTCTTTTTCAAGGGTTAATTTCCATGGTTCCGTAACCGCCAGCCGGCCGCCCATTTGTTCCTGATCCACAATTTCCGCAGTTTGTAGAAAGTTTTCCCATTTCTCACGCTCAGCGATTTCTTCATCAGTAAACTGAGAAAAACAGAAAACACTGAACGTAAAAACAATGGCGAAGAATATAAAGAGTTTAGTGAATTTTTTCATATCATTTCCCTCCTTTTTATATTTTTAAGAAACTGCATTCTCTCTCTTTTATAATCCTATCTTTTTTCATTTCAGAATAAGAATTTTTTCTTTTTAATATATCTTCCTCTATGGATTTTCCCACTATTTCTAATATAATAATTATTTTTATTTATAAATCAAGTGTCTATTTTAAATGAAGTTCTCACAGAATAACAAGAAAGCTGTGTATCCCATTATAAATATTATTGTTGAATTCTCCTTTTGAACTGTTTTTCATCTTACGTCTGACATCTGACATCTCGCCATTATGTTTTCTATTGTGGACATAATTGAAGTTAAATGATATAAATTTATTTTTTTTTGTATAAACTGGATTGTCCGATAAAGTCGGGCAGTGATCAAATGAGGTTAATGAAATGAAAGTTATAAAGCTCATACTTCCTGTCATTTTACTATTTATTTGTTCTTGTTTTCATCCTAAGAATCAACCCAGCATCCGTTTTCCTTATGAATGGATTGGAAAACAAGGATATGGTGGTGATATCGACCAGCAGGATATTCCCGAACCTTCCGGAATATGTTTTCATCACAAAAGGAATACTCTTTTTGTGGTGAGCGATGAAGGGGAAATTGTGGAAATCAAAACAGATGGGACTCCTGTGTTTAGAAAAAAAATCCCCGGTGATCTGGAAGGTTTAGCACTGAATCCGGAAACAGGTTTGTTGTACATTGTCAAAGAAGGAGAGGATATCATCATGGAATTTGATCCGGATGAATGGGAAATCACCAGAGAGTTTCCTCTCAACAGAAAATACAAGGACGATCCGAATTATATTAAAAAGCAGAAAGCAGGTTATGACAATGGATTGGAAAGCATTGCCTTTGTTTCAGATCCCCAGCACCCGGAAGGAGGAACTTTTTATGTGGGGAATCAATGGGATCCTCCCTGTATTATGGAAGTGTTGATTCCTCTGAAATCAAGCAATAGGGATATCACTGAAGCCCGCATTTTAAGGGTTTTGCCTTTCAAATTGGATGATGTTTCTGCCATGTACTATGATTCAAATACAGGCATTTTAAATGTGGTCAGTGATGCTGATAACATCCTTGTCGAGCTCACCCTTGAGGGAAAATTGATCAATGAATACGCCTTCCTTGGGAATGATCAGGAAGGATTGACCAGGGATGATAAAGGATATTTGTATATTGCCCAGGATATAGGGGGAATCATAAAAGTCAAAGATCTGAGATAATCTTTGTTTGATTTCTTCGCATGATATGGGTGAATTAAAAATCAGGAGAATTTCACTGAATTTTTTGTTGTGTCAGTCTCTTGTGTTCTTTTATGAGGAGAAATCCAAGAAATATCCAAATAAGAACAAGAGCTATATTAAACTGGGCAAATCCTATGATTTTAAATGCAAATAAAGAAGTCCCAGCAAGAACAAGCAAAGCTGAAAATACGTCACCTGCTCTGTGAAAGAAGGTATCAATGGCGGCTTTGGCTTTGTATTTTTCTTCTCTGGATGTGGGGAGAAACAACGCATGCCGGGTTGTGTTCATTAAAGAATAATCGGTGCTGTTTTCCAGAGTTTTCACCCATCGGATAACCGCAAGAGTCGCGCCAAATGTGATAAAAATGTATCCTCCCAGAGCAATGAAGGGGAGGATTAAGGCGGCTACTCTCACTCCAAACCATTTGAATATTCGGGATACGATAAAGAGCTGTATGATGGCGGTTAGAAGATTAACAATTGAAAAAAAGTCTGCATAGAAGTTTCCAATTAATTTCGGTATAAGTTCAACTAAATAAAACCCATAAAGGTCTTTAACTAAAAAATTTCCAGTAATCAAGCCTTCAACAGTTTTTTCTGAAGTGCTGGTTATAATGTTTCCCAAGATATATTCGCCGTTGGTGTTGATAAAATTCAATAGGAGCACAAAAAAAGCAAGATAAATGAGGTATCTTTTTTTAAATACAAATTTGAATCCCCCTCCTTTTTTTAGTGGTTTGGTTTGTTCTTTTTGGTTTTGAATTTTTTCAGAGACCTTTTTTTTGTTTTTATCTGATTGATGTTTCAGTTCGTTTATATGGACTAAAAAAGTCAGCAAAATACAAATTCCAAGGACACCTGCGGATACCAGCATCATCTGGTAAACTCCAATGGGCTCCACCAGCCATCCGGCAACTGTACTTCCTGATAAAGCTCCAAAAGTCGCCCCAAAAGCCACCAGGGGGAAGAGGCGTTTCCCTTTTTCTTCTGAAAAGATGTCGTTAGCAAATCCCCAGAACTGAGCGATAACCATGACATTGAATATTCCGACCCAGATGAAAAAGATGATGCCCATTGTTCCTAATCCGATTCCCCCTAAGGAGAGAAGATAAAAAATCACAAGGTTGGATATGAAAAAGACTGTGACCCAGGCTATGAGAATTTGTCGGGATACTTTTGATGCAAGGCTGCTGAATGATTTAATCACAGGAATCAGAGTGATCACCATTGCCGCTGAAAGATAGCTCTTTATCTCTGCCCCCTTTCCTGCCAGTATTAAAGCTTCCCTCACCGGTTTGATTATATAGTAAGCTAAGAGGAGTAAATACACATTAAAGGTTAAAAGAAATGTGGTTAATCCTTCTCCTGGCCTGATATCTGTAAATATTTTGAAAATTTTATATATCGGATTCAGAGAACTTTTTTGACTATTGTTTTCGTTTTTTGTGTTTGGATTCTTCATTCAATTCCCTCCTTGTTTTTCCACGGTCACTCCTTCATCGAATGGAAATTAGGTGAAATATATTCGAAATAAATCGGATTGTCAATTAACTTATTTCCACAATTTTGTGAAAAAAGATGTTGAAAAAGGTGTGATTTCTTCTTTTAAGAAATTGATAATATTAAGGTTATATTGATGTGCACAAAAAATGGTACTACTATGAATTCAATTTATCTTAAAACAAAAGTGCGCTTTTTCCTTGCTTTTCAATCAGTGTTTCAATGTATTCTAAAATCAGATCTTTTCTTTTAAGAAGGGCGTCGATTTCTTGCTTGTTCAGATAGGGATTCAATTCTGCTTGAATCTTTTTTCTATTCAATGTTTTAAGATTGTTATAAAGCGTTTTAGGACAGTGCTTGAGGTTAAACTCTGGAAATAATCGTGTTTCCGGAGCAAAGGATTCGCTGAAATCGACTCTCCAAATTTTCCAGGTGTCTTTATTAATCAATATATCTTCGTCTTCCCGCTTGGAATAGGTTAAATGTTCAAATAGTTCAATGGATTCCATATTTTTAGAAAATTGATCCGGGACAGGAGGTTTTATTTTTTTTCTTTTCATTACTTCCAAACTGATGACATTTTCCAGCATGAGTTGAAGGGATCCATGAACACCTCTGATTGGCCTTTCTACAAGGGGAGGAACCATTTTTATGTCCAGAAGCTTATTCAATTTATAGGCAGCAATTTCATACATGTAACTATCAGGTATGATTGTCGGTCTCGGTGAATTCAAATGCTTGAATATCGCTCTTCTCTTTAATGTTCCATTGTCCATATGAATAATCCAGGGTTCTGTTCTCCCAATATCTGCTTTTTCGACCGAAATGATGTTTGCTGTTTTTAAATATTGTTCCATTTTGTTTTTTGGATTCTCTCTTATCAAAACAGAAGTGAAACAATGACCATAAATTATAGCCCAAAGAAATAGGCAGAATGCACTGGTTATTGATATTTTAATTTTCATTGTTTTCCCCCCATGTGGTGAATTGCCCATTTTCAATCATGAGAGCTTCAAGAGGCCCTCCGTAATAATCAGATATTCCTGTATCAATAATCCATACTTTTTTGTTGAATTTATGATTTATGTTTGATTTTTGTACGGTGTGAGCAATGACTATATATTTGGCGTTAAGGTTGTCTAATATGTTTTCGACATCGTCCTCAAACTCGTTTTCATCATTCAGTGCCAAACCACGGTACCAGATAGGGCCTTTATCTTGATAAACAATTTTCAATTCAATAGAGGGTGACGTGGATTGCTCCACGGCTTTTCTGAGTTCAAGGAGTTCTTTGCGCGTTCGCTGGTTGATATCTTGAAGTTTCCATTTTGAAAATTCACTGCTTATCCCCCCGTGGACAAAGATAATATCATTGATTTTAATAACCGTGTTTTTATTGATGATCCATTGTCCATAATTTTTATAGAATGTATCCAGGTAAAGAGATTGGGCCTTTCGATCTTGCCTTAAGACTTTTTTCCATTGTTTTAATAATAATTTGTGTAAAGCAGGATCGGATTTTTTGGAATTGTTTGAACGATAGTTCAATTCTTTCAGGAATTTTTTTTCTTGATTTTCCTTGTATTTAGGAGGAAGAAATGAAACAAATTGTTCAGGGGTGATATAGTCGATTTGTCTCAAAGCAAGACCGGTGATATTCATTTCCTCATGATTCCCAATGAGCATGTGCACCATTCCGCCTGCTTGTTTGGCTTCTTTTTCAAGCCTTTTTATAAGATCAAATGCTTTTTTTGCGTCTGGACCTCTATCCATAATATCTCCGGTCTGGACCAGATGGGTTTGATTTCCAGTCCATTGAAGTTTTTCATTGAGCAGTCCAATATTTTTTAGAATGATTACAAAATTATCAAAATCTCCATGAATATCTCCAACCGCAACGATTTTTTTTATACCTGTCCATTCGCAGGGGATATCGCTTTCTGCCGAAATGGGAATAGAAAAAAGAAAGAAAAGCAGGATAGGTACTAAGAAGTATGTCTTTTTAATCATTTTAATTCTTCATATAATTAGCTTGCCTATCATTATATCAGATTCAAATAGTGAAAAGAAATATCTATATACCTAAAAGCTTCTTAAAAAATTTGAGAAGTTTTTCACCACCCAAATATATTGACTTTGGATTATTCTTTTGATAAAAGCTAAGTATGAAATATTGGGTCAAAAAAGGATATAATTGATAGAAAGAAGGATAAAATGGAAATAAAAACAAGAGAGAAAGAAGATATTGTCATATTAGACATTGATGGGGAAATTCGAAGGGCTGACATGTCCAATGTAACCCTTCATCAACTTGTGAAAAAGAATTTGGAATCAGGTAAAAAAAATATTTTATTAAACTTTGAAAACGTTGAATTCATTGACAGTTTTGGAGTGGGGGAGGTTCTCGCTAGCTATATATCGACTCAAAATTTAGGAGGAAAACTCAAGCTGGCAAAAATATCAAAAAAGCTTTTTCTTGTTTTTCAAGTGACTATGCTCACCAAAGTACTTGACATCTATAATGATGAAGAATCAGCTTTTAAAAGTTTCATGCAAGATTAATTTGATATTGTCCCTCGAAATAGAATGTCCTGGCTATGGCAAAAAGGCGTTTTCAAAAGGTTTTTTCTAATATTGTAAAAATAAAACCCGGTGAAGAACTTATAGCGGGACTCCTTTTTTTCTACTTTTTTTGCATAACCACGCCTTTCACTATAATAAAGTCCCTTCGGGACGCAAGTTATTTAAACGAACTCGGTTCAGAAAATCTTCCCATCGCCTATGCCACAGCTATCTTAGCGGGATTTGTTGTCGCTTTTCACTCAAAGCTTCAAATTAAAATATCCAGGCAATTGTTGATCATAGGCAGTCTGATTATTTTTATAATCTCCTGTTTACTGTTCACAATTTTCTTCCCAATGGGGTGGAAGTGGTTGCCTCTAGCATACTGGGTGTGGGCAAATTTATTAGTGGTTGTGCTTGTCACCCAGTTCTGGATCACAGTCAATGATGTGTTCAATCCAAGAGAAGCCAAGAGGCTTATAGGATTCTTTGGAAGCGGGGGAATACTCGGTGGAATTGTGGGGGGAGTGCTGACAGGTGTTCTTGCCAAATCCAATGAGTCTTATAATTTGCTTTATATTGCTTCCGGTTTTTTTGTTGTCTGCATCATTATTGTTAATTTCATATTTTTATGGAAGGCAAAGAATGCCAGTTTTGAAGGCACAAAAAAAACAGAGAAAGCAAGTATAAAAGGCAAGGTCGGATTTCGAGATTGCTTTAATGCTGTCAGAAAAGAGAACTATGTGAAACTCATTGCCATTCTCATAATTATTACAGGAATAGTGTCGACATTTATTGACTGGCAGTCGAAAAATGTCATAGAAAACTGGCCCTCCATCAAAGACAATTTGACCGCTTTTTTTGGAAAATTCAATGCGGGATTGTTGATTTTTTCATTTATTATTCAATTGCTGTTAACCAGTAGTTTGATAAAACGTTTTGGTCTCCGGACAACTTTATTGCTCTATCCATTCAGTTTATTGTTGTGCTCTTTAGGCATCGCTTTATGGCCTATTATCTATTTTGCTATTGCTATCAAGGGAATAGATAAAAGCCTATCTTATTCCTTGAATCAATCCGCACGGGAACTGTTATATATTCCTATCCCTTATGAACTCAAATACAAGGCTAAAGTATTTATTGATATGTTTCTCAACCGGTTTGCCAAGACAATCGGAGCTGTGATCCTCATGATTGTTTTTATCTTGCCTTTTAATTTTGGGATCAAGTTTGTGAGTCTTATCACATCTCTATTTATATTTTTATGGATTGTGTTCAATATGAAAGTCAGTAAAGAATACACAAATACATTAAAAAATAGATTGGATATGAAATGGCGGCGTGCGGATATGATTGTGGCTGAAAATATTGATGTGGATTACACAAAGCTCGTTTTTGACACCATTGAAAGCAAGGATCAGAGTTCTGTTCTCTATGCTATGAATTTGTTTGATTTGTTGGAACAGGACAAGCTCACACCTGAAATGAAGCAATTGGTCTCGGATAAATCAGATGAAATAAAGGTTTCTTCCTTGGATGTGCTTTTTGAGGAAAATTCTTTAATGATACCTGAGTCAGAGGAGAGGGTTGATAAGGAGCTTCGGAATGAGATAAAGGAGGTTATGTCTCTTGATATTTACCAGGAAGTTATGACATTTCATATAGAAAAAATCCTGAAAGAGGATACTCAGGAAGCAGAAATCAAAAAAATGGAAATAGCAAAAGCTCTAGGATTTATGAAGCCTGAATCTCCTTTAATGTCCAAACTTGAAGAACTTCTTGAAGATGATTCGGTTGATGTTGTGAGGTATGCGATAGACAGTGCTGGAAGAATAAAAAAAAGGGAATATGTCCCTTTGTTAGTCAAAAAATTGGAAAGTCCCATTACCAGAGAGGATGCCATTGCCGCTCTTAAAAAATATGGATCAAGCATACTGGGCACCCTTGCTGATTATTTAGGAGATTACGAAGAGAATAGTGAAGTGAGAAAAGCGGTTGCCTCCGTTTTATCCTGTGACCCGGTTCAGGAATCGGCTGATTATTTAGTATGGGAATTGATGCGGGCTGATGATAATATAAGGTATGATATCATTAATGCTCTGGAAAGAATTTATACTGAGAATCCGGATATTTGGTTTGATGAAAACTTGATTACAGTTGAACTAATAAAATTGGTTAAAAAATATTGCCAATATTTTATAGAACAATATGCACTGGTTCACAGGGAAGGTCAAGAAAAGATGGGTGAGTTATTGAACGATAAATTAAATATTTATATAAAAAATATTTTTATATTATTAGAATTGATATACCCTCATGCTGATATTGTCAAGGCGTTTCAAAATATACAGATAGGAACAAAGAATTCTGTGGCTTATGCCCTAGAATTACTGGATAATATATTGAAAAAAAGAATAAAGGATATTATTTTTCCTTTAATTGATGATGTGAAAATCGAAGAGAGAATCAAAAAATTTAGAGGGATTTTACAGACATATTAGGGAGGAAATGATAGAAGGGAGATTCAATATAAAGTGAAAATCAATAGGCATGAAACAGTATTGGGAAAATAATGAGGTTAAAAGGGAGCTTATATCTAATAATGATTGTATTATAGATTTTTAGTTTGAACAATGGATAATTCCATCTAATTAAAATGGCGACAAACATCATTCATAAAATATTATCCCGTTTAATCGAGATAAAGCCTGAGGAGACATTATCCTCTTTTTTTTTATTTTGCTATTTTTTTTTCTTAACATTTTCAATATACATCGTCAAACCGGTCAAAATTTCTCTTTTCCTTAAACGTCTTGGGACTGAAAACTTACCCTATGCCTATCTTCTCACCGCTTTATTGATCGGATTCGCTGTTACTTTGAATTTGAAATTACTGCATTCAAGGAAAAGGTCTGTTTATATTTCAATAAGTTTGACTTTTTTTATTGTCAATTTATTAATTTTCTGGGTGTTGTTTCGAACTGAAATTCAGGGTATTTCTTTGATTTACTGGTTCTGGTCAGATATATTTGCTGCCACCTCCATCACCCAGTTTTGGATTCTGGTCAATGATATTTACAATCCTCATCAGGCAAAAAAAATTATTGGATTTCTGGTAAGCGGAGGGCTTTTAGGAGGAATAGGCGGATCTTTATTATCATCTTTGATGGCAAAAAAAATAGGGACTGAAAATCTCTTATTGGTTTGTCCTGTTTTATTGATTTTTTGTTTATTCATCATTGTGAGCATCCGCAAAAAGTCAAATCTTGGAACAAATGAAGAGGATCAATCCTATACAAAACAAAAAAAGAAGAAAATTGAATATGGCAAGAGTTTTCAGTTGATTTGGAGAAATCGTCATTTGCTCATTTTAAGTGGAATTATGGCTTCGACAATTATTGTGGCAACTCTGATTGATTTTCAATTCAATACAATTGTTAGAAATACTTATGAAAACACAGATTTACGAACTTCATTTTTAGGGACTTTTTTTACTCTATTGCTTTTTATATCCTATTTGCTTCATATTTTGCTGACCAGCCGCATTCTGAGGAATTACGGGATACGGGTTGCTTTGATGATCGCTCCTCTATTTTTACTGGCGTGTTCTATAGCCATATTGTTCATTCCTGCTGCTCTTATGATTTATTGGGCTTGTTTGATCAAAGGAGGGGAGAAGAGTCTGGCTCATTCCCTTACCCAATCAGTGAGGGAACTTCTTTATATTCCTGTTTCACCGGATATTAAGTATAAAGCTAAAATGTTTATAGATATGTTTGTTAGTAAATTTGCAAAGGGTTTTGGAGCCCTGATCCTTTTGGTGTTTATATTCGCATTTAATTTTTCTATGATTTATATCAGTATTGTGACCATATGTTTCATTTTGGTCTGGGGAATACTCAATCTTTTAATAACAAAAGAGTATGTGTCTATAGTGAAGGAGAATTTAAAAATAAAATGGCTTGATGCTGATAAATATATTAAAGAAAAAATAGATATGGATGTTACCAAATTGGTTTTTGATACAGTGGAAAGCAAGAAAAAAAGCTCAATTCTGTATGCTATGAATCTTTTCGATCTGGCAAAGAATAAAAATTTGAATCCAGAACTTAAAAAAGCAATTTCTCATAAAACAAATGAAATCAAAGCTGAATCGATGAGAGATCTTTTTGAATTGGAAGGAGAAGTTTTGATTCCGGCAAGAGAAGAAGGAAAGGATGATGACAATCTGGATGCCCAAATTAAAGAAATCATGTCTATGGATATTTATAAACAATTTATAAAAAGCCATATGAACAAAGTTCTAGATGACCAGTCTGAAAACGGAGAAATATCAAAAATGGAAATAGCCAAAGCCATGGGGATGATTGAAGCGGATACAGAAATTATCAGAAAATTATGTGCCTTATTAAAAGAAGAATCTTTTGAAGTTTTGCAATATGCCTTAGAAAGTGCTGGAAAGTTGAAAAAGCGGGAATTCATTCCTTTGATAATAAAACACCTAGGAAAACCTTATACCCAAAGTATCGCTTCAAAAGTTTTAATATCCTATGGGCAAAAAATAGTGGGAACCTTAAAGGATAGTTTAGGAGATGAAGAAGAAGGTCTTGATATAAGGAAAGCAATCCCCGACATTATGGCTGAGATTGGAACTCAGAGATCTGCTGATTTATTAATCAAAGAGTTGAACAAAGAAAAGCATGACCTTAAGACAGAAATCATAGACGCTTTGTATAAAATCAGAGAGAATAATTCGTCAATAGGATTTGATGAACAAATAATCAATAAAGAAATCATATTGTTTATAAAGAAAAGCTATCTCATTCTACTGGAAATGAATGATTTGCTCAAAGATAAGAAAAAAGAATTTTTAGCCAAAGAACTTGAAGTTAAACTGGCTCAGCTGCTCAAGCAGCTTTTTAAGCTGATTAGCCTTATTTATTTTAAAGAGGAAGTGATCAAAGCCTATCAAAATATAAGTTCTGGAGAGAAAAAGGATATAGACTATTCTATCGAGCTACTTGATAACATATTACCAAAAAATCTCAAAGAATGTCTTTTTCCTTTGATTGAAGAAATTCCCTTTGAGTATAAAGTGAAAAAATGCAAGAAAATGCTGAAAAATTTGGAAAAATAGGGTGTTTCTTGCTATCATTATATAAACAATATAATTTGTGAGTCAGAAATAATGCCAAAATTATACATTTATCCAAAAAATGATGATCCCTATAATATCGTTTTAAAAGGTAAAAAGCTGACATTCGGTCGTTCTCAGAAAAATGATATCGTTATCGAAGATCCGTTCTGTTCAGGGATCCACGTTTCTATTTATCCTTCAGATTCAAATTATTTTGTTTGTGACGAATCGAGTAAAAATGGAACCTTTGTCAATGGCAAAAAATTAGTCTCTCCTGTTAAACTCAAAAAAGGAGATGAGATTCTCATTGGATCGACTCGAATTATTTTTGATATGAAACTTTCAACCAATGTGGAACTTAAAGATGAAACAGGTATTGATAAAGATATCAATACAATCGTTCAAGTGGACAAGCTTCTTGATAAACAAGATATGAACACCACCATGCAAGCTGGCCTCATTCCGGAAAATCTAGAAAAAATCAAAGAAGACAGCCGGTCATTTTCCGTACTCAGTGAGGTGAGTGGAGCTCTTATCCTTCATAAACCATTAGATGAGCTGTTAGAGTATATTATGGATCTTATCTGCGAAAATATGTATATGGACAGGGGAATCCTGATGATCAAAGAGGGAAATCCTCCCCAGATGATTCCAAAAGTGGTGCGAATCAACAATGAAAAGTTGAAAAATAAAAAAATTCAAGTCAGCCAGAGTATTATCAATACAGTTGTGGAAAGGAGTTCTTCGGTTTTAACCAGAGATGCCCAGGCTGATAAACGTTTTAAAGCCAAGGAAAGCATTATAAAGTCAAATATCCATTCCGCTATGTGTGTTCCTTTGTATAATAATAAAGAAATCATTGGGATTATTTATTCAGATAGAATTTCGTTGCTTGATCAATTTTCAGATAGTGACCTCAAGCTGTTGACTCTTTTATCAAATCTGGCTGCTGTTAAGATCGAAAATGCGAAACTGGTTGAAAAGGCTATTGAGAATGAAAAAATGGAAAAGGAACTTGCTCTGGCAGCTCAGATCCAGAAAGATTTGCTTCCCAAAGAAAATCCGGAATTCGAAAAAATGGATATTACGGGTTCCAATGTTCCCTGTTATCAAGTAGGGGGAGATTATTTTGATTTTATAGAACTTGATTCAAAACGCTTAGGAATTGTTATTGCTGATGTTTCTGGGAAAGGAGTGGGAGCTTCTCTTTTAATGGCTTCACTGAGAGCCTGCTTGCATTCTGAGGTTGATTCTGGATGCAGCTTGGAAAAAATGGCCTTGAGATTGAATGATTTTGTCCACAAAAGTTCTTCCACCAATTGTTTTATTACATTTTTTTATTGCGAATATGACAATGAAAAAAACGAGTTGCGATATATTAATGCGGGACATAATCCTCCCTTATTGATCGAAAAAAAAGGAACGGTTGATCATTTTGAAATTTCCGGGTTATGTCTGGGAATGTTTCCTTCCAGTGAATACGAGGAGAAAAAAATAACTTTGAGTCCTGGTGATACATTACTTTTTTATACCGATGGAATTACAGAAAGCCGAAATAAAAAAGGTGAGGAGTTTACAGAAGAAAGGTTGATCAATATTGCAAAACAAAATAGTAAATTGCCAGTCCAAGATTTAATGAAAAAAATATTTGAGGAAGTCAATGAATTCACTTCCGGAGTGAATCAAATGGATGATATGACCATGATTGTTCTGAAAAGAACGCATTGACTTCCTCGCTTTCTGATATTTTAGGGTGTTTTAGACTGAATTCGTTTCGTTTTGATATGTAATCATCTTTTAATTTAATAAATATTTTTCTTCTCAAATAGAATGTGTGTGAATGATAATTGATTATGTGGGAGAATCTGGAAAAATCTTTTGATCAGTGATTTGAGATTAAAAACCGAACGATTCATCAATGGAGAGGGAAAACATTTTAGCCACACCCGATTCTTTCAAATATCCTGTGATATCGTCTAAAACTTCAGAGATTTTATCAATTTTATTGTCTTCTGTGACAATGAGAATGGTTTTATTGGTGGGGCTGCTTCCGGGAAAAGAATTTTTCAAGCCTGCAAAAATAGGGATATCATGACTTATGATGTGTCCCATTCCCACAGAATCGATGACTGTGGCTCCGGACAGTCCTATTTCCAGAAAAGCAGAAAGCAAGTCTTCCAGGTATTCAATATGATTGAGAAAAATTATGACCAGTTTCATTTGTTTGTTCATGGTTTATCCTATCATTATGAAAAGTGTCTCTTTTCGTATTGAGTGAAGGTGTTCATAACCTCGTCTCTATTTTTACAATTCAGCAATTGATTATAGAGATTTTTATCTTTTAAAAGACGGGAAATTCGGGCAAGAATACGCAGTTGAATATCGATTGTTTCTTCTGGAAAAAGGAGGAGGAAAAAAATTTTTGCAGGTTCCCCATCCAGGGAATTGAAATCAATGTTTTGTTTTGCCACTCCAAAGGAAATATGAGTATTTGAGAGGTTTTTAATTCTGGCGTGGGGGATAGCGATCCCTTCTCCTATGGCAGTGCTCTCGATATTTTCCCGTTCCATAATACAATTCAGGGCATTTGTTTTATCAATTCCTGGTTCGACGTTCACTATGAGATTCAATAATTCTGTTATTATCTTATTTTTTGTTTTATTAGCAAGAGGAATTTTAATACATTCTATATTTAAATAATCCGTGATCCTCATGATGATCTCCTCATTTTTATGTAAATCATATTTAGGTTCTTGTTTCTCCGACTTTTTTAAGTCCCCATTTAAAGGCAACAGGTCCAATGAGCTGATTTAAGGTTATGGAAGCGATGAGTATGGTTTGAATAGGCTTTCCTATTTCTGGAAATTGCCTTACCACCTCTGCTAATAATCCGAGACTGACACCTGCTTGAGTGATGAATCCCATCCAGACATTTTTATATATCTTTGGTTCCTTTATGGTAAGTTTTCCGCTTAAAAAAGAACCGATATAGAGAAATATCGCTCTGGCAATGACTATGATAATCCCCAGGAACCAGGCATTTTTTAATATGTTGATGTTTATGGAAGCTCCTGTTATGACAAAAAAAGCAATATAAATAGGAAGAGAAATTCTGTTCATCCTCCACAAAAATCTTTCTCCGTGGTCAGAAAAATTTTGAATGGAAAAACCGGCTGCCATGCATATCAACAAAGGTTCCAGCTTCAGACTGATATCCTGAATTTCATTTAAATAGTCACTGAGGTAATGGGAAAATTTTATGACCAGAAAACCGACCGCAATGATGACTATTGAAAATTCAACCTTTAATTTGTCCAAAAGAAAAACAATGAATTTACCCAGGAGAAATCCCAGAATAAAGGCAATCGCTATCTCAAAAAGAAGAAATAGAAAAAATTTTGGATTGATACTCCCCCCCGCTTTAATAAAAACTCTGCATAGAGAGATGACAGCTGCAAAGGCGATGATGATGACCACATCCATGGCAATGGATACGCTGAGCACAAGATCCGTGTATGGTCCTTGTGCTTTGGTTTCATTGATAATGGCTATTGCTGAAGAGGGGGAGCGGGCAGCGGCAATGACTCCAAAAATAGAAGCTATAGCCAGCTTCACTGGAAAACTCATACTGCTCATAAAAGGAATGAAATTAGAAAGGCTGAAAACAATTAAAGTGATTCCGACAAAAACAACAATTGTCACACCTGAGATCATATAAACAATGGATTTGAAAATACGTCGGATGTTTGTCATTCTCAGTTCTCCGCCAGCACAAAACGCTATAAAAGCGAGGGCAAGGTTATTTAAAAATCCAAGCTTTGTGACTGTATTTGAACTGTATAAGTTTAAAAAATAGGGCCCGAGAAAAAGACCGGTAAATATATAGCCTGTTATTCTTGGCAGACCAATTTTTTCTAATAAAAATCCAATGCAGTATGCAGCCAGGAGCATGAAGCCAAGAACAAGGGTGAGGCACACATCGCGCGATGGCATAAAATCAATATTTATAAACAAAACCATGGTTCCGATGATCAACAACAAACAAATTATTTTGTATACAATTTGATTCAGCAGGGTTTTTTTAAGAATGGTTTTATTCATTTGTGTTTAACTTTCATCCAATAGACGGCGTTTCGTTCCTCCAATTTGAGAGAGAATGAGGGTGGGACTTATAAATTCGTTCAAAATCATTGATAATAAAACAATGGTTACAAGGTAATGAGACAAGGAAGGATAAAGAATTTTGAAACTGATAATGATGGCAACCGCCAATCCTCCTTCTGAAATTAGTCCCAATCCAAATGTGGATGGTATTTCCCTGTCGATTTTAAAGAGTCGAACAGCACTGAGCGAGGAAAGATATTTTCCAGCTATTCTTATTAAGAAATAAACACATGTGATGATTAAGACGTTATCAATTCGAATCGTCCATCCTGCTCCTAATATGATAAGGAATATAATATAGATGGTTTTTTCAGAATGAACAACAATTGCCATTGCCCGGTTCCGGTGACGGCAAAAATTCGCAGTGATGATTCCACACACCAATCCTGCAACAAGAGGGGAGTGGTGGATTTTTATAGCTAATCCAGAACAGAAGAGGATTGTCCCTAAAACAAACACCACATATTCTTGATGCGAAAATTTAACTCTGCTTAAAGCGATGAGTATAAGAGAAGATAGAGCACCGATAACAATAGACAGAAAAAGCCATTTGAGAGTAAGCGTGATTTGAAACTTTTCACCTCCTCTGGCTGGAATCATACTTAAAGCAATTGTAAAAAAGCCTAAGGCAAAAAGTCCATCCACACTGGAGATGTATCTTAATAAGTATAGAAGCTTGCGGTTTTGAATACTATAGTTTTTACTCACAATTCCTAGAGCCGATTGAGCTGTACAGCATGCAGAACTTCCCAGTGTGATAGAAATCATTAAGGTTGTGTTTTGAGGAAAATTGAATAAAATAGTAAAGAGTATATAAGAACAAATAGAAACAAGAATAAAAGTAAAACTTGCTTGAACAGCTGATATGGTGAAGTAATAACGGGGCAGGCTTTTTAACTTTCGGTATTCAAACTGCAATCCGTACAAAAAACCGATTAAACAGAGGCCAAAAATCAAAAAAGGCTCCAGGCTTTTTAATGATTGGGCATCCAGTATTTTGAGTCCATTTTTTCCTAGAATGATTCCGAGAAAGATATATTCTGTTCCTGTAAAGAGAATATTTTTGAAACCAAGAGGTAATTTTTGATAAGTGATGCGGGAACCAACAAGAGAGATAACGATTATGATCGCTACCGCTATTAATAATTTCATCCGGCGTTGCTCTTATTGAATTATCAGATTTATTTTTAACATTATACTATATTGTCTTTATTTACTGATCTTTTTCCTTTTTCAGTTTGACATCTGACCTATTTACAAGTAATCACATTTTTTCAGGAAGAGGAATTCCCATAAGAAAAAGAGCATCCTTCAGGATATTTTTCACAAAATAGACACATAATATCCGCATTTTTTTTAGCTCAATATTTTTTTCGGCAAGAACAGAATATTTGTGATAATAACCATTAAACTTTTGACAGAGATTGAACGTGAATTTTGCGAGATGAGAGATTTCAAGAGAATGGATGGAATGGAGAATTTCTTCTTCAAGTTGGGAGCAAAAAAGTACAAGTTCCCAGAAATCTCTTTCCTCATTTTCAGGGAGCGCTTTCCAAGGAATATCCTGGGAAGAAATCCATTGCTGAATATTTTTTTCGGCAGTGCCTTCTTTAGCTTTGAGCTTTCGAAATATACTGTTTATTCGAACATATGTGTACTGAAGATAGGGTCCTGTTTCCCCTTCAAAACTCAGGGCTTCATCAAAATCAAATATAATGAGAGAATTTTTTGTGAATTTAAGCATAAAATATCGAAGGGCGCTGGCAGCAATTTTATGAGAGATATCCCTTTTTAAATCAGAACCTATATCTGGATTTCTTTTTTCCACTTCTATGAACGCTTTCTCTTCGAGCCTATCCAATAAATCATCAGCTTTGATTCCAAGTCCTTTTCTTCCTGATACTTCGTGAAATTCCTTTTCTTTCTCTTCATCCTGTAATGATATGTTTATTTCCTCCAGGCTTTTAGGAGAAAGAGCGACCATTTCATAAGAGAAGTGAATTGATTTTTTAGCTTGGGTTTTATAACCGAGAGCTCTTAAACTTTGAGAAACAATTTTTTGGAGAAAGGATTGCCTTATATCAATCACATTGTAGACCTTGCTGGCTTTTCCAAACTGCGGAGATTTGTGATTAGAGAAAGAAGATGTAATCCATATTGTGTTTCCATTGATTTCAGTAAAGGGTTCGTAATAGAAATCTTTTTCTAAAAGCCCAAATTTCCAAAGCTGGTAGGCAATATCTTTTCCCACATAGGTCACCGTTCCATCAGAACGGACTATGATTTTATCTCTATCTGCTTCTTCTTCGAATTTCATAGCCCAGCATCCTTTAAGACTGCCTGAAGGGGAGAAAAAAATAGCGTTTTTTTCTTTTAATAGTTTAAAAGCTTTTTCCCAGAATTTGAGCTTTAATA
Organism: uncultured Eubacteriales bacterium; assembly: GCA_964584935.1. Taxonomy (GTDB): domain Bacteria; phylum Acidobacteriota; class Aminicenantia; order Aminicenantales; family Aminicenantaceae; genus CAZPBN01. The sequence goes on along the minus strand of CAZPBN010000009.1, from coordinate 56,157 downwards.
TATCGCTTTCGCAGGGCAAGAGGTCATAACTGATGTCTATTCTTTTCATTGTATTGAGATGACTAAGGAGTATTCGCCTGGATATATAATGGGCAATCTCATATTCGGGATTTTCTCCCTTTTCAATTTTTTTCAAAATTTCAGACCTTCTTTTGATAAGATCAGAATGATTTTCTAAAAATGAGGAAACTTTTGTATACAGATCCCAGCAGTAGTAATCAAACTTTCCTTTTATTTTTTTTATTTCAGCAAGGCTCTTTTTTTCCAGTTCTATAAAACCCAAGACCACATCCACAACCTGGATTCCTGTATCGTCGATATAATTTTGGATTTCAACTGTTTCTCCTTTATACTTCAAACAGCGGGACAAGGCATCTCCAAGACAGGCATTTCTGAGATGGCCAATATGAGCAGCTTTGTTGGGATTAATATTGGTGTGTTCGATGACTATTTTCTTTTCTTCTGGAAACAGGGACGTTTTTCTAAGGTTTTTGAGTTGGTAAGAAAAAAATATTTTCCTTTTTAAAAATAAATTGATATATCCTCCTTTCGCCACTTCTACCTTTTGGACAGAGGGAAGGGAGGATAAAAGGGGGATGCTTTCATCAGCGATTTGTCTGGGAGAGCGTTTTAGTTTTTTGGCAAGTTGAAAAGGATAAGTCAGAGCCAAATCGCCCATTTTAATGTGAGGAGTATAGCTTATCTCAATATGAATGAGATCCGTGCTGAATTTTTCTTTAAGATCCTTTGATATTTTTTTTCTTATTTTGTTTTTTAGTTTATACATTATGGACGGCTTCCCGTGTATTTAATAAAGATAAGAAGATAACAAGCCCTAGAATTAAAGCACAATAGGATTTCCTTAAAAGAAAATGATATAAAACAAAGGCTGTAAAAAAGAACAATCTCTCCACCAAAACAGTTCACGTTTTTCAGCACCAGCAACAGCTTTGACTCCTGGACCATTCAGGCTCATTATAACAAATTTTTCACTACTAACAAGAGCTATCATGATTTTTCTTGCATAAGGACTGATTATATGATAATTAATTAAAAACAGAGTGAAGAAACGATGAGACGCACAAAACTTAACCAAATCCATAAAAATCTTAAGGGAAAGATGATCGATTTTTTCGGATGGGAAATGCCTGTCCAATACAAAGGAATCATCGATGAACATCTGGCTGTCCGTAATAAAGTTGGTTTGTTTGATGTCAGTCATATGGGTGAAATGATTGTATCAGGAAAACAGCCATTTGAGTTTGTTCAGTATTTAACTCCGAATGATGTTTCACAGTTGTCCCCCGGAAAAGCCCAATATTCCGCTTTAACCACTCAGGAAGGAACGTTCGTGGATGACCTATTGGTATACTGTCTAGAACCGAAATTGTATTTGTTGGTTGTCAATGCATCCAATATTGAAAAAGACTATGCATGGCTTTTGAAACATAGAAAAGATTTTGATGTGACTGTAGAGAACAAAAGTGAAGAATACACCCAACTGGCACTTCAAGGTCCCAGAGCGTTGGAGATGTTTCAGCCTCTTACAGATATTAAGCTGGATGCTTTGAATCCGTTTGAATTTGAATATGGAAAGTCAGTGGGTGAAGATTGTCTGATATCAAGAACAGGATACACCGGTGAGGATGGAGTGGAAATATATACTCTTTCTTCCCATCCGGAAAAAATATGGGAAGCCATCATGGACAAAGGAAAGGATTTTGGAATTCTTCCTGTCGGCCTCGGAGCTCGCGACACACTCCGGCTTGAAGCTAAATTGATGCTTTATGGGAATGATATCGATGAAACGACAACTGTACTGGAAGCGGGATTAAGATGGCTAATTAAATTTAAAAAGGGTGATTTTATGGGAAGAGAAGCCTTATTGAAACAGAAAAGAGAAGGAATAAAGAGAAGAATTGTCGGATTTGAAGTCCTGGAAAAAGGCATTGCCAGACATAACTTTCCCGTTTATATCCAGAGGGAAGAAATATCGAAAGTCAATTCCGGATCTTTTTCGCCTTATTTGAAAAAAAGCATAGGCTTGACATATCTTCCAGTGGAATATAAGGATATCGGAACCGAATTTGAAATAGGGATAAGGAATAAGAAAGTCAAAGCAAGGGTTGTTAAAACGCCTTTTTATAAAAGATAAAGAAAGTATTAAATATAAGATTTAATCCATATCTTCGTTTATTAATTTTAAAAAGAGGATGGATTGTTTTTATATAACTGGTTTTTATAAATAAAATATAAGGAGGCATAAAATGTATCCTGAGGATTTTTATTATACAAAGGATCATGAATGGATTAAGATCGATGGAGAAAATGCCACAGTAGGGATAACTGATTTTGCTCAAAAGCAACTTGGAGATGTTGTTTTTATTGAAATGCCGGAAAAAGGGACTCAACTTGACTTTCATCAGTCTATAGGAGTCGTGGAATCAGTCAAAGCAGTGTCTGACGTATATTCTCCAGTGTCCGGAGAAGTCATTGAAGTGAATGAAAAACTCAATGATTCTCCAGAGCTTTTAAACAAGGATCCCCATGGTGCAGGTTGGATTTTCCGTATGAACGTGAAAAATAAAGAGGAATTACAAAAATTAATGTCGGTAGATGAATATGATAAATTTCTTGAGGGAGTCGAAAAGTAAATATTTTTTTTATAAATTGAGCCATAATAAAAGGAATGGAATAAGATGAGCTATATTTCTTTAAGTGACAAAGACAAAAAGAAAATGATGGATAGGATTGGTGTATCATCATATGAAGATCTTTTTAAAACAATCCCAAAGGAGATAAAAATAAAAGACGATTTGAAAATTCCCTCTTCTATGACAGAACCAGAATTGATCAACTATTTCGAAAAAATAGCCCAGAAAAACAAAAACTGGGAATATCAATCCTTTATTGGAGCCGGTTCCTATAACCATATCATTCCTTCTATAGTGGATTACTTAAGTTCCAGGGGAGAATTAGTCACTCCTTATACTCCCTATCAACCCGAAGTCAGCCAGGGAACCCTTCAAATAATTTTCGAGTTTCAGACTCTCATTTCTCAATTAACTGGGATGGATATTTCCAATGCTTCTCTCTATGATGGAGCTTCCGGTGCTGCCGAAGCTGTGCTCATGGCAAACCGGATAATAAAGAGGCCTAAAGTACTGATAGGGGGAACGGTACATCCCCAGTATAGAAGAGTGATCCAAACATATGTCAAAAATATAGGAATTGATGTGATTGAAATTGGTTATTTGGATTCAGGAACGATTGATATTGAGAGCATGAAGAAGAAAATTGATGACCAGACAACGGCTGTTGTGTGCCAATATCCTAATTTTATGGGAATCATCGAAGATCTAGCCCAGATATCAGAAATAGTCCATTCGACTGAAGCCTTATTGATTGTATTGATTGGGGATGCGGTTTCCTTGGGGATTTTGGAATCACCGGGAAACTTTGGAGCAGATATCGTTGCTGGAGAAGGTCAGTCTTTTGGAATACCTATGAGTTTTGGCGGCCCCTATCTTGGATTTATTGCCTGCCGGGAAAAATTTTTACGGCAATTTCCGGGCAGAATATCTGGTTTAACAAAAGACATAGAAGGAAAAAGAGGATTTGTATTGACTCTGTCTACAAGAGAGCAGCATATAAGAAGGGAAAGAGCCACTTCCAATATATGCACAAATCAGGCCTTATGTGCGTTAAGAGCGTCCATATTTTTGGAATCAATGGGTCAAGAGGGATTAAAAGAGTTAGCCTGGCAAAATATCCAGAAATCTCATTATGCTTTGGATAAACTCTGTGCCATAAAAGGAATTCGCCAGAGATTCAAGGGAGAATTTTTCAATGAATTTGTGATTGAGCTTACCAAAAAGTGGAAAGAAATTGAAGACAATTTAATCGAAAATAAAATTTTGGCAGGATTATCTCTTCAGCCTTATTATAAAGAGCTTGATAACTGTGTTCTTGTTTGTGTGACTGAAGTGTGCCAGAAAGAAGAAATAGACTTTTTTGTGGAAACACTTGAACAAATATTATGAAGTAAAGATTGATTCCTATAATAATGAAAGAGGAATAAAAATGATGAGAGAACCTTTGATATTTGAAATAAGTGAAAAAGGAAAAAGAGCATTTGGGTTACCCAAACTGGACATTCCCATTAAAAAAGATATCCTAAAAGGTATACCCGTCAGAGATAAAATTGAAGGGTTTCCCCAAGTATCCGAGATTGAAATTGTGAGACACTTCACCCGGCTTTCCAAAACGAACTACTGTGTGGATGAAGGATTTTATCCTTTAGGTTCATGCACAATGAAGTATAATCCAAAAATCAATGAAAAAATTGCTTCAATGCCTCACTTATCTTCAGTTCATCCCTTCACCCCGCCGGAATTGGTTCAGGGCAACCTTGAAATCATTAAAACAACCGAAGAATTGCTGGGTGAAATAACGGGTATGGATTATTTTTCTTTACAGCCTTCAGCTGGAGCTCAAGGTGAATTACTGGGAATGATGCTTATCCAAGCCTGTTTAGAGGATAAAGGAGATTCCAGGAAGACTGTGCTTATTCCTGATTCAGCCCATGGGACAAATCCATCAAGTGCCCATTTGAGTGGTTATGAAATCAAAGAGATAAAATCAAATGAAAAAGGAATGATTGATATTGCCGATCTGTCAAAGAACATGACAGAGGAAGTAGCTGCATTGATGATAACCAACCCCAATACTCTCGGAATTTTTGAAACAGATATAATGAAAATATCAGATATTGTGCACTCAAAAGGTGGTTTTGTGTATATGGACGGAGCCAATATGAATGCATTGATGGGAGTTTGTAAACCTGGAGATATGGGGATTGATGTTATTCATCTCAATCTTCATAAAACGTTTTCTACTCCCCATGGGGGAGGAGGTCCCGGGGCTGGTCCTGTGGGAGTCAAAGGAAATCTTGAACCATTTATTCCTGTGCCTATTGTAGAAAAAATAGACAATAAATTTGTTTTCAATTATGATCGTCCCAAAAGCATTGGGAAAATCCGAAGTTTTTACTGCAATTTTTTAGTTGCTGTGAAAGCATTAGCTTATATACTTACTTTAGGTCCCAGGGGAATTCGGGAAGTGGCAGAAATATCTGTGTTGAATTCCAATTATGTAAGAAAAAGTTTGGAAAAAGAATACTATGTGAAATATGATACTCCCACACTTCATGAATGTGTTTTTTCTGATAAGTATCAGAAAAAAGAGGGAATTTCAAACCTGGATATAGCTAAAAGACTCATTGATTACAGTGTTCATCCACCCACCGTGTCATTCCCATTGATTGTCCACGGGGCGTTGATGACAGAACCGACTGAAACTGAGTCTAAAAGAGATATGGATGCTTTTATAGAGGCTATGAAAAATATATCCAAGGAAGCAAAGGACAATAAGGAAATATTGCAATCATCTCCTCATAATTCCTATGTCAGGAGGTTGGATGAGACCAGGGCTGCACGAAATCCCATTTTAACCTGGAATAAGGATCTCAAAGATAATGAGGATTGATCGACAATTGTATGCCAGAGACAGTCACAGGAAAAGAGTGAAACTGGAAACAAAAAATATTTCACTGATTGATTTATTAGTTATCCGAATTTTTGCTTTTTAATAAATGTGTTTCATGTGGTTGTTTTAAAATGCGAGAGAAAAATTCGATACAGAATTTAGTTTCAGAACTGCAGAATTTTTGGGCGAAAAAAGGGTGTTATATTGCTCAGCCTTATGATGTTGAGGTAGGAGCAGGGACAATGACTCCGGATACTTTTTTTCGAGTGCTTGATGGAAACTCATGGAAAGTGGCTTATGTACAACCTGCTCGCAGGCCTGATGATGGAAGGTATGGTGAGAATCCGCACCGGGTTCAAAAGCATTTTCAATTTCAGGTCATTATTAAACCGTCTACGTTCGATATACAGAAAATATTTTTAGACAGTCTTGAAATTTTGGGAATTGATCTGAAAGAACATGATATACGCTTTGATGAGGATAATTGGGAGTCTCCGACGATCGGTGCTTGGGGAGTTGGATGGCAGGTCTTGCTTGATGGATTGGAAATCACTCAATTTACATATTTTCAACAAGCCGGGGGAATCGATCTCTATCCAGTATCGGTTGAAATCACTTATGGACTAGAAAGACTGGAAATGTTTCTTGAAGAAAAGGACAATATTTATGATTTGAATTGGTCTGAAGATGTATCCTATGGTGATTTGAGATTTTATGAAGAAAAAGAATTTTCTGAATACAATTTCAAGCAAGCAAATATTAAATCATTAAAAAAACAGTTTTCTCTATTTGAAAAAGAAGCTTCTCAACTTCTTAAAAACAAATTGTTATTACCTGCCTATGATATGTGTCTAAAATGTTCTCATTGTTTCAATATTTTAGATTCAAGAGGGGCTATAAGTGTTACCGAAAGGGTTAAATTAATAGGACAGATACGAAAAATCGTCAATCAAATTGCTAAAGATTTTACTTTAAGGGAGAATCAAAGATAATGGAGTTTTTGCTGGAAATCATGACTGAAGAAATGCCTTATTCTCATGTGAAGGATGCCATTTCTCAGCTAAATGAAAAAATAGAACAAAAACTCAATGAATCTCATGTAAAAATTGAAAAGTTTCTGACTTATGGAACCTGTCGAAGAATAATCATTTGGGGTGATTTTGCAGAAGAACAGGATATTAAAGAGAATAAAATTATAGGACCTCCCAAATCAGCTGCTTTTTCAAAAGATGGAAAGCCATTACCGGCAGCAATAGGTTTTGTAAAATCCAAGGGATGTCAAATTGAGGACTTGAAAGTAATAAAGACTGAACGGGGAGAGTATGTTTACGTGTTAAAAACAGAGAGAGGAAAGCCCACTGAAGTTATATTAAAAAATAGCCTGACTGACATCATTTCATCTATTTCATTTCCGAAAATGATGAGGTGGGGGAGTCATTCATTTAGATTTTCAAGACCTATAAAAAATATTATGTGTTTATTCGGGGGAAAGACGATTCCTTTTTCGATGGGGAATATCAAAGCCTCCAATTTTTCCACAGGACATAAGATTCTTTCCCCTCAAAAATTCAAGGTTGACTCACTTTCAAATTTTAAAGAAATGTTAAAGAAAAGAAAGGTTGAGATTGATCCCGATGCTCGAAAAAAGATGATAATCAACCAAATGAAGAAGCAGTTGAAATCTTTAAATGCACAAATCTACCCAGATGACACGCTTATGGATGCTCTTATTTATGACGTGGAATATCCTTATGTATTTTTAGGATCATTTTCTGAAGAGTACTTGAAACTTCCCTTAGAAATTATTAGCACGGCTATGAAAGAGGGGCAAAAGCTGTTTTCAGTTCTGAGGGATAAGAAACAAATTCCATATTTTCTAGGAATTGCGGACACTTTTAAAGATGATAAAAAATATATTCAAAATGGAAATGAAAGAGTTCTCAAAGCAAGATTGGAAGATGCAAGATTTTTTTGGGAAAAAGATAGAATGGAATCCATGAAAGAAAAATCGAAAAGGCTCAGTCATGTTGTTTATCAAGAAAAGCTGGGATCCTATGAACAAAAGACAACCCGGATAAAGAAAATAGCCAATTACATAGGTAGAAAAAGTGATATCAAAATAAACAAAAATGAACTTTCCCAAGCTGCAGAGTTGTGTAAAGTGGATTTGTTAACAGAAATGGTCAGAGAGTTTTCTTCTCTTCAGGGAAAGGTGGGAGGACTTTATGTGCGAGAAGAGGGGTATCCTGATTCAGTCTGGAAAGCAATTTATGAACATTATGATCCGGTGAGCCTGGAGAATGAATCTCCTTCATCGTTAAATGGGGCAATACTTTCTCTTGCGGATAAAATTGACTCCATAGTTGGGCAGATTGGGATTGGAATTGAAGTTAAAGGGTCCAAAGATCCGTTTGGTCTGCGGCGTATGGCTCAGAGTATGTGCAAAGTTATATTGGATAAAAAAATCTCATTATCTATAGGGCGTCTTATTGATAAGGTTTATACTGTTTATGAGGATTTGTTGAGTGAATCAAAGGAAAACATTAAAGAACATCTGATCACAGAATTTTTCCCGGATCGTCTTCAGTATATATTTGAAGAAAAAGGATACAGGTATGATTTGATATGGGCTGCATTGGGATCAGGGATTGATAATATTTTTCACACCTATTTAAGAGTGAAAGCATTAGAAGAACTGAAAGAAAGTGCCCATTTGGAACCCATGATTATGATTGCCAAAAGGGTTAATAATATTTTGAGAAATCAGCCTCGGTTCAAATTCAATCCTGAACGAATGATAGAAAAAGAAGAAAGAGAATTATACACAACTATTTCAATAATAAAAGAGAATATTCTTCCCCTCATTGCTAGGGGAGAATTTGAAAAAGCCCAGCGGATTGTATTTCGAGTCAAATCAGTGATTCATAAATTTTTCGATAATGTCATGGTGATGACAGAGGAACAGGAAGTTATGCAGAATAGGCTGGCATTACTTCAAGAAATAAGCAGAATTTTATTAAAAGTGGCTGACTATTCTAAGATTGTGGTGAAAGGGAAATAAAAAAAGAGTCCGTTGGTTATAATTGGACCCCATATATATGAAAGCTGGTTTGAAAAAAACAAACCGCAATTATAAAAACATATTTTCCTTTTGTTATCTCAATGTTCCTTCATAATGACTGGTGAATTGACGTTTTTTAACATCTTCAGGAGTATAAGAAGGCAGAAGTACAGGAGAAATGCGGTCAGTTTTGATTTTTGCAGATTTTATTTCATTTTCATAATTTTGGATATGTTCCAGTGTAAGAGATCCCAAAGACTTGGTGGATTTTATATATTCAGAGCAATATTTTCCTGCTTTGCGTCCAAAGACATTATAGTCAAGGACTGAATTTCCCATCAGCCTATTACGTCCGTGTAATCCTCCAGAAACTTCTCCAGCAACAAATAGTCCGGGAATATTGGTTTCGCACTTTTCATTGATTTCGATTCCCCCATTCTGGTAGTGAAGAGAAGGAAAAACAAGCATGGGGTATTTGGTGATGTCAATTCCGTAACGATTAAACTGTCTGTGCATAGCAGGGAATTGTTTGTTTATATAACCTTCACCTTGAATCATTTCGATCAATGGAGAATCAAGCCAAACACCTGTGCGGTTACTTGGAGTTTTAATTCCCATGTTTCTTTCTACACATTCCCTGATAATTGCTGATGATTCAACATCTCTAGGCTCTCTTGGATAAACAAAGAGTTCTCCATTTTTATTAACCGGCTGGCCTCCTGCACCTCTGATTTTTTCAGTTATAAGAAATCCAGCAATTTGCTCAGGGAAAGCCGCTCCTGTGGGATGATATTGAACAGAATCCATATAAAGAAGTTTTGCTCCTGCTCGGTAAGCCATTACAACACCATCCGCTGTTGCCCCGTAGTGATTTGTTGTATCATATCCCCTTATATGAAGCCTGCCGTAGCCACCTGAAGAAATAATGGTTGCTTTTGCTTTAACAATAAAATATTCTTCAGTTTCAAGATTATAAAGAATTCCCCCAGCACATTTACCTTTATTATCAAGGATTAATTCAACTGTGGGCATGAATTCTAAATAATTAATCTTATCAGGATTGTTTCTCACTTCGTCCATAAGTGTCCGCATGATAATGGCACCCGTATAATCACGACAGGAATGCATACGTTTCCTGGATGTTCCGCCTCCATGAAGAACTTGGAGTGTTCCGTCTTCTTTTTTATCCCAAACGACCCCCAGATCTTCGAGCCATTTGACGATATAAGGTCCATCTTCTGTAAGAACTCTGACTAATTCGGGCTTGTTATCAAAATGTCCTCCTCCCATAGCATCTAAATAATGGCAGGGCGGAGAGTCAATCTTAGGAACGGCTGCTTGCATTCCTCCTTGAGACATCATGGAATTTGCATCGCCAATCCGAAGTTTAGAAGAAATAATTGATTTGACTCCATGATTCATGGCAGTGATGGCGGCTGCACATCCAGCACCACCTCCTCCTATGATTAAAAGGTCAGTTTCATAGTCTGGCTTTGAAAGATCAAATTGTTTGGGATCAATTCTGGAATGAGATTCCAGTAAATCAGCGATCTCTGTGGTCAGGTTTTCTCCTTTATTAGGGCCTATATTTATGATTTGTCTTGCCTCCGGTTTGTAATCAGGGTGAAATCTATTTAAGACTTCCTCTCTTTCCTCAGCACTCATTGGAGGAAAGACTGCTTTTCCTGATTGGGAAAGTTCGAATCTTTTATTTCTTGTTTGAGCGACTTTATTTAAGGAACCTTTCATATATTCTGGGTACATCTTAAACTCCTTATATTCCAGATATTTTTTACTGTGTTCATTGTTTGATATTTCCAAATCTCTTTCATCTTAATTTTCATCCATAAAAATAATAGTGAATCAATCACCAGCTGATTCACCTGCTTCATCTTCTTGTATCGTTCTTTCATAATACTTTTTCTTCAAATTCTCTTTATTCATATTTATAAGTTCATTAAATTCCTTTTTATATTTTCCCGAATCGATTTCCTTTACTCTTTTTTCCAGTTGACTGTCTTTAGGAGATAAATACCTTCCATAGAGTCTCTTGGCAAGTAATCCTACATTGAACTGAACAATTTCAGCGGGACATCTTATAGCACAAAGGCCACAGCAAAGACAATCAAAAGAAAGATCCATAACTTGTTCAATATCTCCCCGTACAGCAGCCTGAATATAATCCATAACTTCAAGGTCTTGGGGACATGCTTTTGTGCAAGTGTTGCATGATACGCACCGAAAAACTTCTGGGTAGTATTTTTGGAATGCTGTGATATCCGGTTTTGTCTTTTTAATATCATAGATTGCTTTTTGAGCCGGAATAGCGGGTAACTGTGAAAGCCACATTCCATCTTCAACCATTGTTGTGCATGCTAAACCAGTATAGATTTTGTAGTCACCGGGAAGTCTGTAAACAGTGGCACATGCACCACAAAATCCTTCACGGCATCCTGCACCTCTTTTTATCTGATATCCTGCATATTCAATAGCTCCCATTATGGTTGCTTTTGAAGGGACTTTATAGGCTTTTCCCATAATATAAACTGTGATCAAATTTTGTTTGCTATTTGAAGAGGAATCCTTTTTTGCAGGGGATGGCGTTTTTTTTGATTTCTTTCCCTCTGTCATAATTGACCTCCATGAAATGTTTTATCAAAAGAAAGATTTTCTCTAAAGTATGAACGTAATAAACCCATTATAAAATAATATCTATCATTGAAAATATTTGATCATCTGTAAAGTTTCTCTGCTGAGATGCTCCCGAAGGACAGGCAGCGATACAAGCGCCGCAACCTTCGCAGAGAATTTCATTGACACTGACAATATTTTTACTTTCATCGAATATCCTGGCTTCATAAGGACAAATAGACACACATAATTTGCATCCGCTGCATAATTCTTCATCAACTTCGGCAACAATAGGATCGTGATAAAGTTCATCAGATGACAGCAACGCCAAGGCTTTACTTGCTGCCCCACTTGCTTGAGAGACCGTTTCAGGAATGTCTTTGGGTGCTTGAGCTGCTCCGGCAAGAAACATACCTGATGTGATGCTTTCAACCGGACGTAATTTTGGGTGGGCTTCAGAGAGAAAACCGTCTTTATCTTGTGCCAGTTTGAGTTTGTTTGCTATTTCATTGGCTCCAACCGAAGGCCGTATTGCTGTAGCGAGAACAACCATATCGGCATCTATTTCAATATCTTTTCCAGTTAAAGTATCAACACCCCAAACCTTGATTTTTCCATTGTTTCGGAATATTTTAGAAACCTTGCCTCTCAGGTAAACAGCCTCGTCATTCTCGATAGCTCTTTGGACGAATTCTTCGTATCCTTTTCCTCCAGACCGGATATCGATGTAAAATATATATGCCTGACCGTCGGGAACATGATGTTTATAAAGCATGGCATGTTTTGCTGTATACATACAGCATATTTTTGAACAATAGGCATTGTGCAATTCCGGATCACGTGAACCGCAGCACTGAATAAAAACAACTTCCTTGGGTTCTTTATGGTCTGATGGTCTTAAAATTTGACCCCCGGTAGGCCCAGATGCTGAGAGCAGTCTTTCAAATTGCAGGCCGGACAAAACATCGATAATTTTTCCTGCTCCGTATTCTTTCAGATTCTCCATTTCATATAGGTCATAGCCTGTGGCTGCAATGATGGCTCCAACTTCTTCTTCTACTATTTCAGGCTTCATATCATAATCTATGGCACCGGGTTCGCAAACATCAGCACATTTTCCACAGGCGATGGGTAAAAGACCGGGACAATGATCAATATCAAGAGTGAATGTCGCCGGAATAGCCTGGGGAAATGGAATGTAAATAGCTTTCCGAGCGGATAATCCGAGATCAAATTCATTAGGGACCACAACAGGACACACTTTTGTGCATTCATCACAGAGAGTGCATTTATCTGGATCAACATAACGGGGCTTTTTTATAATCTTTACTTTGAAATTTCCAACATATCCTGATATTTCCTGTACTTCGCTGTAAGTCATGAGCTCAATATTGGGATGTCGGGAGACCTCAACCATTTTGGGGGTCATGATACACTGAGAGCAATCCAAAGTAGGAAAGGTTTCAGAAAGTTGGATCATATGGCCTCCGATTGAAGGAGACCGTTCCACAAGTATGACTTTATGTCCGGCATTGGCAATATCTATCGCTGATTGAATTCCGCTTATTCCTCCGCCAATGACTAGGGCCTTTTTGGTAACAGGTACGCTGATCGGTTTAAGAGATTCATTCCTTTTTACTTTTTCTATGATGCTTTTTGTGATTTTTATCGCTTTTGATGTTGCCTTTTCTTTGTCTTTGTGAACCCAGCTGCATTGTTCTCTTATGTTGGCAATTTCACATTGGAAAGGATTCAAGCCAGTGGATTTTAGAACATTCCTAAAAGTTGTTTCATGAAGAGAAGGAGAACAGCAGGCAACAACCACACTATCCAGTTTTTTTTCTTTTATGGAATCAGCAATTGATTTTTGGCCTGGATCGGAACACATATATACATAATCTTCAGAAAAAACCACTCCTTCATGTTTGGATAATTCTTCAGCTGTTTTTTTTACGTTGACTGTTCCCGCGATATTGATGCCACAATGGCAGACAAAAACTCCTATTCGTTTCTTTCCGCTCTTATTTTTCTCTGTTGGCTGATCATTTTTTTCCAGTGAATGATCGGATTTATTCTGACTTGATTTATTCACTTTTATTTCTCACTTTGATGTATATATTATTTATAATAAAAATTTACTTCTTTAAAACACCTTTACCATATTCGTAACCCGTATCGAATGCTTTGATATTGAGATCAAGGTACCTGTCAGGAACTAATCCGGGGAGGGCTTTTTTCATAGCTTCTGGAGATGTGATTTTTGTTACGGCTGTAAAGAAACCCATCATAACCAGATTTGCAGTAATCCGGTTTCCTAATTCTTCGGCAAACCGGGTAGAAGGAATACCAAATGTTTTTATTTTCTTGTCCGAAGATTGCGTTTTGACTTTGACTAAATCTGAATCTATGATAAGGGTTCCGTTCTCCCGTAAATTCGGAATATATTTATCATAGGCTTCTTGAGACATTGTGACGAGAATCTCTGGAGAAGTGATATAGGGATAAAGAACTCGGTCTTTTGAAATGACAAGTTGAGAACTGCAAGCGCTACCTCGTGCTTCAGGTCCAAAACTCTGGGTCATGGTTGCGTTCTTGTTATCATATAATGAAAGAGCTTTTCCTGCGATGAGTCCGCAGCGGATTATACCCTGACCACCAAAACCAGAAAACCTAATCTCTGTCATTGTTTATTCTCCCATATAATTCGTAATCATCTCCCAGAACTTTTCTGAGATGAGTGTTCATTGCATCAAGGAAAGTCGGCTTTTCTATATCAACAAATTTTCCTACTATCAATTTTCCTTGATAAGTGATATCAGTCTTCCTTATATCTGCTCCATGCTGTATTTCGGATTTATCATAGTAGTATTTCAGTAGATTCAAACCATCTCCAAGTCGGTTTCTTCGGGCATAAAGAGTGACACAAGGGGTGATGACTTCGATGATTGAAAAACCCCTTTTGGCTAAAGCCTCTTGAATGGATTTGGTAACCCTTCTCAAATGGAGGGCTGTCCATCGTGCTATATAGGTGGCTCCGGATGCTTCTGCCAAAGAAGGAATACTAAACGGAAATTCAAAATTACCATAAGGCGCTGTGGAAGCATTGGCATCTATGGGAGTTGTTGCTGCAACTTGACCTCCTGTCATGGCGTAGTTGAAATTGTTCACACAGATGACGGTTAGATCCATGTTTCTTCTTGCCGCATGAATAAAATGATTCCCTCCAATTCCCATGATATCTCCGTCTCCACTGAATACAACAACTTTCATATCCGGGTTTGCTAATTTGAGACCTGTGGCAAAGGGAATGGCTCTGCCATGAGTGGTATGAAATGAATCCAGTTTAATATATCCGGCAACTCTTCCTGTGCAGCCTATTCCGGAAACCACCGCAATTTTATCCAGATCGATATCGCTTTTTCTTAGAGCCTCTGAAAAGGAAGTAACCACTGTTCCAATTCCGCATCCCGGACACCAAATATGGGGAATCCTGTCCATGCGAAGTAAGTTTTCAACCGGATTTCTCTCTTCTGTTTGAACATCTTGATTCATTTTATAGCCTCCTTGATGGAATTGAAAATATCATCAGGATTGTGCACCCCCCCTCCACAATGGGGGATTCCAACAACATTGCACTTGCCTGCGACAGTCCGTTCCACTTCTCTGACCATTTGGCCAAAGTTGACTTCTGGAACAATAAATGCTTTCACATCTTTTGCTAGATTGCGTATGATTTTTTCTGGGAAAGGCCATACTGTAATCAGTCTTAATGTCCCTACTTTGATTCCGGCTTTTCTTGCTTTTTGGACCGCTCTAATAGAAACTCTGGAAGTGATTCCATAAGAAATGAGAATTATTTCCGCATCATCAGTTTGATCCTCTTCAATCTTTATTATTTTGTCCGTATTGTTTCTAATTTTTTCTATAAGATGGTGGACACATTTTTTCTGGCATTCCGCATTAATAACCGGATAACCGCGTTCATCATGTGTCAATCCTGTTGTATGGAATCGGTATCCGTCTCCTATTTTTACCATAAATGGAATCATATCCTTGTCAGGCTTATAGGGAAGATACTTGTCTTTTGGTCCTTCATACCATTTTCTTTCTACGATTTCGATCTCTTCAGCTGGAGGAATGACAACTTTTTCGTGCATATGCCCGACGCACTCATCAGTCATAACAAAAGTAGGGACTCGATAAGATTCTGCTAGATTAAAAGCTTCTATGGTAAGGTCAAAACATTCTTGAGGAGAATCGGGGGAGAGAGCAATGATTTCGTAATCCCCGTGAGATCCCCACTTTGCCTGCATCATGTCTTGCTGGCCGGTGAGGGTCGGAAGACCAGTGGAAGGGCCTCCTCTCTGGACGTTGGCTATGACAAGAGGAGTTTCCATCATCGCTGCAAG
This sequence comes from uncultured Eubacteriales bacterium, assembly GCA_964584935.1. Lineage (GTDB taxonomy): Bacteria > Acidobacteriota > Aminicenantia > Aminicenantales > Aminicenantaceae > CAZPBN01. The sequence goes on along the minus strand of CAZPBN010000009.1, from coordinate 40,509 downwards.
ACCAATGTTTTCCATCATTAAGGAAAAACCGGGGCCTGAAGTGACTGTCATTGGTTTTTTTCCCCCCCAGGAAGCGCCAATTAAGGCGGCAATTGAACCCAGTTCGTCCTCCATCTGAATAAAGACGCCTCCCACACTGGGAATTCTTTCTGAAAATCTTTCTGCCGTTTCCGTAGATGGAGTGATCGGATAGCCTGCAAAAAATCGGCAGCCTGCTGCTAAAGCTCCTTCGGCGAGAGCAAAGTCTCCATCCATATAATGAGCTCCGGTTAATACTCCCTTAGGGTCGGCTTTCACTTTTTTCACTTTCTTCCTCCTCTTTCTTTATGGTGACAAATATAGCGAATTCAGGACATATAGTTTCACATAGTTGGCAATACACACAATCATCCTCGTTTTTGACATGAGGAGGATGATATCCTTTTTTGTTGAATTCATCAGATAATTCAAGAACATTTTTCGGACAGTATTCTGTGCAGAATCCGCATCCTTTACATCGTTCTTTATCGATATGTATTTTGCCTTTTATAGGTTTTAAATTGCCAAAGTAAGTCATTTCATGCCTCAAATCAATCCTTTTTGTTTTAAAATTGGTTTTGGATCCACATAATGGAGATTCAAATTTAAAATGCTTTCATTTCCTCCCAAAGCAATTGCTAAAGCTTGGGTAAAATAGAGAATAGGAATGTGTTTGAAATCGGGATATTTTTTAATGGTATCTTTTTGGCGGTGATCCAGATTGAATGCGCAAAGAGGACAACTCACAATAACCATTTCGGCACCTGAAGTAATGGCTGAATTCAAAATATTGTGTGTTCTTTCGACTACAATATCTATTTTGTCCACAGTTTGGTAAGCACCGCAGCATTCTGTTTTATAAGGAAAATCAACAGGAGTTGCACCCAATGCTTCAACAAGGTTATCCATGATAACAGGATTTTCAAGGTCATCCAGCCCAATTTCTTCTGGTCTTACAAGCATACAACCGTAGTAACTTGCTATCTTTAGGTTTTTCAACGGATTGGTGACTTTTTCAGCCACTTTATCAAGTCCGACTTCTTCTTTAAGAATTTCTAAAAGATGAAGGACTTTGACATCACATTTATAATCGATTTCTTCTCGGTACATGAAGTTATTAACTTTTTCCAGGCTTTCAGGATCATTTTTTAATCGTTCATTAGCTCTTTTTAATGTATTGTAACACATAGAACATAAAGTCAGGACTCTATCTGAATTGGATTCTTTGACTCTGACAAGATTGCGAATGGGAGCAACATGATGAATCAAATCATCTGTTGCTAAAGAAAAGACAGTTCCACAGCAATTCCATCTGGGAAGTTCATCGGCTTCTATGCCAAATTTTTCTAAAGAGAATAAAGCGGATTCTTCAAAGTTTTTTGCATGATTTTTTAGAGTACAGCCAGGATAGTAACTTATTTTCATTATGATTCCTTGTGTTTATTAATTTTATTAAAATGGTATGCATGATTTATTTTTTATGATGTAAATTTTCTAAAATTACTGACCAAGGCTATGGGCGGGATATCTGTTTTTTCATCATCTGATAGTTTCTCAATTTCAACATGGTCTTCTCTTTTTCTAAGTGATATCAATCGAACAGATTCGATGATTTCTGCTATGTTGATTCCTTTAGGACATCTGACATTGCATGTGAAACAGGAAGCACATATCCAGGGAGTTTTTGATTTTAAAACTTCGTCTTTAAATCCTAACTGGATGTAACGGATAATTTGATTTGGCAAGAGATCCATTTGATCCACAGCGGGGCAACCAGCAGAACACTTTCCGCATTGATAGCAGTCCAACACATTCTGTCCGCTGATTTCAATGATTTTTTTTACAAAGGAAGAGTTAAGTGTCTTTCTGGAGATATTAATTCTCATGAGGGCTTTTTTCTCTCAAATATTAAGTTATATTAATTAAAAAAGTAAAAAAATATATTATAAAGTACCAGTTTCCAGTAAAACATAACTACGAATATCTGTCAAGATAATTTGTGGAAATTTTTCTTTATTCTAAAGAAAATAAAAATCAAACAGAATGAATTGATCAATATAAGATACTTGATAAGGACAGGAATTCCAAAGAGAGGAATTAAAAATGCAGAGGTTATTAAAGCCCCGGCGAAAGATCCTATAAGATCCATTCCATAGCCAAGGCCATAATTTTTCTTATTTTTAAGAAAGAGATTATTGGAAATAACAAAAAGGTCTCCTCCAAAAAAACCGAGGATAAGAAGATAGAGATAGAAAAATAATTCCGGAATATCGGTTTTTAAAAACATTTGAAGAGTTATAAGTAATAATATAAAACAAAATTGAATCAGTAATAATTGAGCAGGAAAAAAGTTCTTTCTTTTTTTTCCTTTTAAAGCACCAATGAATAAGCCTGACATGAAAGAGGTCAAAAGAAGAGCAATTTGTTCATACAAATATCCATGGTAGCTTTGGAAGATTATAATAATAAATATTTCCACTATGATCGAAGTAAAACCAAGAATTGCCAGAGGAATAAGATAATAAAATGAATTGCGTTTTTTGAATAAAAATAAGAAAAGAAATATTAAAAAAAGGATCAAAGGAAAGTCTAATATCCAGAAAGAAGGCAATTTTGAAAAAAAACTTAAAATTTTATTTTCCAATCCCTTGAATTGGGTGCTCCATAAAACAGAGTTAAAGAAATAGCTGATGGGAGTGAGATCCGTATTTATTTTTTTTGTTCCGTTAACAATTTTGGAATTGGTTAGTTCAATTCTGAAGGGATCAAGGCGTGCCGATAAAAGCTGAGGGATTATATACTTATTTTTGATATCTAAATAATTCATTCTCTCAGTTAGATAGTCATAACTTATGTTGACAGGAGAAGAAGAGGCAATAAAGATATTCGTACTTCCAGGTATAACTTTTATAAACGGGAATTCCTTTTTCAGGGTAAAATATAAAGAGGAGAGAAAATTTTGAAGATCTTTACTGATATAATTTTCAGCGGAGGGAACTCTGAAAGAAAAAATCCCCCCTTTTTTTAATTTCTTCCGGGCGATTTTAAAAAACTCTCTGGTGTAGAAGCGATTGATTTGGGTCGATGTGGGTTCAGGGAGATTTAGTATGATGATATTGTATTTTTTGTCTGCATGTTGCAGGAAATCCCTTCCATCTTTGAAGTAGGCGTGAACTCTGTTGTAGGATAGATATTTTGTTTCTTTATCCGGAAGGAATTTCATTGAAGAACGAATGATTTCAGGATCCAATTCCACATAATCGATTTTAGCTTCGGGATATTTTAATATCTGTTTGATGCCCCCCGATATGCCTCCTCCTATGAGCAAGACTTTATCTGCTTGAGGATTTTGGAGAAGGGCAAAATGAACAGCTTCCTCTGAATCTTCCGGATTTGGATATGAATACATAATTGAACTATTGTTGTATAAAGATATCTGTTTTTTTGTTTTAATAATTTGAATTCTTCCGTAAGGGCTGTCTTGACTGTATACAAGATTGAATGGCTTCCAGTATAATTTTTGAGTAGGGAAATCGAATATGCAGAAACAAAGAAGAGACACCACAGAAATAATCAACAGAAATACATTTTTTTTATTTCGGAAACAGATAAATACAACGATAGAAGAAAATATTCCGATGATTGCTGTGATTTGCCAGTTGGAAAAAGTGGGAATCAATAGGAAATAAACGATCAGTCCTGAAACAGCAGAGCCCATGGACTCTAAAATATAGACTTTGGTAAGATTTCCTTTCTGATAATGGATATTGAATACAAATAAGAGTCCCAGGGGGAAATTGATAAAAGCGGATATAAGGAAGGAAAACAAAAAAATAGGGAGTATTCCGGTTATTTCTACAGGGGAAATTCCGAGAATCATATGTGAAAATCTGATGACTAAAAGGCATAAGGGAAAAATCAATATTATGGCATTATAAATCCATGGAATTTTAATAGTACTGGGTTTGAATTTGAGAGCAACAGTGCTTCCAATCCCACCCCATAGAAGCCAGGAAGCAAGGATAAGTCCGTAACTGATTTCATTGCCATAGAAATGAACAGAAAATTCTCTTAACAATAAAATCTGAAAAGAAAGAGCAAGAAAGCCCAGAACAAATGGGGGAACATTTTCGATATAGGATTTCATTTTGCCCTTATAAAAGAAATAATGGGTTAACCCCAAAATCCAGATATTTTATGGCCACAGTATTTGCATTTTCCCTTTTCTATATTAACTTCAGTTATTTCATATCCATATCTCTTTATGGTCACTTTTTTACATTCAGGGCAATAGGTGTTTTCACCTGGATGACCAGGGACATTTCCTATGTAAGCATAATGAATGCCTTGGCTTAAGGCAATATCACGGGCTTTTTCGAGAGTTGAAATCGGAGTTGGAGGAAGGTTTTTTATGAGATACATCGGGTGAAAACGGGAAAAGTGTAGGGGAACATCCGGTCCAATTTCATTGATAATCCATTGACACAACTGTTTCAGTTCTTTTGTGCTATCATTCAAAGTGGGGATAACAAGATAGACTAGTTCCAGCCACACATCGCTTTGAGAGACAATTTTTATGGCATCAAGAACTGGCTTAAGAGTTCCTCTCACGTATTCAGAATAGAATTTTTGGGAAAAAGCTTTTAAATCTATCTTAATGCCATCGACGACTTCAATAAGATCTTTCAAAGGTTCTGGATTGATGTGACCACCAGAAACAACCACATTGAAGATATCGTTTTTCCTGGCTAGGAGGGAGGTGTCATACATGTATTCATAGAAAACAATAGGTTCTGTATAGGTGTAGGCAATAATAGGACATTGATATTTCTGAGCGTATTTCACTACTGTTGGCGGGGGTAAATCGTAGTGTTGAACTTGTTCAGGTCTCACTTGAGATATTTGCCAGTTTTGACAGAACTTACAATTCACATTGCATCCTGCTGTGGCGATAGAAAGAGTTTTGGATTGAGGAAGGAAGTGGAAAAAGGGTTTTTTTTCGATAGGATCCACATGCACGGCACAGGCTTTTCCATAGACTAGGGTGTAATAAGCTCCTTCCATGTTTTCTCTGACTCCGCAATAACCTCGTTCCTTATCTCCAAGCTTGCATAAACGAGGGCAAAGAAAACATTCAATTTCCCGGTCTTCAAGTTTTTTGTAATAAGAAGCTTCTTTTTTGGAAAGATTGGAGGTTTTACTTGAAATGAATTGAGATGAAAGCAAATTCGGAGAACCGGAATGGATTGCTGCGCTTATTCCCGCAGCGCATTCGATAAATTTTCTTCTTTTCATTGAATCAATCTCTTTAATTACTAAATTTCTTTTTCAATAATTGAAATTTTATCAAGGTCTGTTGTTCCCAATCCCATCTTCTCTGCTGTTTTTAGATAGACTGGTTCTCTTTTTTCTTCTTTTAGAGAAGGCAGACCTTTTTTTGCTCTTAAGTTTTCGATTATTTTCCACCCAATACAATCTGTGGCGACTGGATCCAGTCCAAAAACAATCGTATTGGTTTTTTCAGCCCATTGGGAATGGAAAGAAGGCCCCCGATGGTACTGAACGATAAGACAGTCAAGGATTGAAAGTTTGTGTTTATTTTTAATATATTTGGTTTCAAAAAGTTCAGGTATAAAAGGATTGCAGCTTGTATCATGATATTTATTTGGATTATGAATGGATCCAAAGTAATTTTTCATAGAGGCGGTGACACCGGCTAGCCCATGGTCTTTTAATATGGCAAAGCTAATGGAAGAAGTGATCAATTTGGATTGAATTTTTGAGAAAAGGCTTCCAATATTTTTATGGGAAATCAATTTCAAATCATATCCGATTCCTTTTGTATCTGTACCAAAAACATTGATATCCTTGTAGTCTCTGTTTAATCTGTATCCTGCTTCTCTTAATTCTCTGTTCGTTCGGTCCCAGATAAAAATGCTCTTTTTTGGAACGTCACATTCTGAAATCAAGCGGGCTAGAGAATGAGCAGCACCAGGTCTTGTTGAAATTTTTCTCCCTCCGATGGTATTTATTTTTATTCCGATCCTTTTGTCGTCAGGGAAAATTGTTTTGAAGCTGTTCTTAACGTTTTCTTGGCTTGTTATTGAGCGGAGTCCTTGAGCAAACATCAAAAATATTTTATTTTGGTTGACTTGACCTTTCCCGTTTATGATATTTTTTCCGTGGACTATGATGACTTTTGATTTTTTAAGCATCGTATATTTTTAAATTACATCTCTTTAATCCTCATGTCAATAAGATAAGAATCTGAAGTTCCAGAATTTTTATATGATAATTTATTGATTAAAGAGAGTTTGCATGAAAAATGAAACAATATTTATGACAACTTATGTGAATAGGAGGAATTTCATTTTGTTGAAAAAAAATTGGATTTATGGTTAAAGTATAATTATAAACATGAAAAGGAGAAGAAAATGATCAATTTGATATCCAAATCAATGAAAATAATGATTCCATTATTTACCATGGTTGTATTAGGGAACATTGCTGTGTTCTCTGGACAAAAAGAGAAAGGCCTGGAACTGGAAACACTCTTACCTGAATTGGAAAATTGGAAAATCACTGAGGAAACACAGAAATATTTTCCTGGAACTTTGTTTGAATATATAAATGGGGCTGCAGAGGCTTATCTTTCCTACAATTTCAATGAATTGTTCGTTGCTCAATATAAGAAAATCAACACTCAAGCAAATATGAGCTTGGAAATATATGATATGGGTAATGAAAAAAACAGCTTTGGAATTTACAGTGCAGAAAGATATCCTGATAATAATTTCATTGAAATAGGGACTCAGGGATATTTGGAGAATGAGACATTGAATTTCATTTCCGGACAATATTATGTGAAACTCGTATGCTTTGATTGTGAAGCTCATTCCGGGGATTTTCTTTGTAAATTTTCAATGGGAATCATTAAAAATGTCCAATCCAAAGGTGAATTTCCCCCTGCTTTGAAAATATTTCCTGGAGAAGGGCTTATTCCCAATAGTGAAAAATATATCTTAAAGAATTTTATGGGATACAGTTTTCTACATGATGGGTATATGGCAGATTATTCAGTGAACAGCATGGAGTTTAGTTGTTTTATAATTGAAGGAGAAGACTCCCAGGATGCTGATCAAATGCTTTTTGATTATTTAGAAGCCAAAGAATCATCGAATCCGGAAAAAGTTGAACTGGGATATCATATTAAAGATAGATATTATGAGAATATCTTCATTGCCAAAAGCAAAAATTACATTTTTGGTGTTTTGAACATTAAAGCTGGCTTTGAAGAAACCGGGAAAAAGTATCTCGAAAAGTTAGGAAAATCTATGGAGAAATAAAAACAGATGTATTACTTATTTTTTTAAAAATTCTTTAAATCTTTTGAATTCCTTTTCCAAAATCTCTAATAACTCTTTTGCTTTTTCTATATTTTTTTCTTTTCCAGCTATTTCCAATTGATAAGAAGCTTCTTTTAAACCAGAGAGACTAAGATTTGCAGAAGCCCCTTTTATGCTGTGTGCTTTTTCTTTAATCAATTCAAAATTATTTTTTTCTATAGAACTTCTTAATGCATTGAATTTTTCAGAAAAATCATCAATATATATTTGTATCAATTCTTTAAGAAAATCTTTGTCTCCATCAATTCTTTTTAGGACGGAGTCATAGTCTATGGGAGGAAAAATTTTATTGGTTTGACCGTTGTTTTCACTCATATATTTTTTTCTATTATTGTTGTTATATCTTCTAACCTTCTATAATCAATTGAATAATGATTCTTCTCTTAGAGTTGAAGATTTAGTCATTTATCATTATATCAAGCAATCACCGCACAATTACGGCCTTTGTTTTTTGCTGTGTAAAGGGCCTTATCAGCTGTTTTTATGAGCTCATTTAATGAGGATTTTTGGTTTTTTTCTGATGAATAACCTCCGAGACTTATGGAAGTTTTGATCAATCCTTCTTTTGTTTTGAATTCTTTGTTGGCTATCAATAGGCGGAGCCGTTCAGAGATTTCTTTGACTTCATTTTTATTGCGGTTGGGAAGTATTATGATGAATTCATCTCCTCCATAACGCCCGATTTTATCGTAAGCACGAATGGATTTTTTTAAAAGTGATGCAATTTCCGAAAGAACTTTATCTCCCGTGAAATGGCCATACGTATCATTTATATTCTTAAAATAATCAATATCAATCATAAGAATACCTAAAAACCCTTTTTCTCTCAATCCCCGTTGCCGTTCTTCTTCTAAATAACTGAATATCCGGTCTCTGTTCCAGATTTTAGTGAGACTGTCATAGGTAGCCAATTTGAGACAATAATCTTCGAGTTCTATAATGTGTTTGGCGTTCCGAAGCCGAATTTTCAATTCAATAGGATCAAAAGGCTTTGTCATGTAGTCATTGGCGCCGGCAGAGATTCCTGTTATCAGGTCTTCTTTACAGTCTTTTCCTGTAATCATGATAATGTAAATATATTTTAATGTTTTTTTATGAAATTTATTTCGAATTTTTTTGCAAAGATTGACTCCATCTATTCCAGGCATCATCCAGTCTAATATTGCCAGACGGATGTCATAATTTTGAATGACTTGCCATGCATCATTTCCATTGTTTACTGTTATGACTTCATATTTCCAATCCTTTAGGGTTGATTCAAGATTTTTGGCACAAACAAGATCATCGTCAGCAACCAATACTTTCATTGATGAAAAACTCCTTTTTTTTGCAACATTTACTTCTCTGTTTTATAATGTAAATCGATTCATCATTTATGAATGATTTTAATCTGTTTAATGATTTATTTTTTTGTCTTTATTTTATAATAATTATAGGTATAGTCAATAGTCTTTTCAGGTGATTAAGAGATTTTTTGAAATGCCATAGACTTTGTTATGAGATATGAATTAAAATATGATTGAAATGGAAAGAAAGACAAAAAGTAACAAACTGATAGCTGCATCAGTTGTCATTATTGTTCTCTTTATAGCTGGTCTGGTTTTAAGGCAAGCTAAAGCTGTCCTTTTTCCATTTTTCCTGGCGATTTTCCTTTCTTTTGTTCTTTATCCGATTATTGACTATTTGAGCCGTTTCAAAGTTCCCAAATTCTTATCCATTATTGTTATTATAATATTGACTTTTCTCATTCTGTATCTCTTTGGAGTCTTAATTTACTCAAGTGGTAAAACATTTGCTTCAGAATTCCCCAAGTATGGAATGAAAATAAATTCCATTATTTCTTCTTTAATGGAAAGTTTAAAAATTACTTATAGTGACTGGGATCCTGAAAATTTAATAAATAAACTTGATACCAGCAAAGTGGGAAATTTCCTCCTTAATGCCTTGGGGCCTTTTTTCTCATTCATATCAAAGCTTTTTCTGGTCATTGTATTTCTCATTTTTATTCTGGCAGAAAGAGGAAAAACAACAGAAAAATTTAATGCGTATTTTGCTAAGGAGAGAAATTCCAAAGTATTGATTGTGATAAAGAAAATCACCAGTCAAGTTCAAAAATATCTTGTGATTAAAACAATTATCAGCCTTTTCACTGGTGTTTTTGCAACAGTGGTTTTATTGCTATTCGGTGTCGATTTTGCGATACTGTTTGGATTTTTAACCTTTATTTTGAATTATATTCCTAATATCGGTTCTATTATGGCGACCGTCTTTCCAGTGGTGATTGCTGTCTTTCAGTTTGAAACTCTCTGGCCGGCGTTTTGGATAATGTTCATTCTTATTTCAGTTCAAACAATCATGGGGAGCATCATCGAACCAAGATTGATGGGGGCAGGATTGGGATTAAGTCCCATTGTGGTTCTTTTTTTTCTGTTCTTCTGGGGATGGTTATGGGGGATCCCGGGCATGATTTTAGCGGTTCCCATCGCTGCTATTGTAAAAATAGTATGTGATAATATACCTGAACTTAAATTTATTGGAGTTTTACTCAGCAGGGGCGAGTAATAAAATGACCTTATTATTGAGGACTGATAAAAATTCTTGTTGGATGATCAAAGGAAGTTAAAATTGAGAGAATATAATCATACAGAAGTTGAAAAGAAATGGCAGGAATATTGGGAAAAACACAAAACCTTCAAAGCCGAAGATTTTTCAGAGAAAGAAAAGTATTATTGTTTGGTCGAATTTCCCTATCCTTCAGGAGATGGTCTGCATGTTGGTCATCCGAGGAGTTATACGGCTCTTGATATTATTGCTCGCAAGAAAAGGATGGAAGGATACAATGTCTTGTTTCCCATTGGATGGGATGCATTTGGTCTTCCTACTGAGAATTATGCTATAAAAATGAAAATCCATCCCAAAAAAATCACAGAGCAAAATATTAAAACATTTAAACGCCAACTGAAATCATTGGGATTTTCATTTGACTGGGATAGAGAAATCAATACAACAGATCCTGGATATTACAAATGGACGCAGTGGATCTTTCTTAAATTGTTTGAAAAAGGATTAGCCTATAAGGCAAATATTCCTGTCAATTGGTGTGTTTCTTGTAAAATTGGATTAGCCAATGAAGAAGTGGTGAATGGAAAGTGTGAGAGGTGTGGAGGTCTGGTAGAGAAGAGAAATAAAGAGCAATGGATGTTAAAAATCACAGAATATGCACAGAACCTTATTGATGACCTTTCTAAAGTGGATTATCTGGAAAGGATTGCCAAACAACAGATAAATTGGATAGGAAGAAGTGAGGGAGCGGTTATCTATTTTGATATTGAGGGAAGTGATAAGAAAATAAGTGTTTTCACAACCCGACCGGATACACTTTTTGGAGCATCTTATATGGTTCTTGCTCCTGAACATCAGTATGTCGAATTGGTAACCAAAGAAAAATATAACGATGAAATCACTCAATATGTGAGAGAAGCAGAGAAAAAAAGTGATGTTGAGAGAAGCAATTTGGAAAGAGAAAAAACAGGAGTGTTTACCGGGAGTTATGCCATAAATCCAGCAACAGGAAATCCGATTCCAATTTGGATATCGGATTATGTGATGATTTCATACGGGACTGGAGCGATAATGGCTGTGCCGGGTCATGACCAGCGGGATTGGGAATTTGCAAAAAAATTTGATTTGCCTATTATCGAAGTGATCAAGGGAGGCGATATTTCCAAAGGAGCTTATGAAGGTGAAGGAACTTTAGTGAATTCTGGATTTTTAAACGGAAAGAATGTTTCAGAAGCGATAAAAAAAATGATCAATTGGCTGGAAAAGAATGGATTTGGAAAGGCTGAAGTTCAGTATAAACTAAGAGACTGGGTTTTTTCCCGTCAGAGATATTGGGGTGAACCGATACCAATTATTCATTGTCAGCATTGTGGATATGTTCCAGTCTCTGAAAAGGAGCTTCCTGTGATCTTACCCGATGTCCAAAAATACGAGCCCATAGAAACAGGAGAATCTCCCCTGGCTTCGATGAAAGAGTGGGTCAATACCACCTGTCCGGTGTGCCATAAGTCCGCAAAAAGAGAAACCGATACCATGCCCAACTGGGCTGGAAGCAGCTGGTATTTTTTAAGATACACAGATCCTTATAACGACAAAGTATTTGCCGATTTCGGAAAAATGAAATATTGGATGCCGGTTGACCTCTACAATGGAGGAATGGAACACACAACCTTGCATCTTTTATACTCTCGTTTTTGGAATAAATTTCTCTATGATTGCCGTTTCGTTCCCTTTTCTGAACCCTATAAACGAAGAACTTCTCATGGCATGATTCTGGGGGAGGGGGGAGAAAAGATGTCCAAATCAAAAGGAAATGTTGTTAATCCAGATGATGTGATCAATAAATATGGTGCCGATGTGTTCCGATGTTATGAGATGTTTATTGGTCCTTTTGATCAGACTGCGAATTGGGATACCAAAGGGATCGAGGGAATTTATAGATTTCTGATGCGTGTGTGGCGTTTGGTGATTGATGAGGATTCAGGACAGTTGAATTCAAGAATTGTGGAAAAGGGTACTTTTCCTGAAAATCTGAGAATACTCAACCAGACAATAAAAATCAGCGGTGATTATATAGAACAAATGCGTTTCAATACAGCTATTTCTCAAATCATGATTTTTGTTAATGAATTATACAAAAAATCAAAGATAACCATCATGACAATCAAAAAACTGGTGTTGATTCTTTCGCCATTTGCTCCTCATTTATGTGAAGAGTTATGGGAAAAGCTCGGCGAAAGACCATCTATTGTCAATCATCATTTTCCAGAATATGATTCTCGATATCTGGAGGAAGAAATCATTACAATGGTGGTTCAGGTGAATGGAAAAGTTAGAGCTAATATTGAAGTTGTTGCAGACATTGAAGAGGAGGAATTAAAAAAATCAGTCTTACAGGAACCAAATGTTAAAAAATATATTGATGGAAAAGAAATTGAGAAAATTGTCATTATTCCCAAAAAAATCTTCAGCATTGCAACATCAGGTGATTGCTCATCCGAAACTGATTCGTGAAATCCCTTTTCAAGAACATCAATATGGAATCTGAGAAGAGGCTTTTTTTATCTTGGAATTGGAACAGGGATGAGGGAACCTCTTAAATAATCTTTTCACCATAAAAATAATTTTCCCAGAGTAACCAGGCCTAAAAGAACAGTGGCGATCCCTGCGATGATTTTGAGATAGTCCTTGTTAAATTTTTTGACTGTGAAAGCGGCTAAAGGAACAGAGAGAATAGTTCCAATAATCAACTCTGTAAATTATCTATGTAAAAAGTAGATTTTATTGATTAAACAAGGGAAATATTAAGACAAAGAGAATTATAGAAACAGATAACTCGTTTTTAAAATTGTTGTAATTTTGATAAACGATCGTTGACATTTTGTAAATACGTTCTGTTGTCAAAATTCCCTTTTGAAAATGAGCTTATAGCTGTGATCATTCGTTCGATACAGTTTATTTTTTCCTCATCGGAATAATATTCTGTTTCTCCGGGTATGACTATTTGTCTTTCATACTTGCAATTGTTTATATTTTGGAAAATGAATTCTCCGGCATCATTCTTTGGTTTTAATTGATCTTCTGTGGTGATGATCAGTTTATTCGAATTTTTTATTTTCTCCTCCGCATATTTCAATGATAATATGGCGTCTTTATCAGTGAACTCTCTAATCCTTTCTGAATATTCTTTGAGAGCCATTTCTATATTGAAAGCAAGCCAAGCCATTCGTTCATCATTAAGAATATCTTCCTCTGGGGATTTAATATTTGAAGTTGACGATTGTTTTCTTGAAAGATATCGTTTTTCCTGGTATGCCTTATGTTTTTTAAGATAAGGACAATTTTCAGGACAATGAACTTCTTTTTCCCTGAGAGTTCCGCAGCAAAGCGGGCATATTGAAGAGCCCAGGGCTATACAGTATCGTTTTGCTTTTCTTTTTCCACAATAAGAGCATTTAGCCATAATATCTCCTTTGAGGTGGTTTCTCATGGGGGGGGATTATCCAAATTGTCAACATGTCAAATGGAATGCACCGATAGTCCTTTTATTCTGGCAAACAGAATTGAAAGCCTCCACAGCTTTTTTTGTTTTTTCTGTGATAAGAGTTATATCATTTGATTTGGAATAATCCTTTACATCTTTATTGACTTTCATTAATCCAAAATAACCCGTTCCAATGACTAAAACTTCTGGTTTTGATTTGATAACATCTTCAAGATCATTCATGGTTAGTTGATGGCCTGATTTTCTCCACCAGGAATCGCATATTTTATCAGGATAAATGATAAGGTCGGAATTATAATTCTTTCCATTAATAACCATGTTTCCGAATTTATAGTCTTCTATCATTATTACCTATTTAAAAAAAATGTATCCTCAGTGAAATTTTTTATTTTATTTCCTAAGTATTTTTTTAAAGCTTTTTGAGCGGCTTTCTGTTCAGCCGTTTTTTTGGAGAGTCCTTTTGCTTTGGCTATCGATTTATTATTCATCAAGACTTCAACGATAAAAGATTTTTTATGTTGGGGACCGTTTTCTTTGACAACATTGTAAACAGGGGAAGGAAGATTGCTTCTCTGAAAGTATTCCTGCAGGGCAGATTTGTAGTTATTGATTAAGTGCTTTTGAATTGTGATTTTATTAAAAAAAGAATCAATGAAATCGAGTAGAAAATATTTCGTGTTTTTAAGCCCGCCGTCAAGATATAAGGCTGCAGTCAGAGCCTCGAAGGCTCCAGCCAATATTGTATTTTTTTTTCTTCCCCCACTTTTTTCTTCACCTTTACCTAAAAATATATGTTTATCCAGTTTGATTTCCTTGGCAAAAGAGGCCAGAGAGTCTGTGCTTGCTGCCGTCGCTTTTAATTTTGAAAGGTCTCCTTCCGCAAGACCGGGATAATTGGAATAAAGGAAGTCAGCGATCACAAAGCCTAAAACTGAATCTCCAAGGAATTCCAGCAATTCATTGTCCGAGAGTCCCTTATTTTTGTATTCATAGACAAATGAACTATGCCTCAAGGACTGCAGTAATATATCTTTATTTTTAAATGTGTAACCGATTTTTTTTTCAAGTTTTTCGATATTGTTATCCATTAGAGATTTCTAACTTCCTTTGTTCGCGGTATTCAACGGCTGGAATAGACTACTTTTCCTTTGACCATTGTTTTTTCCACAGTGCCTCTTAATTTCCAGTTATGGAAGGGAGAGTTTCTGCTTTTTGATTTGAATTTATTTTTATCCACGATGATTTCTTTAGATAGATTCAAAATTGTCAGATCGGCATCTGCTCCCTCGTAGATCTTGCCTTTATTTTTTAGTCCCAGTATATTAGCAGGATTTGTGGAAAACATTTCAATGAATCTTTTTAAGGATATAATATTTTTATTAACAAATTTATCAAGGATAAGAGAAACAGCTGTCTCCATTCCGTTTATCCCAAAAGGAGAATTATCGAACTCCACATCTTTATCATCAAAGGTGTGAGGAGCATGATCCGTTGCGAAAACATCAATGGTGCCATCTTTAATTCCATTTATTAATTTTTGGATATCTTTTTTACTTCTAAGAGGTGGATTCACCTTTAAATTTGTATCATAATTAGAAAGAAGAGAATCATCCAGTAAGAGATGATGGGGAGTGACTTCAGCTGTGACTCTTATTTTTTTGTTTTTGGCTTGCTTTATTAGATTAACCGAGCCTTTTGTGCTGACATGGGCTATATGAATTTTTGTTTCTGATTCTTCAGCGAGTATAATATCTCTTGCTACGATAACTTCTTCCGATGAATTGGGAATTCCTTTGAGTCCGTAAAGATAGGAATAATATCCTTCATTCATCACTCCTTTTTTGCTTAGATCTTTGTCTTCGCAGTGTTCAATGATGAGAGTATCTAAAGGTTTTGAATAATCCAGAGCGCAGCGCATGAGTTGACTATTTTTTACTGAATATCCATCATCAGAAAAGGCAATGACTCCGGCATCTTTTAAGTCTGCCATTTCAGATAATTCTTTGCTTTCCTGTTTTTTGCTTATTGAAGCGACAGGAAAAATATTCACCACAGCCTTGTTTTTTGCTTCAGAAATAATATATTCCGTGACTCCTCTGTTGTCATTGACAGGATCGGTGTTAGGCATACATAAAATGGTGGTGAAACCGCCCTTTGCGGCAGCTAGAGAACCAGTATAAATGGTTTCTTTATATTCCTGTCCCGGATCTCTTAGGTGAGTGTGCATATCAATGAAACCGGGAGCTATGACAAGCCTTGAAGCATCAATAATTTTGTTTGCTTTTTTGTCTATTTTTGGTTTGATTTCGGAAATTTTTCCTTTTTCGATAAAAATATCCAGTGTTTCATCAATTGCCCTTGAAGGATCGATGACTCTTCCGTTTTTAACTAAAATTTTCACCTCATTTTCCTCCCAGTAGTAAGAAAAGAATTGCCATTCTTATGGCAATGCCGTTTTCTACCTGCTTGAGAATAACGGATTTGGAGCTACTAGCCAGATCCGAAGAAATTTCGACTCCCTTATTAATGGGCCCTGGATGCATAACAATGACATCTTTTTTTGCATATCGAAGATTTTTTTTATTCAACCCATATAGATTGCAGTATTCACGGATTGAAGGAAAATAAGGAATTCCTTGTCTTTCTTTTTGGATTCTCAGCATCATGATAACATCGGCTCCTTCAACAGCTTGTTTGAAATTATGGTTGATACGGATTCCGAATTTTTGAAATTCTTCTGGTAAGAGGGTGGGGGGTCCTGTAAGCACTATTTTTGCGCCAAGTTTATTAAGAAGAAAAATATTTGAACGTGCAACCCGGCTGTGGAGGATATCTCCGACAATCACAATTTTAAGGTTATGAATTGTCTTTTTTTTCTGTTTGATTGTGAACGCATCCAGAAGAGCTTGAGTTGGATGTTCATGAGATCCATCACCTGCATTGATGACATGAGAATTGGAGAATGTGCTGATGTAGTATGCCGCACCGGAACACGAATGCCTGATTATAATGGCATCAGGATTCATAGCTTCCAGGTTTAATAAAGTGTCTCTGAGGCTCTCTCCTTTAACCACACTGCTTGAGGTCAGACTGAAATTTAATATGTCAGCGCTGAGTCTTTTGGCTGCGATTTCAAATGAACTTCTTGTTCGAGTGCTTGGTTCAAAAAAAAGATTGATAATCGTTTTACCTCGTAAAGTGGGAACTTTCTTAACATCACGGGTAGAAATTTCGAACATAGATTCAGCCGTCTCAAGAATATAAGTAATTTCTTCTGCAGAGAGATGCTGAATTCCTAGGAGATGTCTTTTATTAAACACCAAATATATCTCCGGTTAAAAACCAGTCGGTTCTGTGATAAGCACTTCGTCTTTGTCATCCACTTCTTTTAATTTTACCTGGACGACTTCTCTTTTGGAAGTGGGAAGTGATTTTCCTACATAATCGGTTCGAATGGGCAATTCTCTGTGTCCTCTGTCAATAAGCACTAGAAGTTGAATCTTTTGGGGACGTCCCAGATCAAAAAGACTGTCCATTGCCGCCCGTATGGTTCTACCCGTAAAAAGGACATCATCAATGAGAAGAATATTTTTTTTAGCTATAGAAAATTTAATTTCTGTTTTCTGAACGATATGCTGGGCTTCCAGTTCGGAAAAATCATCCCTGTAAAGAGTTATGTCTAGAACTCCTACCGGAATATTTATATTTTCTAATTCCTTTATTTTTTTAGTGATTCGTTTTCCAAGATAGATCCCCCGGGTTCTGATTCCAATAATAACCAAATTTTTTAGATTTGTGTTTTTTTCAATAATTTCCGTTGTCATTCTGTTAATCACCCGTTTGATCTTTTTTGAATCCATAACTCTAGCTTTTATTTTGTCTTCCATACAGATACTCCTGGCTTGATATCGATTGTAATTAAATTTTTTTTTCTCTAAAAACAATGCCTTAAGTCTTGATAAATGTCAAGTTTATACTTTGAAATAATTCATGGCTGTTTTTAAATCTTTTTTCAGTTGAGTGACAAGGGCTTCGGAATTTTTGAATTTGATTTCATCTCTTATTTTTTTTATGAATTGAACTTTTATCAATTTTTCATAAAGACTGGAATGGAAATGAAGAATATGGGATTCGATATATGTTCCAGGAGATTTTAGGGTGGGACAACTTCCGATATTGGTAAGAGAGGGATAAAAAGATTTTTCGATTTCGACATAGGTTAAGAAAACTCCGGATGGAATGATATCATTTTCGGTTTGGATATTGGCTGTGGGAAATCCAAGCGTCCTTCCTTTTAAGCTTCCTTTGATAACTTGACCGGTAATCTCATAATATTTTCCGAGCATTTTATTCGCTTCTTCTATTTTCCCTTCAAATAAATAGGAACGGATTAAACTGCTGCTGACCGTTTTTCCAGAAATTATTTCTTGAGCAACGGGGTAAGCCCTGAAGTCATATTTCTTCGATAATTCCATGATTTTAGAAACGTTTCCTTCTCTATTTTTACCGAAATGGAAGTCTTCTCCAATGATAACAGCTTTGGCATGAAGAGTTTCTAATACAATATTTTTTATAAAGTTATGGCTGGAAATGCGAGAAAATTTTTTTGTGAAAGGCACAATGAGGACACAAGAAATATCGTATTTTGATATTTCTTTGAGTCTTTGATCAAGGGTTTGAAGCAGTTTTAAGGATTTTTTTTTTAACATATATCCTGTGTGAGGGTGGAAAGTTAAAACCAGAGAACTAAGGTTGAGCCTCTTTGAGGTATCCATAAGGCATTTTAATATTTTTTGATGGCCTATATGGATCCCGTCAAAATTTCCGATAGCCAGTGAAGTCTGTTCCGGAATATTATTTGCTTTCTCTATGCCATATAGTACGTTCATTATATCAGGATTTATTTTCTTTATTGATTTGGAGATAATAGTTTTTAAGCTGAGTGATACAGGTCGTTAAAAATTTTTCCTCTTCGGCTGTAAGATTGTTTTTTGTTTTTTCTTCAAGCAAATCCAGAAGGTCTATCAATCGGCTGGCAAGTTCCATGTTGACTTTTTGCTTTTTTGATTTAGGGTCTTCAGTTATTCCCATTTTGAGTAAAGCTTGGGAATAAAATGGGAGAACAAGGGTGCTGAAATCAAGGGGAGGAATTATTTCTTTTTCTTCATTTGTTTTTTCTTTTTTGCTTTGTTTATCCGACATTTGAAACCTCGTGGTAGTAATAAAATATTTTATTAAAACTAAAAATGGTCAATCGAAAAAATTCATTGGATGATTCAACAAAAAAATAATACAATATTCAATCTGATAATTCAAGGAGCTCGCCATGGAAAAAAACAAGGGTTACGGAAACAAATTTGAAGAATTGATTGAGATCATCGACAAATTAAGAGGGGACAATGGATGCTCATGGGATAAAGAGCAGGATGAAAGCTCCATTTCGAATTTTTTTCTCGAAGAAGTTTACGAAGCTCTGGAAGCGTTATATTTTGGAGATGATAATGCCTTTAAAGAGGAATTGGGCGATGTCATAATGGAAATAGTATTTTTTGCCAGGATTTTCAAAGAAAAGGGAAAATTCGATATGTCAGATGTGCTGGATGAAATTAATAAAAAAATGATACGAAGACATCCTCATGTTTTCGGTTCCGAAGACAGTGAATTATCCTCTGAGCAAGTTGCTGAAAAATGGATGGTGCAGAAAATGTCTGAAAGAAAACAAATTTCAATTTTCGATCAAAAGAAACCATCCATGCCAGCCCTTTTGGAAGCATTTGAAATCGGAAGAAATGCATCTAGTGTCGGTTTTGACTGGAATGCTCTATCTGATGTTATTAAGAAAGTTAAAGAGGAAATTTTAGAGTTGGAACAGGCTGTACAAACAAAGAAAAAATGGAATATTTTTAAGGAAATAGGGGATGTTTTATTTTCCATAGCCAATGTTTCAAGATTTCTGGATATAAATCCAGAAATAGCTTTGAAGCAGTCCAATAAAAAGTTTATTAAAAGATTCAAGATTGTTGAAAAAAGGATAAGGAAAAAGGGCAAGAAACTGGGACAGGTGAGTTTGGAAGAAATGGATAAAATTTGGGAGGAAGCCAAAAAAGTTGAATGATGGAAGGAAAAAAATTTGTTCTCAGGATGTCCGGTTTGAAATCCGTTCTTATTTACTTTCGATTGTGCACCCTTTTCTTTAAGCTCTCCATTATAAAAAGATCCAGATCACCGTCTAGGACTTTATCCACATCTCCTGTTTCCACGTTGGTTCTTAAATCTTTGACCATTCGATAAGGGTGAAGAACATAAGATCGGATTTGATTTCCCCAGGCGATATCTGATTTTGAGTCTTCCAGTTTTTCTTTCTGAGCCATTTTTTTCTGTTTTTCCAATTCATAAAGCCTGGATTTGAGTACCTTCATGGCACTAGCTTTGTTTTTATGCTGGGATCTTTCGTTCTGGCATTGAACCAAAATACCTGTAGGGAGATGAGTGATCCTTACAGCGGAGTCTGTGACATTGACATGTTGTCCTCCTCTTCCTGAAGCGCGATAGGTATCAATTCTAAGATCTTCTGGATTTATTTCTATTTCAATATCTTCTTCCACTTCCGGATAAACAAAAACAGAGGCAAAGGAAGTGTGACGTCTTTGGTTTGAATCGAAGGGAGATATTCTTACCAGACGATGGACTCCTGATTCTTGGGACAATAGACCATAAGCATAATCTCCCTTGATATGAACAGTTACGCTTTTAAGTCCGGCTTCTTCTCCTGGAATTTCGTCAAGAATTTCGTATTGAAAATTCTTGTTTTCTGTATACCTGAGGTACATTCTTAGAAGCATTTGGGCCCAATCCTGAGATTCAGTTCCGCCTGCTCCTGGATGGATGGTTAAAATGGAATTTCTGGAATCATCCTTATCCAGAAAAAGCATTCGGAGTTCCGCATAAGAAAGAATTTGTTCATAAGAATCAAATGCTTCTTGAATTTCTTTTTTAACGTTTTCCCCTTCTTTAGCCAGCTCTAACAGGACTTCCAGTTCTTCTATCTTACCTTTGAGTTTAGAAAATAATTGAACTTCTTTTTCGAGCTTCTTTTTAGTTTGTTGGAGAGATTTTAATTTGTCTTGGTTGTTCCATATATCCGGAGAAGATAACTCTTTAGTGATGTTGGCAATTTGTTTTTTCTTATTGACCGGGTCAAAGAAAACCTCTGATTTCTAAAAATTTTTCTCGATATGCCTTAATTTTTTGTTTGAGCTCTGATAAAAATTGGGTTGAAATCAAGCCTTCTTTTTTCATATCACCTCTTTATAAACGCAAGAATAAAAAATAAACCAGTTAAAGTCAAGCTTATCAAGGAAAGATAATCGCCATATTTCACATAAAATGTGATTCCATCATAGGCACTGATATCTTCAACAAGGAATGCCTTGGTCATTAAAGATGTTTTTGAAACAATCCTTCCATAAGGATCTATGATTCCACTTATTCCCGTTGTTGCCGCTCGAAGGAGATATCTTCTGTTTTCAACAGCTCTTAGTACCGCCATGGAAAAATGCTGAAAGGGGGCTGAGCTTTCTCCGTACCAGCCGTCGTTTGTGATGGTTACCAGAAAGTTAGCTCCTTTCTTGGTGAATCGTCTCACCAGATCAGGAAATATGATCTCAAAGCAGATAGGAGTGGCAAATTTGTATCCATTGAATTTGTGAAGGGCTAACTGTTTGCCGGGAGTGATTTCCCCGATGGCGTGAGTGAAATTTTTGATAAAAGAAAAAATTTTTTTATAGGGTATGTATTCCCCGAACGGAACCAGATGATTTTTATAATAGTGGGATATAGAAAGATCCGGCCTGATGCATAAAGCTGTATTGTGATATTTGGTTTGACCTGAAGAGAAAGACTTTTCATTGGTTCCTAAAACAAAGGTGCATCCATGCTTATTCACATAATTGAGAAGTTCTTGCTGAAATTCCCTGTAAATGCCGTAGTTGCAGCTAAAACAGAGAGGAACAGTGAATTCCGGCCATATAATGATCTGAGCCCCTTCAGATATTGCTTTTGTAGAAAGTTCCATATGGTCATCAAAATAACTTCGTATTTCATTGGACGTTAATTGATTCCATTGGATGTCTGAAGAAACATTTCCTTGAATGACCGCTGCCTGAATGGTTTTTTGAGAGGAAGAATTGTGTTTGATTCTTAAAAATCCGCCAAGATGAACGAGCAGGATAAGGATCAATGCTATAAAAAAAGGGTACTTTTTCTTAAACTTTATGGATAGAATAAATAGACTCTGAAAAAGGACCAGGAGAAATGACAGACCATAGACTCCGGTTATGGAGGCGATTTGGATAAAATAAATGTTTTCATAAGTGCTGTATCCAATAAGTCCCCACGGAAATCCGGTGAATATATGGGTTATTATATATTCGAAGGAAACCCATAGAAAGGGAAGAAGAATAAAAACAAGCCGGGGAAAGGATTTGTTTATTTTTGAGGCAAAATAACTGAAAAAAGCCCAGAATAAAGAGAGAAAAAGAACGAGTACCATGTATATAATCAAGCTCAGAAATAAGGAGAGGTTTCCGTAATGGGCAGGAACAGCAGGAATCCAGTATATAAGGATAGCATAAAAAGAAATGCCGGCTATCCATCCGAGAGTGAATGCTTGTTTTGGCGTTTTTTTACAAATGAGGAAGAAAAGGGGAATGAGTGAGACCCAGGCGAGAAATGATAAATTGAATTTGGGAAGAGATAGAGCCGTTAATCCTCCGCTTAATACAGCAAACAGAATATCAAATACAGTGATTTTTAATTTGGGAATTTTCATTTTTAAAGTAGTTGTGAAGCATTAGAAAAAATTTAAAGAATCTTTTTTAATTGAAATAATCACCATAATATTTCTAATATCTCTTATTAGTTAGCAAGTTATAAATCATTACCTGGAAATAACCAAGTAAGCTTCTCTTTTTTTATTTTCTTTTCTCATCAACTCATTGACGACCGCTTCAGCTTGTTTTTCTGTTTGGAATCCTCCAATTCTCACTCTGAATTTGGGAGAATTATCCGATGGAAAAGGTTCCAGAATAAGGGACAAATATCCCTGTTTTTCGTATTCTTTAGCGAGGGACATAGCATTTTCTTTGTTAGAAAAAGCTCCGACCTGAATGAAGAATTCTTCTTTTGTCTCTGATTCAGATGTGGTTCTTTCTTTGTCTGTGGCTTTTTCATGAGAAGCGAGTTCTTTTTTTATAGAATCTTTTTGTTCTTTAACTTTGACTGGAGTTTGACTTTTTATCTGTTCAACCTCTCCCTTGGAAACTTGAGAACTGGTTTTGATTTCGACATGCTTTTTTCCCACAGAAACTCCGAGAAGAAATATAACGATCCCCAGTATGATGATTCCTACAAAAATAAAACCCAGTTGGGAGCTTGATATTTGGATTTCACGGTAGTCTTTGTTTTTCATGATTTTTTATCTTTGTTGTTTTTAAATTTTTCCGTGAACGCTTTGATTAAATCAATAGGAAGAGGAAATATAATGGTGGAATTTTTTTCGGCTGCAATTTCTGAGAGGGTTCCTAGGAATCGAAGCTGAAGAGCCTGGGGATTTTTAGATATGATATCAGCAGCTTTTGTTAATTTATCAGCAGCCTGGAATTCCCCTTCGGCATGGATGACTTTTGACCTTCTTTCTCTTTCCGCTTCTGCCTGTCTGGCAATCGCTCTGATCATGTTTTCAGGGAGATCGACATGTTTGATTTCTACCAATTGAACCTTAATGCCCCAAGGGTCAGAATATCTATCAATGATTTCTTGAAGTTGGGCATTTAATTTTTCCCTTTCAGAAAGGAGTTCGTCCAATTCGCTTTCTCCCAGTACGCTTCTTAAAGTCGTTTGAGCGAGTTGGGAAGTTGCATACACATAATCCGTAACAGCAATAACCGATTTTTGAGGGTCCATGACCCGGAAGTAAACAACAGCATTGACTTTAACTGATACATTATCTTTGGTGATGACATCTTGAGGGGGGATATCCATAACCACAATTCTGAGACTTATCCTTTCCATGCGATCGATAGGGGGGAAAACAAGAATAAGCCCCGGGCCTTTGGGTTTTTGAAGAACACGACCCAGACGGAAAATAACTCCTCTTTCATATTCCTTTAAGATCTTTATTGCATTGAGAAGGTATATAACTACAAAACCAATAATAATAAAAGAATAAGTTGTCATCTTTTCCTCCTTTGTCCTTTTATAAGTTTTGTTTTTATCATTTAGATCTAGTCACTTTAAGCTTCATGTTGTCCATTACTTCAATGACTTTTATTTTGGTTCCTTTGGGTATATTTTCAGTTGCTTCAGCGTTCCATATTTCACCATAGACAAAGACTTTTCCTTCCGGAGTCAAATCATTTTGGACTGTTCCGATTTCTCCGATGAGCCCCTCTTTTCCCGTGCTGATTCGACCGGCGTGAGTTTTGATGACAAGATAGATTAAAAAGACAAAAACTAAGGATATGGCGAGAGCAACGGGAATGATGAATTTAAGGCTCGGTCTTAACTCTGGAATTGCTGAATCGATAAGCATGGTTGAACCTAATACCATAGCGATCACCCCTCCTATAGATAGAATTCCATAACTCTGGACTTTAATTTCCAGAATAAACAATACAATGGCAAGCAATATCAGAAGTAAACCAACGTAATTGATAGGAAGAATCTGGAATGAAAAAATGGCTAGAAGGAGTGAAATTCCGCCTAAAACACCGGGCAAAATAGCTCCGGGATTTGCAAATTCAAAATAAAGTCCCAGCAGACCTATCATAAGTAAAATATAGGCAAGATTTGGATTGGAAATGGTTAGAAGGAATTTTTGTCTTGCGGTCATTTGAACAGGTATGATTGGTTCTCCTTTAAGGTCAAGTGATACCTCGGATTTATCTATTCTACGGATGGATTTATTATGAAGTTTTTCCACTAATTCGGGGACATTTTTAGCGATAAGATCGATAAGCCTTCCCTCCATCGCTTCCTGTTCCGTATAAGAGTAGCTTTTTCTAACCGCTTTTTCAGCTAATATTGGATTTTTTCCTCTTTTTTCAGCAATGGTTTTTATATAAGAAGCGGCATCATGGGTTACTTTTTCTTCCATGGTTTTATCCATAGAACTTCCGGTTATTGAAACTCCAACTGGATGAGCTGCTCCGGTATTGGTGCCGGGAGCCATTGCAAAAATATCACAGGCGATAGCAATGAAAAAACCTGCCGAAGCTGCTCTGGCACCATTCGGATATACGAAGGCGGCAATAGGAACAGGAGAACCCAAAATTTTTTCTATGATTTCTCTCATGGAGGAATCAAGACCTCCCGGAGTGTTGAGAGTTATGATAAGTAATTGGGCATTTTCTTGAGAAGCTTTGTCGATAGAATTTCTGATATATTCAGAAGTGACCGGATGGATCGGATCATTGACTTCGATTTTTAATATGGATGGAAAGCATAAAACAGGAAATAAGAGAATAAAAAAAACCAAAGAAACCTTTTTCATGTCATTATTATAAGAGTTGAAGATTAATAAAGTCAATAATTTATAAATAATTATCTTGACATTTTAATTTCAATAAATAATTATAATTAAAAAATCAGATTAAGGAGAACTGAATGATAAAAAATGATATAGCCCTTGAATTGGAAAAGAATTCGAAATTCACTAAGGCTGTATCATTAATGATTGTTGACAATATTCTTGAAGCTATGAAAAATGCACTTGCTGATAATGAAAAAATCGAAATAAGAGGATTTGCTAGTTTTAAAGTTCTCCCTAAAAAAACCGGTTTTGGAAGAGATATCCGGAGAGAAAAACAGATTAAAATTGATAAAGGGAAAAGAATTAAATTCAAACCGGGACAAGATTTAAAGAATATTTAATTAAAAAAATAATATAATTGATTGATTATCCTTCCTGAATAGATCAGAATAACTTATTATGAGCAAATATAGAATAAATCCAATTTCCACAAAAGATTTAAAAACTTATCCGCTTTCCTCAAGAAAAAGTAAAGTGAGCAAAAAAGATTTTGCCGAGACCTTTGATTCAGGAAACAATTTCAAACAATTCATTGACTCTTTGCCAGATATATTAGCTGGAAAAGATTTTAAAGAATTTATTAAACTGATTAAGGAAGCCAAAAATAAAGACAAGGCGATTCTTTTCGCTTTTGGTGCCCATATTATAAAGGTCGGCTTAAGTCCCATTATCATAGATATGTTGAAGAAAGGCTGGATTTCGGGAATAACTCTCAACGGGGCTGGGATCATCCATGACTTTGAGATCGCCCATTCAGGCCAAACCTCTGAAGATGTAGAGCAACAGATAGAAAATGGTCAGTTTGGAATGGCTAATGAAACAGGAGCGTTTCTAAATGAAGCAGCCATTCAGGGATTCAAAGAAAATATAGGATTGGGGGAAGCTGTTGGAAAAATGATGGATAAATATTCATTTCCGAACAACGATGTGAGTATTTTGTATAATTCTTATAAAATGAATGTCCCCGTAACTGTCCATGTAGCACTGGGGACAGATATCATCCATTTTCATCCTAAAGCTAGGGGAGACGCTCTTGGGGAAACCTCATTAAGAGATTTTTTGCTTTTCTGTTCAATGATAAAAAAGCTTGAAGGGGGAGGGATTTTCATAAATGTTGGCTCTTCTGTTATTTTGCCTGAAGTGTTTCTTAAAGCACTCGCTGTGGTGAGAAACAAAGGGTATGTTCTTAAAAATTTCACCACTGCTGTTATCGATTTCAATCTTCATTATCGTCCTTATCAAAATATAATAAAGAGACCTCTCTATAAGAATAAAAACAAAGGATTTTATTTTTTAGGTCATCATGAAATATTGATTCCTTTATTGGCAGCATCTTTAAAAGCAGATTAATAGTCTTAAGATTTATTTGAAGAAAAATAAGAAGTGTTTTGAATATTAATTGATAAAATGTCCTTTTTTTAACGGAGTGACAAACGAGTGAATATGGGTTTCAATTGACTAATTTCAATTCATAATCTTTCATGAGATTCCGGAAAACTCGTTCCGCTTGTTCAATGGTGTTTAAAAAAGGACCGGAAGTGTTTATAACATAATCAGCTGATTCTAATTTTTCATCAACATTCAGCTGGCTCTTGATTTTCTTTAGAGCCTCAGCTTTTGAGATATGATCTCTTTCCATGATTCTTTTTATTTGAGTGTCTTTATCACAATGAGTGACAATTATTTTATCATAAAAATTCCTATATCCAGCTTCTATGACAATAGCGGATTCAGAAATAAATATTTTGTATTTTCCTTGCTTTTCCAGTTGATCGATTAATTTTTGTTTTTTCTTCATAACCAAAGGATGAATGAGGTTGTTTAAAAATTGCCTCTCTTTTTTATCTCTAAAAATAATTTTTCCCAATTGGCGGCGGTCTATTGTGTTATTCTTATTCAGGATTTTTTTTCCAAAATGTTCGACAATTTTTTCCCAAACAATGGTTCCCGGTTCTAAAAATGAATGCGCTTCTTTATCGGCACTATGAACATAACATCCCAGCTCTTGAAAGATTTTTAAGGCAACAGATTTTCCTGTTCCCATTCCTCCTGTTAATGCAGCTATAAGCATTATGATTCACTCTTTAAGATAATGATGATTGTGTTATAAGGATACATAATTAAATTTTTTATAGAAGCGAATCGCCACGAATTGTTTCTTATCTTTCTCTTTTGAGGCAGATAAACGAATTGTGTAACCTTCTAACTTAAGTTTTGATTTGGTGTTTGAATTTAACTCATCTGGCAAATGGATGAATAATGTGATTTTGGTTCCAATGATGATACTTGAATTCAAACCAAAACTGGCTCCTCCTGCACTGATATCTAAAATATTTGTTTGTTCCTCAAAATATTCATTACTGGGAAGTTTTCCTTTTACCGTTGCTGATAAAGGGAGTTTTAATCTGTATTCTTTTCTCCGGTTCTCTCTACGGTAAACAGTAGACCTCTTTTTTGAATTCATACCAGATTTATTTAGGGTGTTTGCTTTGACCATCACCTTTAAATAACGGAAATGTAATGTTGATTAAAACAACGCAGAATTAATGGCATATAAAGCAAGTTGAAGCCTGCTGTGTGTATTAAGTTTCGAATAAATGCTTTTAATATGAGATCTAACGGTATTTTTACTGATAAAAAGTATGGAAGCAATTTCATCATTGCTTTTTCCTTGCCCGATAAGTCTTAAAACCTGGAATTCAGTAGGAGTGAGTTGATCCAATGGTTTTTCTTTAAAATCTTTACCGACCACTGTAATTATCCGATCCATTATGCTGCTCATTTTATCTCTTGGAAGCCATATATCTCCCTTGTAAATCGTTTCCACAGCTTCAATCAATTTATCAGTTGAATCATTCAAATCAAAGTACCCTCTTGCTCCCGCATTTAAAAGATTGACCACTTCTTCATGAGACGGGATATTTCCTAAGAGAAGTAAATTGCATTTTTTTTGCGACTTAAAGAGCGATTTGATGTTTTTACATATTTCCTGAATGTTGGGGAGTAATTCTATATTGACAAAAAGGATAATGTCGGACTTACTTTTTTTTAATGACTCCATAAAGGAATCGATGCTGTTCTTTTCGATCTGGGAGATATTTATTTTTTTAGAGATTTCTAGAGATTTGATAATCCCTGAAAGTATTATGTCTGATGTACAGAATATATGGACATTAATTTTATTATTGGTTGCTTTTGTTTCTTTTTTATTCATTAATTCATTTACCCCGCAAAAGACTATTTTTTTTCACTTATTTTATCTCATATTATTAAAACTCTCAATTGTTGTCAAGATAAGAGTTTAAGCAAAATTCTTCCAAATTTTTTCAGTAAGGCCCGGTCCCCGAACGGGCCGCAGGACTTATTGATTTGTAATAATTTATATAGATCCCTAGAGCAATTTTTTAGAGAACTTCTGAAGTGTGTTTAAGTGAAATCTACAGAATTTGTTCCCTTAATGAGTCCTGGGCGTGAGGGGATCACCATAAATTGAAGGATATCGGGAGTATAAAACTATTTAAATCAAGGAAATGAACGGATTTGGAAATTTTTATTTAATAAGATTGAAATATATTGAGATTTTTTTTTATTGGATTTCAGTTCAATGAGAAAAACATTTCCTGATATGAAAAGCTTCAAAGCATGATTCAGGTATATCGTTTTGGGAATATCCATGATAACATTTAATTGGGTTCCTATAGTTACTTTTGTCTCCAGTAAAAAAGAATTTTTTTTATAGCTTATGGAAAAAATATCTGTGTTTTCTTGAAATTCTTGACCAAAAGCATTGACTCCAGAAATCAAGGCTGGGAGATATATGTTAAAAATTTCTTCCTTATTAATTTCTTTCTGAGAGGGATTTTTGGATGAATTTTGCTTGAAAGGCACTAAAATTTAAGGTTCTGTTATAATGTATTTGTTTTCAAATCTAAGAGAAATGCGTTTTTGATCTTTTTCATAATTATCTGA
Source organism: uncultured Eubacteriales bacterium (assembly GCA_964584935.1). GTDB lineage: Bacteria > Acidobacteriota > Aminicenantia > Aminicenantales > Aminicenantaceae > CAZPBN01. The sequence goes on along the minus strand of CAZPBN010000009.1, from coordinate 11,459 downwards.
TTCAATGAAAACAACTTTTCCTTTGATTATCAATTTGAGATTTTTATCTTCTGAGAGCTTTTGGGGAATATCAATGCTGAGTCTTAAATCCGTTCCCATAGCAACTGTGGAATTCAACCAAAAGGATGAGCCGGAATGACTGATATATGTCAGTTTCGTTTTTTCCTGAAAATTTTTTCCATTGACATCTACTCCTTCCACTCTAGTGGGAAGTTTCAGGTTGAATCCTTGTTCAATGAGATTGATTTTTTGGGCTTCTTCGTCTATCTCTTTATTGTGCATTTTCTTATTATTTTAATATTTTTGAATAAAATGCCATTTTTAATCCAACGGGTCAATCACCTTTTTGGATGATTAAAGGGGTGATATTTAGCAACTCTTTTATCACCTTCTTGAAATAAAAACAAAAAGCAAGTGGTGAGTAAAAATAGGAAAGCCATTTTTTTGGATTTTATTCTTTATTCTAGGAGCATGTACGGAAGGGAAAGACACCAGATGTCAGCTTCTATATATCAGACTGCCTTGACAAAAACCAGGGGTGTCGATAGAATTGTCCGAGTATTATAAAATGGAGAAAATTTGGTGAATGACAAAAATAAATTAGTTAAGAAGATCACATCAAAAAGTTCTGATTTTTCTAAATGGTATATTGACGTTATCAAAAAGACGGAACTGGCTGATTATGCTCCCATAAAAGGAATGATGGTCATAAGGCCTTACGGCTTTGCGATATGGGAAAATATTAAGCATCTTCTGGATAAAAAAATAAAAGAAACAGGACATAACAATGCTTATTTTCCCCTTATGATTCCAAAGAGCTTTCTTCAAAAAGAAACCCAGCATCTGGAGGGTTTTGCTCCTGAAGTGGCATGGGTAACTATAGGAGGGAAGGAGGAGCTTGAAGAGCCTCTTGCTGTACGGCCTACTTCGGAAGCCATCATAGGAAGTATGTATTCAAAATGGATAAAATCATGGAGAGATTTACCTGTGCTGATCAATCAATGGGCTAATATTGTTCGCTGGGAAAAAGTTACCAGGCCCTTTTTGAGAACAACAGAATTTCTCTGGCAGGAAGGGCATACGGTTCATGAAACAAAGGAAGAGGCAGAAAAAGAAACGTTAATGATTCTTTCATTATATAGAGAATTTGTGGAAAAGGAATTGGCGATTCCGGTTATCTATGGAAAAAAATCTGAAAGAGAAAAATTTGCTGGAGCTTTGGATACATATGCCATTGAATCATTGATGTCGGACGGGAAATGCCTACAAATGGGAACATCTCATAATCTGGGACAGCACTTTTCAAAAGTGTTTAACATAAGATATGAAGACAGAAATCAAAATCTTCAATATGCCTGGCAGACATCCTGGGGGGTTTCAACCCGGCTCATAGGTGCCTTGATAATGGTTCATGGTGATGATTCAGGTTTGAAATTCCCTCCCAGAATCGCTCCGATCCAGATTGTGATTGTCCCCATTTCCATAGGAAACTGGAAGGAAAATATTCTCCCCCAAGCAAAAAAGGTAGAAAAGCAATTGATTGAAATGGGACTAAAGGTGAAAGTGGATGAAAGAGAGGAATTCACTCCGGGTTGGAAATATGCAGAATGGGAAATGAAGGGAGTTCCTCTAAGGATAGAGATTGGTCCCAAAGATGTTGAAAAAAATCAGGTGGTTGCTGTTCACAGAACGACAAGAGAGAAAGAATTTATTCAGGTCCAAGATATACCTAAAAAAGTTCCTGAAATCTTAGAGAGGATACAAAAATATATGTATGACCAAGCTTTGAAATTTCAGAAAGACCATACCTATAAAGTGGATTCCTATAATGAGTTCAAGGAAGTTATGGAATCTCAAAGAGGTTTTATTCGATCCTTCTGGTGCGGGAATCCTGAATGTGAAGAAAAGATAAAAGAAGAAACAATGGCTACAATTCGGGTTATCCTCTCCGAAAATCAAAAAGAGGATAAGCCTGGAAAGTGTTTGTATTGTCAGAAGAATGCTGATCATTGGGTGATATTTGCTAAAGCATATTGAATATGTATAAAATATTGAAATGAAAGAAAATTACACTGAGAGTAGAAAAAGGATGGTTGAAATCCAGTTAAAAGGAAGAGGAATTAAAGATGAAAAAGTCCTAGAGGCAATGGGAAATATTCCCCGGCATATGTTTATCCCCAAAGATTTCAGAAGTCATGCCTATCGAGATGAACCGGTTCCTATAGGAAATGGTCAAACCATATCTCAACCTTATATTGTCGCTTATATGACAGAAAAGCTCTCTCTTAAAGGGAATGAAAAAGCTCTGGAAATTGGAACCGGATCAGGATATCAAGCAGCCGTTCTGGCAGATATTGTCCAGGAAGTTTATACAGTGGAATGTGTGAAAGAGCTATCCATTTCTGCTCAGAAGATTCTTAGAGAACTAGGATATGAAAATATTCATTTTAAAGTAGGAGATGGCTCACTTGGGTGGAACGAGTATGCTCCCTATGATGTGATCATTGTGACCGCTGCGCCATCGAAAACTCCAGAAGTTCTCACGAAGCAATTAAATAGGAAGGGAAGAATGGTTATCCCTGTTGGCTCGGTATTTCAAGAATTAATCCTATTTAAATATGAGAATAATAGGCTTGTGAAGAAAAAACTTCTGCCGGTTAGATTTGTTCCCTTGATCCAATCCCATTGATTTTTAAAAGAAAATGAATGATAATAAAGCGGAGCTTATAAATAATCATATAGGCTGTGACCTAAAGTGATCTCTAGAGTGATTGTGAAGTGGGAAGGATATCTGTGTCCATGCGAAAAATAGCAGCTTTTGGGTTGATATTTTTAATATTCATGGTATTTCAGATAAGGGGAAGAAATAGATTTATAACCGTCATTCTGCCCAATGGTTTTAAAGTGACTGCTGAATTAGCAGTCAATGAAGGGGAGAGAGCAAAAGGACTCATGTTCAGAGAAGAAATTAGCCCTGACTATGGAATGCTGTTTGTTTTTAAAAAAGAGCGAAAATATTCGTTTTGGATGAGAAACATGAAGATTCCTATTGACATTGTCTGGTTGGATAAAGAGAAACGGATCGTTCATATCGAAGAGAATGTCCCTCCTTGTGAAGAGATGCCCTGTCCCTCATACTATCCTGAATACGCCGCCAAGTATGTGTTTGAGCTTAAAGCAGGAAGTATAAAAAAACAAAATTTAAAGTTATTTGATAAACTGGAATTCTTGTTACCTAAGAATCTCAAATTTTCCTATTAGACAGATATTTATGGGAAATGTACACGGAATTGAATTGGATTCAATTGTATCAAATATAAGAAGAAACAAATAAGAGCAAATTTAAGGATATTGAAATATGAGTAGGATGCCCTATTGAAAAAGACCATTTCAGGGATACTTTTTATACAGAAACATTCGAATTTGTGGTTGAATAAGATTGACCGGTCAGCATTTGTGTTCTCAATAAATTCTCTTTTTGATCAATCGATTCAGTTCCAGGGCAGCGTTTTTTGAGGCGCTTTTTTCCCCCAGGGAGTTTGTTATTAAATCAAAATGCTTTTTCATTTGATTTCTTATTTCTTTTGCTTCCATAATTTTTACAGTTTCTTTATAAAGACTGTCAGAGGTGAAATTGTTTTGAATCAATTCAGGAATAATGGTTTTCCCGGCAAGAATATTGACGATACTGTAATGATTGATTTTTATAAAATTGATTCCGATTTTGTAGGTAAGAGGAGATAGATAATAAAAAGAAATAAAAGGAGTCCCCAGAAGGGAAGATTCAAGATTGGCTGTCCCGCAGGATGACAAGGCTAATATTGAGGATGAAATGGCTTCGTAGTGGTGGTTTGAAATGATGGGAATATCTTTTAAGTCTTCAGGTATAGAGTTTTTAATAAGGTTTGACTCAATATTTTCTGCTTTCAGAATGACAAAATGAACCGGATATTCTTTTTTTATTTTTTTAAGAGCCTTTGCGAGAACCGGCATATGGTGTTTTATTTCGATTTCCCTGCTTCCCGGGAGTATGGTTATCAATTCTTTTTGAGGATTCAAATTGTATTTTTTAAAAAATTCATTTTTTGAGAAGGATACTCGGACATTCTCGACAAGAGGATGTCCAACATAAACATAAGGAATGTTGTTTTTTTCGTAGATTTCTTTCTCAAAAGGAAAAACCAACAGCATTTGGTCGACTGTTTTTTTTATTGTCTTTAAACGATTTTGTCTCCATGCCCATACAGTAGGACTGATATAATAAAGGATTGGAATTCTGAATTTTTTTATTTTTTTTGCCAATCTGAGATTAAAATCTGGGGAATCAATAAAAACGACGGCATCCGGTTTGTTGCTCTGTGCCTCTTTGATTACGGTGTTATAGATTTTTTTTAATCGAGGGAGATGAGTTAATATCTCTATAATTCCAACCAGATTCATTTCTTTAATAGAATAGAGCAGCTTGACTCCTTCGGCTTTCATGGAATTACCGCCGATGCCTGAAAAGGAATAATTTGGATTTATTTTTTTAAATTGACGAACAAGGTCAGCTCCGTATCGTTCTCCGGAATTTTCTCCTGTTATTATTAAGATAGAATTGTTCATTCTTTTTCACGGTCAGAATAGTAAATGATTTTCGGCATTTTTCTGGGATCCCGTCCGTAAAAAAACAGCCATTTGTCATATATAGTTTCCCCGTAATAAACCTTGATTGATTCTTTTTTGGAAGAGCTCACCACTCCAATGATCTGGGGGACGTCTATGGATGAAAGTTGGTTTTCCGGAACAACCCAAATTTCTTGAGTGACATCTTGTCCTCTTGAACGGATTGAATCAGAATGAAGAATGATATTCCATTCCTTATTTTCAGATATTGGATCTTTATATTTTTTTCGAAGATACTTATTCTCCACTAACTCCTTAATCGTTTCAGGATATCTTCCTGGATTTTCGGTTTGATATTTCCGGATAGCTTCCACATACTGTTCTCCTCTGAAGATAAGTTCTTCTTCTTTTTCCCGCTGAATCTGGGTTTGCAATACAGGAAAGGCGATGAGCATACTTATGGTTAAAACAAATATGGCAAAGATAAGAATGATAAGAGTGAAACCGTTGATTTTCGGCATATGAATTATAAATTAATACCTACCACTCTCTATAAAAACTGCCGTCAATAGCTTTTTCATCAGAACCGGAGTGTATATCAAATATGCCAGGTTCGATTCCCAAATATAAATTTTCTTCAGTTAATTCTTCCCGGACGACGATCCAGGTCTCTGAAGAGTTCGTCATAGGATCTTCAGGTATCATTCTCAAGTAATTTTCTTCTATTAAGGATTGGAGAGATGGTGGATATTTTCCTTTATCCACATAATACTGGTCTATTGTTTTCCTCAATTGAAATAGATTTTCTTTAAGGACTGCCTCGCGGGCTCGTTTGGTTGCATATCTGTATTGGGGGAGTCCTAGTCCTACTAAAATTCCTATGAGGGTAAAGACAATAAGCATTTCTATAAGAGTAAAACCTTTATTAAGTTGAGACTTGTGTGTGTTCATATTATTACCAGTCTTTATATTTACTGTTGTCTAAAGCTGTCCCCAGACTTTTTGTATACACATCATAGACGTTTTCTCCTCCCCAGGTTTCAGAATCATAGTCATCCTGATAAGATCTCAATCCCCAATCGTAAGAATTTGTCATGGGATCCTTTGGAATTCGCCTTAAAAATTTGATAATTTTTGTAACTGTTTCTCCACTTTCCAGCTCAACTTCAGCTTCAATGCCTTCAACTAAAGTTTCAAGGTCTGGGGGATATCCTTCCGTTTCTTCTTCATATTCAAATTGACCGTCATCGGCTCTTTTTTTGTATGCATCAATCGCGCTTCTCATAAGCCTCAAATTTCTTCTCAAAGTGATTTCTTTTTCTCTTTTGACCGCATTCTTAGTCAAAGGTAGAATTGCCGATGCAAGGATTGCCAATATAGTGAGGGTGACAAGCATTTCGGTTAGAGTAAATCCCTTTTGTGAAGAATATTCTTTAGTCATTATTCTGTATAAAAAATAAGAATTGAATATTCATTAAAAAATCCAAAATATAATATAATTATTTTTGGAAATTTTTTCTCGAATCATAATCCCGGTTTGGTTTTCTTTCCAGTGCTTTTTTACTCACTCGAATCCTGTTATTTTCGTCTATCGAAATGACTTTGACCGTTACTGTTTGTCCCATTTTAAAGACATCCCTTATGTTTCTGACTCTGTAATGGGCGACTTCAGATATGTGAAGCAATCCTAGCATGTTGGGAAGAATTTCTACAAATACTCCATAATCTTCGATGCGAACAATTTTCCCTGTATATGTTTCTCCTAGCTTGGCTTCTTCTGTAATTTCTTTTATTATCTTTTTTGCTTTTTCAGCAGATTCCGGATTTGTTGATGCGATATTGACTTTCCCGTTCTCTTGAATATCAATTTTTGTATTGGTCTCGGCAATTATTTTTTTTATGGTTTTTCCTCCGGGACCGATAAGTTCGCCCACTTTTTCAGGATTAATAAGCATTGTGAAAATACGGGGAGCATAAGGGGATATATCTTTTCTTGGAGCGGGAAGAGCTTGTTTCATCTTTTCTAATACTTTAATTCGAGCGGCCCGGGCTTTCATCAATCCTTTTTTTAAGATTTCCAAAGGAAGTGATGGTATTTTTAAATCAAGTTGGATAGCTGTAATCCCTTTTTCAGTTCCAGCGACCTTTAGATCCATATCTCCGAAATGGTCTTCCAGTCCGGCAATATCTGTGAGAAGGGCGTATTGATCATTTTCTTTGACTAGACCAATGGCTATTCCGGCAATGATCATGGAAAGAGGAACGCCAGCGTCCATAAGAGAAAGCACCCCTCCGCAAACACTTGCCATGGATGAAGATCCATTGGATTCAAGAATATCAGATACAATTCGTATGGTGTAAGGGAATGTTTCTTCTTTATCCGGAATGGAAGGCAGTATGGATTTTTCAGCTAAAGCGCCATGGCCTATTTCTCGTCTTCCCGGTGCTCTTAGGAAAGAAACTTCTCCCACACTGAAAGGCGGAAAATTATAATGGAGCATGAATCGTTTTTCATCTCCTTCGCCCAGTCCATTCAATCTTTGGACATCTTCGGAACTACCCAAAGTCACGGTGGTCAAGCATTGGGTCTCTCCTCTTGTGAAAAGAGCTGAGCCATGAGTTCTGGGAAGAATACCTACTTCAGCTGAAATATCCCGAATGTCATCAAAACCTCTTCCATCCACTCTTGTTTCTTTATTCAATACTGAATCTCTAACCAGTTCTTTTTGGATTTGATAAAATATCTCCTTTGTTTCTGCAACAGTTTCCTCTTCCTCTTCAGGAATATTTTCGATTAGGGAATCAAAAAGACTTCTTATTTTTTCTTCACTGTTTTTTTTGCCTTTGGTTTGAATGGCTTTAAGCAAATCAGGAGAAATGCTCTTTTTTATATCATTGTATTTGTTTTGATTGATTTCTTTGGGTGTGAATTCCCTCTTTTTGATATCCATTTTGCTGTATAGTTCTTTTTGAGCTTGAATAATTTTGTTGATGCTATCTTGAGATCGGGATATGGCTTCTTCAATAATGTCTTCTTCCAATTCGTTACATCCAGCTTCAATTATGATAATTCCCTCTTCTGTTCCTGCAACAGTCATATTTAAAGAGCTGTTTTCTAATTGCATCATTGTTGGGTTGATTATGAATTCATTATCGATGTATCCGACTTTCACCGCTCCAATGGGAACGGTAAAGGGGATTTCTGATAAATAGAGGGAAGCCGAAGCTCCTATTATGCCAAGGGTATCCGGTTCACTTTCTAAATCAGCGGACATGAGTAAAGCAATGATTTGAGTGTCAAAATGATATCCTTCAGGAAAAAGAGACCTGATAGGCCGGTCAATGATCCGGCTTATAAGAATTTCCCTTTCTGAAGGTTTTCCTTCCCGTTTAAAGAATCCTCCGGGTATTTTTCCTGCCGCATAAGTATTTTCTCTATAATCAACAATTAAGGGAAGAAACGGTTTTGTCTCATTGCTATCTTTTTTGGAAGTGGCAGAGACAAACATAATGGTATCTCCGTAGCGAAATAAACCAGATCCATCCGCTTGTTTGCCAACTTTTCCCATTTCTATGGAAAGGTTACGATTGCTAATTTCTAAACTTATTTTATATTCAGACATATTGATTTCTTTGGAGCTTTTATTTTCGAAGGTTGAGCTCTTTAATGATTTTTTCGTAGCGAGTGACATCATTCTTCTTAAGATATGCTAATAATTTTTTTCTTCGTCCGACAAGTTTCATTAATCCAATCCTGGAGTGAAAATCTTTTTTATTATTTGAGAAATGTTTTGTTAAATAATTAATTCTGTTGGTTAGAAGAGCTATTTGAACTTCAGAACTGCCACTATCCAATGGTTTGAGCTTGTATTTATCAATGATTTTTAGTTTTTCTTCTTTTGTTAACACTATTATTACTCCTTTTGTGTGTTTTAATTATAATATCAGAAAGGAAAGGGAATGTAAATTTATTAATAATGATTTTATTAATAGGCATTCTGGACTATCATTTATTTCAATGACTCCAGATATTCTTTTCTTTCCATAAGTTTTTGAACATATTTAGAGTCAGTTCCTCCCATTGTTTTTTTTGCTTCCTCTAGTTTTACTTCGATCTCGGAAAGGGTCATTTGATTTATTTTCTTTTTCTTCTGAGGGGATACAGGAAGCTGTTCACTAGGTTTTTTTTCTTCTTCTCCCCCCCCTTTTTTTTGTTCTTCAGGTTCTTTTTTTTCTTTTTCGACTTTTTCTTTTTCTGCAGCCTCTTCCTTTTTCTTATCTTCTTTTACTTCTTTTTTGGTTTCTTTAGACTCTTCTTTATCCTTTCCTGTTTTTTCTTTACCAGCAGCTTCTTCTTTATCTTTTTCTTTTTTTTCTTCTTTTTTGGCTTCTTTAGGTTCTTCTTGTTCTGATTTTTTCTTTTCTTGGTCAGCTATTTCTTCTTTATTTTCGTCTTTCTTTGTCTCTTCTTTGTCTTTTGAACTTTCTTTTTTGTCTTCAGCCATTTTTTATCCTTTCCTATAAAAAGAAATTCTCCTTAAAATGATTTTCTTAGAATATCAGAAGTGAGGGGCATTTGGCAATGTTTTTTTTAATTTGAAGTTCCACCGAATTTATCTTTCTTTTGAATACTAAATTATAAAAAAAATATCAAGAACTTCATTTTTATTATCTTGAAGTGGAATAAGTAATTTAGTATAGTCATTGGAAAAACATGTATACAGTTTATTCAATTTTGCTCTTTTTATCCCTTTTTTATTATATCCCTGCGTATTTAATAAAACATAAAATTATTCGAAAGGAAAAATTAAATCTTAAAGAGAGATTAAGCTTCAAGCTTCCCCTAAAAGTCAGCGGCAGGAAAAGTTTATGGATTCATGCTGTTTCTGTGGGAGAAGTTCTGTCCTTAAGAAATTTGATAGTTGAAATTAAAAAAAGTCATCCTGATTGGATTATATATTTTTCATCTCTTACCAATACAGGGATGAAAATGGCCCGGAAGAAATTAAATCTGAATAATACGTTCTATATTCCTTTTGATTTCAAATTCTCTGTAAACAGATTTTTCCTGAAATTGAAGCCGGATCTTTTTATTCTTGCTGAGTCGGAATTCTGGCCTAATATTTTGAGAGTAGCCCGGAAAAAAACCAAAGGTGTTATTTTAATCAATGGAAGGATATCCAAAAAGTCGTATGAGCGGTATAAGAGACTCAATTTTTTATCCAGGATATTGTTGAGTAACATAAAAAAATTCTTAGTTCAAACCGAAGGGGATAAAATTAAATTGGAAAAAATTGGAGTGACATCTGATAAGATAGAAATTACCGGTAATTTAAAGTCAGAATTAATTCCCCCTTATATAGGAACATCAGAAATAAAAAAACTAAGAAAAGAATTGAACATTTCATTGGAAGAAAAAGTATTCGTTGCAGGGAGCACTCATAGGAATGAAGAACAATTGCTAATGAGTGCCTTTTCCAAAGCGAAAAAAAATGGAAAAGATATTCGTCTCATTATTGCACCAAGGCAAACAGATAGGTTTGATGAAGTTTATGAATTGTGCCGGAAATTCCCTTATAAAGTTGGAAAAAAGTCGATGATTTCTTCGCAAATGCAATGGGAAATTCTTGTGCTGGATACCATAGGAGATCTCGCAAAAATTTATGCCATTTCCGATGCTGCTTTTATAGGAGGCAGTCTGGTTCCGTGGGGTGGACATAATTTGTTAGAACCTGCGTTTTATAGCAAACCTATATATTTTGGTCCTTACATGGATAATTTTGATTTTTTGGCAAATAAATTCCTTGATTCGGGAGCTGCTGAACTTAAATCCAGTAAAAAAGAATTGGTTGAAATGTTTTCACTCAAAGATACATCCAAACTGGAGAAAATGGGAAAAATTGCAAAAATGACTCTTGATTCCTTACAGGGAGCGACAGAAAAAACAATCAAAACCATCGAAAAGTTAATGAATTCATGAGGGCAATGAAACAAATCGATAGATTTTATCAAAAAAGAAAAAATCATTTTATTATCCTGGCAAGTATAATTTTATGCTTTTTGTTCATTTCTTCCCCAAATAACGTTTTTTCTGATGATTCAGAAAATAAGTACAAATTGAATAAAGAATATTTTATTCAATTTGGGAATGACCTTAAAGATGTACTTGTATCTCCCACTAGATGGGATAAAAAAGATATTTTTAAATTTTCTGCGATATTAGGAACCGGTATTCTTCTCTATACAGTAGACAGCGATTGTCATGACTGGTTCCAGACTCATAGGAATGACACCTCAGATGATATATCAGGATTCATTTCTTATTTTGGGGACGGAGGCTGTTTAACAGGCCTTGCATCTGTTTTGTATATTTCAGGTGAGATTGCAGGCGACAAAAAGTTGAGAAAAACCGCGCTTTTAAGCCTGGAAAGTCTCCTTGCTTCCGGTTTACTGGTATGGAGTATAAAGTTCATTTCTGGGAGGGCCCGTCCCTATACAGAAGAGTCTTATAATTCTTTTCATCCTTTTTCCCTAAAATCCAGATACAACTCCTTTCCCTCTGGTCATTCTTCATCTGCGTTTGCTGTAGCAACAGTGATCGCAAACCAATCAGACAGCACATTGATAGATATTTTTTCTTATTCCCTGGCATCCCTGGCTGCCATTTCAAGAATTCATGATAATAAACACTGGATATCAGATGTTTTTATTGGCTCAATGATTGGGTATTTTGTTGGAAAAAAAATTTGCTCTTTAAACAGCAAGGAAAATTCAAATCATGTGAATATGAGTTTTCAGTTATCTCCACAAAGACAATCTTTGATTCTATCCATCCATTTTTAAATATAATCAAA
>CAZPBN010000008.1:0-118018 GCA_964584935.1 uncultured Eubacteriales bacterium | reverse complement strand
CCATAAGAGAAGGAGGAAGAACTGTCGGAGCCGGAACAGTTACAGAAATTATAGAATGAGTTAGGAGTTGTAAATAAATTATTATTTTTATGGAGTGTTGAAGAAATAAAGAAAATAATAAATATTTGTTTGAGGAGAAGCGAGGAATAAAAAATGGAAATGATAAGAATTAGACTACAAGCGTTTGATAATCGTCTGTTGGACCAGTCTGTCAAAGATATTGTTATTAAAGCCAAAAGAACAGGTGCCAGTATTTCCGGTCCTATTCCTCTACCCACAAAAATAAGAAAATTTTGTGTTCTTCGATCTCCTCATGTTGATAAAAGGTCCAGAGAGCATTTTGAAATGAGGATTCATAAACGTTTGATTGATATCAGAGAGTATAACAACGACACCATTGAAGAATTACAAAAGTTAGATTTACCGGCAGGTATTGAGGTCGAAATTCAAGCATTTGGAGCTGAAGGAGAGTAAAAATGGTTGAAGGATTGATAGGTAAAAAAATAGGAATGACCCAGATATTCGACGGGAATGGAAATGTTATTCCTGTTACCTTGGTTAAAGCCGGACCTTGTACTGTTGTCCAAAAGAAAGAGAAAAATAAGGATGGATATAAAGCGCTACAGTTGGGATTTATTGAAGAGAGGTCATATAAAAAGGACTTAAAACCTAAAATAGGTCATTTTGAAAAATCTGGAGTACCTCCTACCAGAGTGTTAAGAGAATTCTCTTCAAACGAACTCGATAAGATAAAAGAAGGAGAACAGTATTTTGTGGATATTTTTCAGGTAGGAGAAAAAGTCAATGTGGTTGGATTGAGTAAAGGAAAGGGATTTAGCGGAGTTATTAAAAGATGGGGCTTCAAAGGTGGAAAGAAGACTCACGGTTCTATGTTTCACAGACATCCTGGATCCATCGGAGCATCTGCAGACCCTTCAAAAGTAGCCAAAGGGAAAAAGCTTCCAGGGCATTCTGGGCATAAAGGAGTGACAGTAAAAAACTTAACTGTTGTGGATGTCAAAAAGGAAGAAAATCTTATTGTTATCAAAGGAGCTATTCCTGGGGCAAATAAAGATATTGTTTTAATTAAAAAGAAAGATTTCCAGCCAAGTTCTATAAAAATGGAAAAAAAGAGTGAACAATGAGTAAGGTTCAAGTTTTAGATAAAACAGGTAGGAAAGTAAGTGAAATCACTTTACCTAAGGAGATTTTTTCCTATCCGTTCAAAGAACATCTTATTTATGAAGCGGTGGTGAATTATAATGCTAATCAAAGGAGAGGAACAGCTTCCGCAAAAACGAGAAGCGAAATGAGAGGCGGAGGAAAAAAACCTTGGAGACAAAAAGGGACTGGCAGAGCGAGAGCAGGAAGCATTCGTTCTCCAATTTGGCGTGCAGGCGGGGTAACATTTGGACCCAAATATAGAAGTTTTAAATATAATATGCCAAAAAGGGCAAAGAAAGATGCATTGAAATCAGCCTTTTCAATGAAATCAAGTGAGAATAAAATAGTGATTTTTGATTCCTTGGATTTTAATGAACCTAAAACAAAACTAGGAGTTGAATTTTTAGAAAAAGCTCAACTCAAATCAGCACTTTTAATTGATATTCATTCTAATAAAAATTTGTTTCTTTCTTTAAGAAATATTCCTGGTGTGAAAGCGGTTGATTATAGTCAAGTGAATATATATGATGTATTGAATTATGAACATATGGTTTTTTCTCAGAAGGCTTTTGAATCGCTGATGGAGAGATTAAAGTGATCAATGATGCATACAAAATTATTTTAAGACCGATAATAACAGAGAAAAGCACAAGATTAAAGGAGGAAAACAGAGAGGTCTGTTTCGAAGTGGATAGAAGAGCTAATAAAATTGAAATAAAAAGAGCAGTTGAACAATTATTTAAGGTTAAAGTTGAAAGTGTTAAAATTCAGAGAAAAAAAGGGAAGAAAAAGAGAGTGGGAATGAAGGAAGGAAGAACAAAAAATTGGAAAAAAGCATATATTAAGCTCAAAGAAGGCGAAAAAATGATTGAGTATTTTGAGGCAGTATAAAAATGGGATTAAAGAAGTATAAACCAACAACATCGAGCCTGCGGCAAAAGACAGGTCTAACATTTGAAGAATTAACGACTCAAAAACCATATAAGCCTTTTGTTCAATCTCTTCCTAAATCAGGTGGGAGAAATTCGAGAGGCTGGATCTCTATTCGTCACAGAGGAGGAGGACATAAACGGCGTTATCGGATCATTGATTTCAAGAGAAAGAAAATAAATGTTCCTGGTGAAGTCGAAACCATTGAATATGATCCCAATCGGTCTTCTTTTATTTCACTGATAAAATATAAAGATGGTGAAAGACGTTACATATTGGCTCCGGCAAAGCTTAAAGTAGGACAGACTGTGATGTCTTCGGATGAACAGATAGATATATCCCCCGGTAATACAATGCCGTTAAGATGTATTCCCTTAGGGACAGTGATTCATAATATAGAGTTAAAAAAAGATAAAGGGGGACAATTGGTGAGATCGGCTGGTTCTGGGGCACAGATACTAGCTAAGGAAGGAAATTATGCCCAAGTGCGGATGCCTTCTTCAGAAATAAGAAAGATCCATTTGGATTGCCGGGCATCAATAGGTCAAATCGGGAATCTCGATCACCAGAATATTTCTGTAGGGAAAGCAGGGCGAAGCAGATGGAAAGGAAAACGACCGCATGTCCGGGGAACAGCTATGAATCCTATAGATCATCCCCATGGCGGCGGAGAAGGAAAAGCAAAAGGTGGACGAAATCCTGTTTCTCCAACTGGAAAACCGACCAAAGGATTTAGAACCAGAAAGAATAAAAGAACACAACCATTTATAGTAAGAAGAAGGAGTAAATGATAATGGGAAGATCTCTTAAAAAAGGACCCTATATCGATGAAAAATTGATGAAAAATATTGAATCAATGGGTACTCAGAGAGAAAAGAAAAAAGTAATAAAAACATGGGCAAGGAGTTCTACCATAACACCTGAAATGGTTGGAATGACCATAGCGGTTCATAATGGAAGGAAATTTATTCCAGTATTTATAACCGAGAACATGGTGGGACATAAATTAGGAGAATTTTCTCCTACCAGAACTTTTAAAGGGCATACAACCAAAACAGCAAGAACAATCAGGATAAAAAAATAAAATGAATGAAGAAAATATCATTTCAAAGGCAAGTGCAAAATATATGAGAATTTCTGCACAGAAATGCCGATTGGTTGCCAATTTGATTAGAGATAGATATGTTGGAGAGGCTCTTACTGTTTTGAAGTTCTCCATGAAAAAGAAAGCCAGTTCTATTGTTGAAAAGGTGCTGCGTTCTGCTATTGCCAATGCCCAGCAGAAAGCACCAGAAGTTGATGTGGATAATCTTTATATTTCAAGTATATTTGTTAATGAAGGTCCTCAAATGAAAAGATTTAGAGCCGCTCCTATGGGAAGAGGAGTCCGTATTTTAAAGAGGACTTGCCATGTTTATATATATTTACAAGAGAAAAAAGGGAGATAAAAAGTGGGACAGAAGACACATCCATATGGTTTCAGGCTTGGGATTAATAAAAAATGGAGTTCCAGATGGTTTTCAAAGGGTGAAGATTACAAAAATATGGTACACCAGGATTTGAAAATTAAAAAGGAAATAAAGAAAAGATATTTCCATGCAGGGATATCCAAGGTGGATATCGAACGAGTTGGTCCCAAGGTAAGGATCCTTATAAATACAGCGCGTCCGGGGATTGTTATAGGAAGAGGAGGAAAAGAAATAGAAATATTAAAAAACTATCTTACAGAATTAGTACAGAAAGAGGTCTATGTGGATATAAGGGAAGTGGATAAACCTGAGCTGGATGCCTTGTTGGTTGGAGAAGGAATCGCTGTTCAACTTGAAAAGCGAATAGCTTACCGTCGAGCCATGAGAAGGGCAGTGAGTTCTGCTTTAAAGATGGGCGCAAAAGGAATAAAAGTTATGTGTTCAGGGAGGCTAGGAGGAGGAGAGATCGCAAGGTCTGAATGGTATTTGAAAGGACAGCTTCCTCTTCAGACTCTTAGAGCCGATATTGATTATGGCTTTACGGAGGCCTTTACCAATTATGGACAAATTGGGATTAAAGTATGGATTTATAAGGGTGACATTAGTAAACAGAAGATAACGTCCCAGACAACAGAGGTAGAGGAGATTTAACAATGCTTATGCCAAAGAAGGTTAAGTACCGGAAACAACAAAGAGGAAGGATGAAAGGAAAAGCTTCTGTTGGTTCTTCATTGTCCTTCGGTGAATATGGACTTAAAGCCCTTGAGCCGTGTTGGCTTACAGCAAGACAGATAGAAGCGGGTCGAATTGCCATAACAAGACACTCTAAAAGAAAAGGTAAGCTATGGACTAGAGTGTTTCCGTGGAAACCTGTTACCAAAAAACCAACTGAAGTTAGAATGGGTAAAGGAAAAGGAGATCCTGAGTTTTGGGTAGAGGTGATCAAACCAGGCAGGATCATTTATGAAATGGAGGGAGTCCCCGAAGATATTGCCAAAGAGGCAATGAGGCGAGCATCCCATAAATTACCTATAAAGACAAAATTCATATCCAGAGAAAGTAGTGAGTTAAAATGAAAATTGATGAAATTAGAGAAATGTCCTTAGATGAGTTAATAGAGAAGGAGTCTGGATTGAAGGATCAGCTTTTCAAATTAAAGTTTCAACATGAACTGGGTCAATTAGAGAATCCATTAAAGTTGAAAACGATCAAGAAAGATATTGCGAGAATTAAGACTATTTTAAAGGAAAAGAGTAAAGGGACGGAATAAAGAATGAATAACCAAAAGAGAAAAACAAAAACTAAAACCGGTATTGTCACGGATGCTAAAATGAAGAAGACGGTTATTGTTCTTGTTCAGAGACCGGTAAAACATCCTTTGTATAAGAAGATCGTTAGGAAAAGAAAGAAATTTCTTGTCCATGACGAGTATGAGAAATGCAAAGTTGGAGATATGGTTAAAATTAAGGAGACAAGACCGCTAAGTAAAACGAAAAGATGGTGTGTTCAAGAAATAGTGGGGTTATCTCCCGAAGAAAAAAAATGAGATTAAGGATGAAAGAAAATGATACAGTCAGAAACGATGCTGAAAGTTGCAGATAATTCAGGAGCACGAAAGATTTTGTGTATCACTCCTCTCGGCGGCGGAGTGGGGAAGAGAGCAACAATCGGAGATGTGATTTCCGCAACAGTGAAAGAAGCAGGCCCGGAAAGCAAGATTGAAAAAGGAAAAGTGATCAGAGCTGTAATCATACGGACGAAAAAGGAAATTAAAAGAAAAGATGGTTCCTATATTCGTTTTGACGAAAATGCAGCGGTCATCATTGATAGAAAAGGAGACCCGATTGGAACCCGAGTTTTTGGTCCGGTTGCTAGAGAGTTGAGAGAGAAGCAATTTATGAAAATAGTATCCTTAGCCCCGGAGGTTTTATGATGAAAGGAAAAAGAATCAGAAAAGATGATATGGTATATGTTGCCAGTGGTAAGGATAAGGGTAAGACAGGAAAAGTATTGAAGGTTTTTCCGGAAAAAAATAGGGCGATTGTTGAAAAAGTGAATTTTGTTAAAGAATTTATCCGTCCGGACCAAAGTAAAAATATTCAGGGTGGGATTATGGAAAAAGAAGCTCCCATTCATATTTCCAATTTAAGACTTTTTTGTTCTGAATGTGGAAAAGGTGTCAGAGTAAAAAAGATTACGCTGGAAGATGGGAGTCGAATCAGAGTTTGTAGTAAATGCGAAGCAAGTTTAGAAAAGTAAGAAAAAGGATTTAAGTATGAGTCGCTTGTATGAAACCTATAAAAAAGAGATTACACCAGAATTACAGAAGGAATTTTCTCTAAAGAATAAAATGGCGGTTGCCCGGCTAGAAAAAATTGTTATTAATATTGGTGTGGGAGAAGCCATTCAAAATATAAAAGCTTTGGATATTGCAAAAAAGGAATTGAGTCTTATCAGTGGACAATACCCAGCCGTGGGAAGAGCTAAAAAGTCCATTTCATCATTCAAATTGAGAAAAGGACATGCTATTGCATGCTATGTGACTTTAAGAGGGAAAAGAATGTACGAATTTTTTGATCGCTTCGTGAATATTGTGCTTCCTCGAGTCAGAGATTTTAGTGGAGTTTCCAGAAATTCATTTGATGGAAAGGGAAACTATACGATAGGAATGCGAGACCAATTGGTGTTTCCTGAAATAGACTATACAAAAGTGGATAAAACAAGAGGCATGAATATAACGATAGTGACTTCTGCAAAAAATAATAATGAAGCTTATTCTTTATTAAAGAAATTAGGAATGCCTTTTAGAGAGGTTTGATAAGGAAGGAAAAAGTGGCTAAAAAATCGTCTGTTGCAAAATACTTGAAAGAACCAAAGTATTCAACAAGGAAAGTCAACCGGTGTCGTATTTGTGGTCGTTCCAAAGGTTATTACAGAAAATTCGATATGTGCCGATTGTGTTTTAGAGAACTGGCATTAAAGGGTGAAATACCCGGGATAAAAAAATCATCATGGTAATAATTGGGAGAAAAAGAAAATGAGTTTTACTGATCCTATTGCAGATATGTTAACCCGGATAAGAAATGCTATTAATATCAAAAAAGAAAACGTTTCTATCCCTTCTTCTCGAATGAAAGTAGAAATTGCAAAGATATTAAAAGAAGAAGGATATATCAAGAATTTTAAAGTTGTCGATGATAACAAACAGGGTATTTTAAACATCGAATTCAAATATACTGAAGATAATGAAAATATTATTTCAGGACTCCAGAGGGCAAGCAAACCGGGATGCCGCTTGTACTGTAATAAAAAGGATATTCCAAAAGTATTGGCGGGTCTGGGGATAACCATTATCTCAACTTCTAACGGGGTCCTTACAGGTAAGAAATGCGGAGAACTGGGCGTGGGAGGAGAAGTCTTGTGTTATATTTGGTAAATATTGGAAGGAGAGAATGATCAAATGTCTAGAGTTGGAAAAAAACCTATATTACTAACAGAAAATATCAAGGTTGATATTAAGGACAGTAAGATTGAATATGAAGGCCCGAAGGGAAAGAATATTTCTCCTATTCTTCCAGGAATCAAAGCTGAGGTTAAGGACAATAACCTCATTTTTACCAGAAAGGATGATTCTAAGTTACAGAAGTCATACCACGGTTTATGCCGGAGTTTGGCTTTTAATGCGGTCACAGGGATTTCTAAAGGATTTTCCAAGCAGCTTGAAATAGTAGGAATTGGATATAAAGCCAAAGTGGATAAAAACAAGCTTGAACTGAATATTGGTTATTCAAAACCGGTCATATATGATATCCCTGAGGGAATTGAAATAGTACTGGAAAAGCCCACCTTGATCACCATAAAAGGAAAAAATAAACAACTGGTGGGTCAGGTAGCAAAGAAAATACATGATTTAAGGAAACCCGATCCTTATAAATTAAAAGGAATTCGTTTTGTGGGAGAACGTTTGATTAAAAAAGAACGAAAAGCGGGAGTAGCCAATGTATAAAAAAAATGTTGACATAAAGAAGATGTCTCGTTCGCGGATCAGAAAACGGATTCGTAAAAAAATATCAGGGACAAAAGAAAAGCCCAGAGTTTTTGTATATAAAAGCAATCGCTATGTTTATACCCAGGCTATTGACGATGAAAATGGTCATATTCTCACTTCAGCATCAACTTTGGAAAAAGAATTTGGAAAAAACAACAAAAATATGAAAAAAATTGATGCATGCAAAGCTTTAGGAGAAGTGCTTTCAAAAAGGTTGAAGGAAAAGAAGATAAAAAAGATTGTTTTTGATAAAGGAGCTTATCCTTATCATGGTAAGGTTAAGGCATTAGCTGAAGCTATGAGAAAGGGAGGAATTGAATTTTAAACAAGTCCTTATAGAAGAGATATTTAAGGAGGAAAAAAGTGACAGACGAAGAAAATAAGCTAGATGAAGAACAAGAAATTGAACTAAAGGATCAGGTGATTTCTATCCGCAGAGTAACAAAAGTTGTTAAAGGTGGAAAAAATTTGAGTTTTTCTGCCCTTTCAGCCATAGGGAATGAGAAAGGAATGATCGGGGTGGGAAAAGGAAAAGCCCGGGAAGTACCTCAAGCTATAGCAAAAGCTGTAGAAAGTGCAAGGAAAAATATGATTGAAATAAACTTAAAAGATTCGACCATTCCCCATCTGATAAGAGGAGTCGCTGGAGGTGGAAGGGTGATTCTGAGGCCTGCATCAAAGGGGACTGGAGTTATTGCCGGTGGAGCTGTACGAATAATTATAGAGCTGGCTGGAATAAAGGACATATTAACAAAATCAATAGGGAGCAACAATCCTCTCAGTGTAGCCAATGCAACGATGGATGCCTTAAAAAAACTGAGAAGTTCTAAAGATGTTTCAAAAATTCGAGGAAAAACCGAGGATATGATATGGCAGTAGATAACAAAGAAAAAGGAAAAAAGGAAAGTCGAAAATGAATAAAGGAACCGAAGCAAAAAAGTTTAAACCCTCTGAAAAACAAATGAAGATAAAACTTGTTCATAGTTTGGTCGGCCGTCCGAGAAACCAAAGGGAAGTAGTAAGAGGACTCGGTTTAAGAAAATTGAATTCAGAAGTCATCCGCAGGGATTGTCCTGAAACATGGGGAATGGTTCATAAAATTTCTCATTTGGTTGAAGTGGAGGTCATTGGAAAAAAATGAATCTAAGTAATATTCATCCGGCAAAACGGTCAAGAAAAAATCCCAAGAGAATTGGAAGAGGCCCCGGTTCTGGATACGGCAAGACTGCTGGTCGGGGAACAAAAGGTCAGAAATCTATTTCTGGATATTCAAGGAAGAGAGGTTTTGAAGGCGGTCAGATGCCCATAAACCGAAGGCTTCCTAAAAGAGGCTTCACCAATATATTTAAAAAAGAATATTTGGAAGTTAATCTTGAACAATTGGAAAAGGTATCCAAAAAGGAGATCAAACTTGAAGATTTGATGAAATCAGGTATTATCAATAAAAAAGGAATACCTGTTAAAATACTTGGGAAAGGAGATGTTTCCTCTCCTAAGAATATACATGCGCATAAATTTTCTCAGTCCGCCGTAAAGAAAATTGAAAAAGGAGGCGGAAAAGCTATTCTTATTGGAAGTAAATAATGATTAACAGTATAAGAAACATTTTTAGTATTCCGGATTTAAGAAAAAGGATTCTATTCACTCTTGCCTTGTTAGCTGTGTATCGAATAGGGTGGCAAATTCCCAATCCAGGAATCAGCGCTCCTGCGTTGCAGGAATTTTGGGAGGCTCAGAAAGGAACCATTCTGGGTTTTGTTGATCTTTTTTCGGGAAGAAATATGTCAAAAATGACTATATTCGCCCTTGGAATTATGCCTTATATCAGTGCTTCCATTATTCTACAATTGCTTCAAGTTGTATGGCCCTATTTGGAAAGACTTTCCAAAGAAGGAGAGCTGGGGAAGAAAAAGATAACTCAGTACACACGTTATGGAACAATTTTAATATGTGTGATTCAATCATGGGGAATTTCCTTATGGCTGCAGGCGCAAAGAGCCCCTAGTGGTGCAAAAATTGTTCCCAATGGAGGATTGCCTTTTCAACTACTGACTGTCCTGACTTTAACCACAGGAACTGTTTTTGTTATGTGGCTGGGAGAACAAATATCGGAAAGAGGTATTGGGAATGGAATATCTTTGATTATCTTTGCAGGCATTGTGGTGGAAGTTCCGAGACATCTTCAAACAATCATCGATGGTTTACAGACGGGAAGTATTACACCGTTAAGAGTCATATTTCTTGGAATCCTCATGATTTCTGTGAATGCGTTTATTGTTTTTATTGAAAGGGCACAAAGAAGAATTCCTGTATCTTATGCCAAGAGAGTGATAGGGAGAAAGATCTATGGAGGTCAGAGCACTCATTTGCCTCTTCGAGTGAATACAGGAGGAGTTATTCCCATTATTTTTGCTGCTTCTATTGTGACCATTCCATCAACGCTGGGAAGATTGATTAATCAACCGATTGTGGTAAAAATAGCTGAGGAGTTCCGGCTGGGGATGCCTCTGTATAATCTTTTATATATTGCTGCGATCATCTTTTTTACTTATTTTTATGTTTCTATTATTTTTAATCCTTCAGATGTTGCTGATAATTTGAGAAAATATGGTGGTTTTATTCCCGGGATAAGACCGGGGAAAAATACCGCGGATTTTATTGATAGTGTTCTTTCAAGATTGACTTTAGTTGGAGCGATTTATCTTGCAACTGTCGCCATTATTCCTGAGTTTATACTAACCGGATTTAAAGTCCATACATTACCTTTGATTGGCGGATTCTTGGATGCCAACTTGCCAAAGTTGTTTACTGAAGGATTAAACGTCAACATCTATTTTGGAGGAACATCGGTTCTTATTGTTGTTGGGGTGGCAATGGACACATTGCAACAAATAGAAGCTCAACTCGTAATGAGGCATTACGATGGATTCATGCGTCGGAGCCGTATAAAAGGAAGAAGATAATGAGAATCGTTTTATTGGGACCTCCAGGAAGTGGAAAAGGAACCCAAGCTGGTTTGCTGGAAAAAAGGTGTGGATTCCCAGTTATTTCCACAGGTGATCTTCTCCGTCAGGCTGTTCAGAATAAAACTCCTCTTGGAGAAAAAGTAAAATCGGTTGTGGGCAGCGGTGAGCTGGTAAGTGACGAAATTATGATAAAAATACTGAAAAAAAGACTATTGGAGATTGATTGTAAAAGCGGATATATACTGGATGGTTATCCCAGAAATATTGCTCAGGTAAAAAAATTGGAAGAGATCAATAGCCATCGCAAAGAAGTGGTGATAGAGCTTTATTTGGAACGTGACGCTATCATTGAAAGGCTGGGAGCGAGAAGAGTGTGCACAAAGTGCGGAGCGGTTTACAATATGCTTGAACATCCTCCCAAAAAGAAGGGCAGATGTGATATTTGTCAAGGTAAACTTATAAGGAGAGATGACGATAAACCTAAAGTTATAAAGGAGCGAATCAAAATCTATAATAAAGAAATTGGTTCTGTCATTGATTATTATAAAGGAAAAAATGTTTATCATCGGGTCGACGCCCAATTCAAAATAAATAAGGTATTTGACAATATTTGTTCTATTATTGAAAAAGAAAGTGAAGATAAAAAAGAGGTTGGAAGTATAAGATGATCATTTATAAAAGTGAGGAAGAAATTCGTGCCATGAGAGAAAGTAATAAGATTGTTGCCACCGTTCTTGCAGAAATAAAACCTTTGATAAAGCCAGGAGTGCGAACGGAAGAATTGGATGAGTATGCTAATACAAAAGCAAGAGAAATGAATGCTGTCCCTGCTTTTAAAGGATATAGAGATTATCCCTCTTCTCTGTGTACGTCTATAAATGAGGAGATTGTCCATGGTATACCTTCCTCCCGGGTATTAAAAGAAGGTGATATCATTAGTCTCGATTTCGGTGTTGCTTATAAGGGATATTATGGCGATGCTGCTGTAACCTATCCAGTGGGAGAAATCAGTTCTCAATCAAAGAAATTGATTGAGACTGCAGAACAATCATTTTATAAAGGTTTTGAACAGATGAAAGCAGGCAATCGGATATCTGATATTTCTCATGCCATTCAAAGTTATGTTGAGTCCCAGGGATTTTCAGTGATAAGAAATTTTGTTGGTCATGGAATAGGTCTTTCTTTGCATGAAGAACCTCAGGTTCCTAATTTTGGTTCTCCGGGAAAAGGAGTTAAGATAAGAGAAGGTCTTGTTCTTGCATTAGAACCGATGATCTCTGTTGGAAATTGGGAAGTTCAGATATTGGATGACGGATGGACAGCTATTACCAAAGATAGAAGTCTTTCTGCTCATTATGAAAATACGGTTGCCGTTACCAATAACGGTCCGGAAATATTGAGTAAGTATGAACTTTAAAACAAAGATAGAGATGAGTAAGGAAACGAACGATGTCTAAACAAGATATTATTGAAACAGAAGGAACTGTTGTGGAATGTTTACCTAACGCCATGTTTCGAGTGGAACTGCCAAATAAACATATTATTTTGGCTCATATATCAGGAAGAATGAGAAAGCATTTTATTCGAATTCTTCCGGGAGATAGAGTGTTGCTTGAAATGTCTCCGTATGATTTGACTAAAGGAAGAATTATTTATAGATATAAATAAGAGGATATAAAATGAAAGTACGTGCATCGGTAAAAAAAATATGTAGGAATTGCCGTATAATCAAAAGAAAAGGCGTTCTGAGAGTTATATGTACAAATCCAAAACATAAACAAAAACAAGGTTAAAAGAGGTTAAAATGGCAAGGATAGCAGGAATTACATTACCCTCAGAAAAGAGAATAGAAATTGGATTGACCTATATTTATGGAATAGGACGTTCCAAATCCAATAAAATTCTAGAGGAAGTTAATATTAACAAGGATAAGAAAGTAAAATCTCTGACTGATGAGGAAATCAATAAGATTCGAAAAATTATAGAGAAAAGAGAAAAAATTGAGGGAGATCTCAGAAAAGAAGTGAATATGAATATAAAAAGGCTGGTCGAAATCAGTTCTTATCGAGGAATTCGACATAGAAAAAAGCTTCCCGTAAGAGGGCAAAGAACGAAAACGAACTCGAGGACAAGGAGGAGTTCCCGTCCTCAGGCAACAAGAAAATCAAAAGAGAAATAGGAAGTTAAATAATGCCAAAACAACCAAAGAAAAAAACAAGAAAGAAAAAAGTAAAAAAGGAGATTGGATTTGGAGTTGCTTGTGTCCAGTCAACTTTCAACAATACAGTTATTTCCATTTCAGATCAAAATGGGAACACCCTATGCTGGAGCAGTGCAGGAACTTCTGGCTTCAAAGGGGCAAGAAAAGGAACTCCCTTTGCAGCCCAATTAGCTGCCAAAGATGTGGCAATCAAGGCGAGAGAGTTTGGAGTCAAATATGTGGATGTCAAGGTTAAGGGACCTGGAGCAGGGAGAGAATCTGCTATTAGAGCTTTGCAAGCCGATGGCCTGGAAATCAAATCGATAAGAGATGTGACTCCAATTCCTCATAACGGCTGCAGGGTGAGGAAACGAAGAAGGGTATAAAAGATGATTTTTTTAGGAGAGTTATGATGTCAAGATACAGAGAGTCAATTTGCCGATTGTGCCGGGTTGAAAAGACTAAGCTGTTTCTGAAGGGAAGCAAATGTTTGAGTGAAAAATGTCCGGTTGAACGGAAGCCCTATCCTCCTGGAGAACGGGGGAGAGTCAGAAGGAGAATTTTAGGTTATGGAATTCAGCTCAGAGAAAAGCAAAAACTCAAGAGATATTATGGGATGTCTGAAAAACAATTCAGGATTTTCTTTAAGAGGGCGGATAGAAAAAAAGGGGTAACCGGAGAAAATCTTCTTTTTATGCTGGAGAGAAGGCTGGATAATGTTGTGTTTTTAGCTGGTTTTTCTTATTCCCGCTTTCATGGACGCCAGCTTATTAATCATGGACATTTTAGAGTCAATGACCGGAAGGTTACAATTCCTTCCTTCTTAGCGGATAAAGAGGATGTGATATCATTTAAAGAGAAGTCCGGTAAAAATGAAGAATTTAAAGCCATTGTTGAATCCCATTCAAGCAAAACAGTGCCGGGATGGATGGATGTGAATAGAGAAAAAATGGAAATCAAAGTTTTAACTCATCCGACCCGTGAAGATATAACCATTCCAATAGAAGAACGTTTGATTGTGGAGCTTTATTCGAAATAAAACGGTGTTTCTTTGAAGATGAAAAATCTGGGAATAATTTTTAATAAGTGAAGGGATTAAAATTTTATTAGTCCTGGAAAGGAGGATAGATGACTGATATAGGTTTTCAAAGGCCAAGAAATATTGAATGTGATTATGGAACTTTAACTGAATCATATGGCTGTTTCTCAGCTCAACCATTTGAAAGAGGCTACGGGGTTACAGTTGGAAACGCGCTGAGAAGAGTTCTTCTATCTTCTATTACAGGGAGTGCGATCACTGCAGTTCGAATTCAGGGAGTCCTGCATGAATTCTCGACTATTCCTGGAGTGGTGGAAGATGTGTCTGATATCATTTTAAATTTGAAGAGCATTCCCTTTAAACTGATAGATTCTGAGCAAAAGACCATAACATTAAAAGCCAATGGGCCAGCCGAGGTCAAAGCTTCTGATATCATTCATGATTCAGACCTTGAGATTTTGGATGAGAATATTCATATTGCTTCGCTGGATAAAGATGGCAAACTGGATATGGAAATGATTGTTAAAAATAATAAAGGTTACATTCAAGCTGAACTCAATTATGATGAAAATTTAAGCGTGGATTTCATTCCCATAGATTCTTCTCATTCCCCCATAAAAAAAGTGAATTATGAAGTAAGCCCGGCAAGAGTAGGAAAAAGAATTGACTTTGAGAAATTAACCCTGGAGATTGAGACCACAAGAGCGATATCACCTAAAGATGCTCTGGGCCAGGCGGCTAAAATAATGAGAGATCATTTGGTGATTTTTCTCAATATTGTTGATCAGCCAGTAGAGTTAGAGCCTGAGACCTCTAAGGAAGAAATTCCTTATATTTCAAAGATGGGTATTTTATCAAAATCGATCGATCATCTTGAGTTGTCAGTGAGATCCAACAATTGTTTGCGGGCAGCTGGTATAGAAAAAATATATGAGCTGGTAGGAAAAACAGAAGAGGAATTGCTTAAGACAAAGAATTTTGGACGGAAGTCTTTAGTTGAAATTAAAGCCATACTTGAGGGATTGGGTTTGGGTTTAAATATAAAACTTCATCCTAAATTGATTGAAATGGTCAAGGGAACAGACTCAGAGGAAAACAGCGAGGAGTGATGTGAATGAGGCATTTGGTTAATGCAAAAAGGTTAAGGAGAAATTCTGCTCAAAGACGAGCTTTATTAAGAAATCTTGTAACCACATTTTTAGAAAAAGGAAGAATAAGAACCACACTGGCTAAAGCAAAAGCCACTAGACCTATTGCGGAAAAGATGATCACCATTGGAAAGGAAGATGAACTTCATTCAAGACGCCAGGTTTTAAAATATATATTTAAAAAAAGTGTTGTAAAAAAGCTGTTTGAGGAAATCGGTCCCCGTTTTAATGAGAGACCTGGAGGGTATACAAGGATTATAAAGTTAGGGCAAAGATCAGGAGATGGTGCAGAAATGGCAATACTGGAATTTGTGGATTATGAGTATAAAAAGAAAAGCAAGAAGAAATCTATAAAAGAAAAAGCAAAAGAAGCCAAAGAAGCAAAAAAGAAATAATAATTTTTTATTCTCTATTGATTCCGGGTGACCCAGAGTTCCTGTCCCGGATATATTTTTGAGTATCGGTTAAGGCCATTGATATTCAATAAAGTGTTGAGATTCATTTTAAATCTTCGGGCAATATCAAAGGGGGTATCTCCCGGTTTGACTTTATATACAATTGAATTAGCGGGTTTGCCTGATCGGATAACCAGCTTTTGGCCGACATGGAGAATATCAC
This sequence comes from uncultured Eubacteriales bacterium, assembly GCA_964584935.1. GTDB lineage: Bacteria > Acidobacteriota > Aminicenantia > Aminicenantales > Aminicenantaceae > CAZPBN01. The sequence continues at coordinate 102,436 of CAZPBN010000008.1, read as the reverse complement.
TTTTTAAATTATTCGTTTTTTTTATCTGGTTGATGTTTGTATTAAACATCCGGGCGATCAAATAAAGAGAATCTCCTCTTCTGACAGTATAGACAAGTTTTCCATCTTTGTTGGTTACTTTTGGGGTCGAGTGACTGGACGAGTATCGACCTCTTAAAGGAATCTTGAGCCGTTGTCCTGGGCGGATGAGATGAACCCGGCGCATATGATTCAACCGGGCAATGGAAGAAACTGAGGTTCTGTAGCGGCTGGCGATTCCAGATAAGGTTTCCCCTCTCCGGACGTAGTGTAAAACATAACTGGCTTCAGGTGGAATCCATCGAGAAAGAGAATTCATAGCGATTTTGGCTTTTTCAGAATAGCCAGGAGGGATTTTCAAATTGTAGGAATAATCAGGAGTTCCGTTATGGCGAAGCTCAGGATTGAAAAAGGAAAGTTCATCAGAATCAAGTCCGATGTTCTTGGATAAAGAAGAAAGATTAATAGCCTGATTGATTGAGATTTGTTCGTATTTTAAGGGAGGATCTGGTTCGGGGAGGTTGAATCCGTATTGTTCATGATTCTTAATTATTAAAAGTGTGGCAATGAAGCGGGGAACAAACCGGGCGGTTTCTTGGGGGAGCATAAGATAAAGATCCCAGAAATTGTCAAGGTATTTGATTCTCTGTGCCCGAATAATTCGCTGCACCTTAAATTCTCCGCAATTATAAGCAGCAAGAGCGGTTGTCCAATCACCAAATAAGGCGTGGAGTTCTTTTAAATATTTTACAGCCGCTTTAGTGGATTTTTCAGGATCCATTCGTTCATCAATCCAGCGGTCTCGTTTGAGTCCGAAACGGTATCCTGTTGAGGAAATGAACTGCCATAAGCCGAGAGCTCGTGCTCTGGAATAGGCTTTGACTTTAAACCAGCTTTCTATCATGGGAAGCCAGCTTAGGTCTTCAGGAAGACCAGCCTTTTTCAGTTCGTTCAATATGATATTCCTGTATTTTCCTGACCTTTTGTAAGCATTTAAAAAAGATTCGTGTTCATCGGTTTGAAATCGTTTGATTTCTTTTTTGACATGTTCGTTTTCAACGAGAAGAATGGTTTGACCATTCTCCCCTACAGCGGTGAGCTTTGAAGAAGCATAGATTTCTTGAATTCTTCGAGCTATCAGAAGTCTTAAATCGTTTTTTTCCTGAATAAGAGGAGAATCATGAGCAAGGTCTAGTTTTAGAATCAGACTGTAGGCATTATCCAAGGCAGCAAGGGCTGTTTGCAGGTCGCCTTTTTCCCAGGAGATCTGGGCATCCTGATAGGAAAAAAGGGCTTCTTCAAGAATAGCTGTTTCATTTTTTTTCGTAGAGTTTTGTTCTTCCAAGGGTTCATCAAGAGTCTCTTTTTCCTGTTGTCCCTGCTTTTTTTCAGGATTAGGGGATTTTTCAATTTTTGAGGAGTCATCTTTATTTGTTTTGACTGAAGAAAATGTTTGAATATTTACGGATTTATTCTTACTGGAAGTACAGTTAAAATAAAAACATGACATCATTAATAATATAATTAAGAAAAATAAAGATTTGATGTTTCTCATTTTTGACCTAAAAAATTAAATTTATAGCATGAATACAGAATAAAAGCAATCCTAATTGGTCTTTATATCATTGTTATTCATCTTACATCTGACGTCTCACGGCTTTTCTTTTATCATTTCTTTAGCGATTTCTATTCCTTCCTCTTTTGTTGTGAATTTGTTATCTAGTTGATAGGAATAGAGCTTTTTTAACATTTTGCCCATGGAGGGTCCCGGCTTCACTCCTAGCTTTATGAGATCTCTTCCTAAAAGAATTGGCTTTATTGTGTCTTTGTTAATGTTGAGTTCGTTGAATTTATTGAGCAGCCATTTTCCTTCTTTATCAAGTCCTTTGACCGCTCTTTTTTTGCGTCCACCTCTGTCAGCCGCATCAAGATAGATCAAAAGTTCTATTTCTCCAGAAATATCAGCGGCAAGACGATTGAATGCTTTCTTAGATACGGTTTCTCTGTTATTCCATAGTTCTGATAATCTATGGTGATTTTTTATGAGCAAAAGTACGTATTTTTTCACATCAAAGCCATTCCAGGAGTAAATTTTTAATCGGTTGAAAATGGATTTTGTTATTTCCTTGCTCTCTTTGTCATGGCCAATGCTGGTTATGACCATCCTGCCTTTTTTGTAATCCCAATTTGTAACAAAAGGCTTTCCCACATCATGAAAAAGGGCAGCAAGAATCAGAGTGAGATTTTTAGATTGATTGATTTTGTATATATCTCCCAGTCTTTTTGCTTGATCAACGGTCAATTTTGTGTGTTCCCAGACTGTGTGATGACCGTATTTGTCTTTTTCCGGGTGGAAAATTGAATCCTGGATTGTCAGAGTTAATCTATAGAGTTCAGGAAATATTTTCTTTAAAGCTCCCAGTTTGAATAAAGATTCCAGTCCCACAGAAGGCTTCTGGGAATCAAGCAGAATTTTAAAAATTTCTTCATTGATTCTTTCTACACTTAAGGTGGATAGATCGATCCTGTTTGAAATAATATAGATTTCAGGATCTATTTTGAAATTAAGAACAGATGCAAACCGGGCTGCTCTAAGGACGCGCAGGGGATCTTCGGGAAATGCTTGAGGATTGGTAAGCTTTAATATTTTATTTGATGTGTCTTTTTTCCCCCCGAACGGATCAATAATTGTATCATCGATGAGCCTTAATGCCATACTGTTGCACCGGAAATCTCTCCGGCTCAAGTCCTTTTCAATAGGCAGGAAGGGATCAGAATGGATTAGGAAGTCCTTATGACTCGGTCGCTTTTTGCCCTTAGAAATGTCCTTTCTGGGGAGTGCGATATCATATGTGTTTCCATTAATGGAAAATTTAATAACCCCGAAGCTCTTTCCTACTAAATCGATTCTTCCATAGGCTTTGAGTTTGTTTGTGATTTCATTGACAGTATGATGGGTGATTAAAATATCTATTTCTTTTTTTTTCTTTTGATTTTTACTTATAAGATCACGGACATAGCCTCCAACAGCATAGATTGTATCACCAAACAATTGGACGAAGAGTGCTTTTTCTTTAAAATCTGATTTCATGTGTTATTCAGAGAATTTCGTAAGCAGCTCCTTTATGGCATCTTTATGGACAATAAAAGTAAGCATTTTCAGTTTTATGTAGTCATCTCTATAAAAATAGTAACCTTTGACATCTCCCCTTTGAGCCCCGGAACCTGAGTCTTTAACAAGAAACCATGTGTGATTGTCCTGTTCTCTGTACCCCGCGACATGAATGGCGTGGTCATCAGAGGAAGATCTGTTATAAAATCTGTATTCCCGGCTGTCCTGATTGATAAGCTTTTGAGGAATGTCAAAACTGGGGACAATGGCGACATCTTCTGAGCCGTTCAATCCAGGCTCAGATACATCTCCCCCCAGGGCGAGGGTATATCCTTTTGTGATGGCATTTTTGATGGCATTATAAAAGTCATCAAGAGGGATATTGTGATATTCTTCGCTGTGCCACCAGTTATCGGGAACTTTGTATTCCCCTTTGGTATAAAAAGGAATGGACTTGGTACTCATAAAACAAATATAGTCGTCTAGCGGAAGTTCGAGGATATTTTCCATATACTCTTTAGGAGTAATTTTCTTACCATTAACTTCAATTATTTCAGGTGGCTTTCCCAAATGCTTGTTGAGAATGCTTTTGACATAGTTAATGGATTTGGTTTCATCCCAATATTCATTTTCTTTGCAGAAGTCGAGATAATTTTTTATTTCCTGAAATAATTCTCTGTGATTGTGTTCTGTTTTATCACCGAGAAGCCCTGTGTAATCAGAATTTCTCACTGCCCCGTATTCTTTCATTCTTAAAATAACAGCATTGTGTTCTGAACCCTGACCTAAGAACGAATCTCCTTTTTCACGAATAAAACGTCTGGCTTTTTCTATATATTCCCAGTATACAGTATGCATTTCTGAAAGTTTTACTTTTTCCTTTTTAAGACGCCACAATTCTGATTCAAGAAATGATGTTGTGGCAAAAGACCAGCAGGTTCCTGTCCAGAACTGTCTGATAGGGGGAAAATGAAATTTCTTATTGAAATTATCAATCGACTCCGGTTTTTTGAGATAATTGAAGTCAAATGAGAGATAGGTGCGCTCTCTTCCTCTGAATTTTCGAGTCTTATAGGTTGTGATATTATAAGGCTGTAAATCTTCATTTTCTAATTGGATCATAGCTGGATGTGTTTCTTGTGGTTCTTTTTGACATGACAGAAAAAAGGTGCTGCCTGCGATTAAAAATAGGCATACAAAAGCAATCCATCCATTTTTTCTCATAAGTACCTCCTAAATATTAATATATAATAAAAATGTTCAATAAAATAGTAAACAGTAAAAAGATGGATATGTCAAATAACAATTATTAAACCCTTGTCCTCTATTTTATATTATTGTATTCTGATGTTTTGGAAAGGTTTGTGGAATGAAAAAGAGACAGAACATATTATCAATAGCGGGGATGATTATTTTATTCTTTTCAATATCAGGATTTTCAAGAGATATCAATAAGGATATTTCTATTTCCTTAAGAGAAAAAAGAATAATGGAATTTGAACCATCCAGTCTTTTACTTGTTTTTTATCTTGAAATAAAAAATGATTCTCATGAATCCTACTATATTACAGGATATAATCATAATTTTGTTATTGATGGTATTGAGTATATTGATTTGGATACTTCTCTCGATGAACCTATTAAAATAGAAGAAGAAAATACGTCTCTTCTTTCCTTCCCTCTGAAAATCACCTATTCCCGTCTTTTTGAAAGTATCCCCGGTTTAAAGGATGATGACACAGCTTATTGTTACCTTATGGGAGGGATGACTTTTTCTGATGGAGAAAAAGTAAGGGGGAGAATTCGGTTTTCTTTTCCGGGAGAGTTTCCGATTTTCAAAAAACCAAAAGTACAATTCATTTCTCTTAACGTGAAAGAGTTAACCATAGGAGGATCGAATATTGAATTTGATGTGAGATTTGTGAATAACAACAAGTTTGAGCTTTTTGTATATAGGATCAGTTATAATCTTGAGCTGAACAAATATCCAGTTGGGAAGGGAAGGATTAAAGGTGATAAAAATTTATCAGCTCAAGGAACTAAAGAATTTAATCTGCCTTTGCTTGTTAATTTTTTTGAAGTGGGAAAGAAAGTCTATAACCTTCTTCATCAAGACTCTATCCTGTGCCGAATATATGGAGAGGTTAAAGTCAAATCTATTTGGGGATGGTTGGATATTCCTTTTGATAAAAGTGAAAGAGTGACTGTATTGAGAACTCCATAAACAATATATTATCTATGATTAGTGTTATTATACCAACCTATAACCGCGCCGATTTTGTAAAGGAAGCGATTTCATCTGTGTTAGAACAGAGTTATTTTCAAGCCCACAATGGCAACAGATTTGAGTTGTTGATTATTGATGATGGGTCTACAGATGAAACAAAAAAAGTGATTGAATTTTTCGGAAATAAGGTTAAATATTATGTTCAAGACCATAAAGGTGTCAGTGCAGCCCGAAATAAAGGACTTTGCTTAGCTAAGGGGGATTATATTGCCTTTCTGGATTCAGATGACCTTTGGAAAAAAGATAAAATAAAAAATCAGATGAATTTTATGGATGCTTTCTCCAAAGTTTCTGTTTGTTATACAGAAGAAATATGGATAAGGGAGGGTGTGGTTGTCAATCCTAAAAAGAAGCACAGGAAATATTCTGGATGGATTTTTGATAAGGTTTTGCCTTTGTGTCTCCTGAGTCTGTCATCGGCTTTATTTAAAAGGAAAATATTTGATGATATCGGCGTATTTGATGAACAGCTTCCTGCTTGTGAAGATTATGATTTTGGTATTCGTTTGGCAAGCAAGTATCCTATTCATTTGATACCGAAAAAGTTAATCGTTAAGAGAGGAGGGCATTCTGATCAGCTATCCCGGAAATTTTGGGGGATGGACAGGTTTAGAGTCAAGGCATTAGAGAAGGCGCTTTGTTCCAATCTGAATCCAGAGCAAAAGGTTCTTGTTAGAAATGAGTTGAAAAGAAAATGTGAGATTCTTAAAAACGGATTCAGAAAAAGAAATAAGTTGGATGAAGCTGAAAAATATTTGGATTTGATAAATAAATATCATTAATAATATGGGAGGTATAATGAGCATTTTGAAGGTAATCAGAGAGAGAAAAAGTATTAGAAAATATAAAGTTGATTCAATTCCTGAAGAAACCCTTTTTAGGATTCTTGAGGCGGGGAGACTTGCTCCCTCTGGAAAGAATTTTCAGCCCTGGAAGTTTATTGTTGTTAAAGATAAAATCATCAAAGAGAAACTGGTTTCTGCTTGTGCCGGTCAGTCTTTTATCGCACAGGCTCCAATTGTTATTGCCGCATGTGGATTTCCTGAGGAAAGCTATGCTCATATGGGACGTTATATGAAATCATGGCCTATTGATGTGGCTATCGCCCTGGAACACATGATATTACAGGCATGGGAAGAGGGTTTAGGCACATGCTGGATAGGTGCGTTTAAAGAGGATGAAGTTAAATCGATTTTGGAAATCCCAAGGGATGTTAAAGTTTTGGCATTAACACCTGTTGGATACCCGGCGAAGGAATCCCGCTTTCGTGGAAGGAAGCCGTTGGAAGAAATTATTTCTTATGATAAATTTTAGCTAAAACCAATAATTGAGTGATACAGAAATTTGGTATCCTCCGAGGTCAAATGGTTGAAAACCTAGGTAAGCGTCTTTGAATTCACCTTTTCCGGAGTTATACCGAAATTCAAAATCAAAAGTGATCCTGTTTGCCAGTGGCATCATGAATCCTAAAAAAGCATGATATCCGATTGCCCAATTATCATTTTCTTGAGCGTTGACTTCATAAATGGGATAAACTTCAATGTCAGCTTGAATGTCTTCATCATAATAATACCAAGTGTCGCTGAAGTCGATCATATCTCCGTAAATGCGAACACTCCAGAGGTATACATTGACTCCCCCTCCTATATAGGGAATAACTCTTGATCTTCTTCCTAAAGGAGTGATTTTCATAGAAAGAAAAAATGGCATCATTGAGACATTGAAGCTATGGGAGATGGAAAAATCCTTTATATAATTGTTAGGAAAGGCAAATTCTCCATTTAGTGTATAGACGCCAACGTATTCATTGTACATTCCCCATTTAAGTCTGTTGTAGTTATCCATTCCTGCTTCCAGACTAATTTCATTTGTAATAAATCCTTCGTAGGAAAAACCAAGATTAATTCTTTGAAAGTTGTTTTTACTGAAATCCATATTTTCAAATTCTATATCCCATAAGTCACTTTTGGCAAAAGGAATAAAGTAGCCTATTCTAAGTGTAAAAGTATCTGAAAAGGCTAGACTTGGGATGATAAGCATAATGATAATAGTGAACCATTTTTTCATTATCGTTTCTCCTTTCAATTATCTCACTTCGATTATTATACTGCAAAAAGTATGCCAAATAAATTAATTATTGGGCAAGTTTCGTTGAATATTAGGGATGAAACAGCAAGTCATTCAAGCCTCTCTTATGGAGGGATAGGAGAAAAATTTTCTATTTTTTATAATTTTTCATGGAATGTCTAAACAAGGAATTTTGTGTTTTAAAATATAAAAAAACCATGTTCTAAAAAAAGGTCAACTGTCCTATTTTTTTATTTTAAAAACGTCAAAAAATTTTTCCATTTTATAATTGTTCAAATTGTAATATTATGGATGTAATGACAAAAATAATAAAAATTAATACAGAAACTGTTGAAAAAGAAAAAATATTAGAAATAGCAAAAGCACTCCAAAAAGAAGAAATCATCATTTATCCCACAGATACTTTTTACGGAGTCGGCGCGAACTGCTTTTCAAGAAAAGCACTCCGATTAATATACAAAATAAAAAGAAGGGATCAGGCAAAACCGATATCCATTATCATTTCAAATAGAAATATGGTGGAAAAGCTGGCTGTTGATATTCCTGATATATTCTGGAAAATCACGGATAATTTGTGGCCCGGACCTTTGACCGTAGTTTTGAAAGCTTCATCAAATCTGCCTCAGGAATTGCTTGGTCGTGGTGATTCCATAGGAATTCGTTTGCCTAAAGGAGCATGGCTTCATGAGCTGGTCGAGCAAGCCGGGTTTCCTCTAACAGCCACAAGTGCCAATATATCAGGTAAGTCGGAGATATCAAATCCATATGCGGTTGTGAAAGACTTTCAAGGTAAAGTTTCATTAATTGTGGATGGAGGAGAAACTCAAGGAAGAATACCTTCGACGGTAGTTGACCTAACTTCTGGAAGACCCAAAATCCTGAGGGAAGGAGCGGTCCCTTTTTTGGAAATAGAAAAACAAATAAAATAAATCACGACAATTTTTTCGTCTCACATCTTACATCTAACCTTTTGCACAATATATTTTTTATCTTACGTCTTACGTTTATTACATCTCACAATTCCCTATGTCATTGGCCGGCTTGACCGGGCAATCCAAACCTATTCTGCAGGGCCCGGTCCCCGAACGGACTGTCAATAATAAATATACAGTTTCCTGCCATCGGGTTTTATTCTATTGCATCATCATTAAGGCGTATCATCAGGAGATGATATGTAGCTGGTGATTGTCTCTCATAGCTATCCCACCTTCAGCTGGACATTTGTGTCCTTGGCTCAATCCTACACAATAGCTGTCTTTGAAGTGTAGGTGATTTTCAATGGGATCTTGTATTAAGAAACAGGGCTTATTGCTTAAGATGCAGCAGGAAAAAATTATGAGCCAACAGAAGCAAATCCAGGAACTGAAAAAACAGCAGAAAAGATACGAAGATATACTGAAACGAATCGAAAAATTAGAGAAAGATAGATAAGCTCTTGACTTCTTTCTTGGTGAATTAAAATCACTGATGCTGTTAGGTGATTTGAGATCCTGCGGGAATATTTGGATCAAAAAATGAAATAGACGGTTTTCCTTCGACACTGGTTGCCAGAATCATACCTTTTGATTCAATGCCTCGTATTTTTGCCGGTTGGAGATTGACAATAACAGGGAGTTTCTTTCCTATTAAGTCCTCCGGGGCATAGACTTCCGCTATTCCGGCAACAAGCTGTCTTGTTTCTGTTCCAATATCCACTTCGAGTTTGAGGAGTTTATCTGTTCCTTCAATTCGTTCTGCTTTTTTTATTTCCGCAACTCTCAAGTCCATCTTTTTGAATTCATCAAATGTCACAGTGTTCATTTTTCCCTCCTGTTGAGACTTTGTTTGATGGGCAGCCTCTTCCTTTATAAAATCCTCAAGGAGTATCCTTGGGAAAAGAGGTTCGGATTTTTTAATTTTCTGACTGGTTTTAAAATCATTGAAATCCAATTCATCAAAAAGTGTTTTTTCTAAGGGGTCTTCGATTCCTAGATAAGTCCAGATTTTTTGGGACGATTCAGGGATCACAGGATACAAGAGATAAGTTATGCCCCTGATGGCTGCCGCTGTTTGATAAAGAACTCTTCCCAGTCTCTTTCTTTGAGTTTTATCCTTGGATAGCTTCCATGGCTCATTTTCGGCAATATACCGGTTTACTTTATTGATGTAATTCCAGATTTCCTCCAAAGCACGATTTATAGAATAATCATCAAAGAATTTCCTGACATTCGTTTGAGTTTTTTCAAAATCGAGGCGAAGCTTTTTATCTTGTTCCTGCTCATGATTGATTTCTGATATGGTTCCGTTGAAATATTTGCAAATCATTGTGAGAGTCCGTTGAACCAAGTTCCCGAGGTCATTGGCAAGGTCGGAATTGACTCGGTGAATAAATCCTTCGTGAGAGAAATTCCCATCATACCCAATAGGAATTTCTCTGAGTAAGAAATACCGCAAGGGATCAGCACCAAAGGTTTGCAGAATTGAGTGAGGATCAAGAACATTTCCTTTTGATTTGGACATTTTAGATTCATCTTTCAACCACCAGCCGTGACTGAACACAGTTTTAGGAAGAGAAAAATCTGCTGCCATAAGGAATGCAAGCCAGTACACAGCATGGAACCGAAGGATATCTTTTCCGATAAGTTGAACTGTGGCAGGCCAGAATTTATTGAAAAGTTCCATATCCCGGTCAAAACCAATTCCTGTTAGATAATTGTGAAGGGCATCAAACCACACATAGATCGTGTGGTCCGGATCATCAGGAATGGCAACACCCCACTGGACTGAAGTCCTGGTAATGCTTAAGTCTTTAAGACCTTGTTGAACAAAGCTCACCACTTCATTCATACGGCTTTTGGGCCGAACAAAATCCGGGTTTTGAGTGTAGTGCTTGAGAAGACAGTCTTGATAAGATGACAGTTTAAAAAAATATGTTTCCTCTGAAACAAGGTTTGCTTTTTTACCACAATCCGGACAAATTTTAGAGCCATCTTGTTCAAGAGGAACATCTTCTGGTAAAAAATTTTCATCTGAAATGCAATACCATCCCTTATAAATTCCTTTATAAATATCACCCTTTTTATATAGTTTTTGAAAGATTTTTTGTATTCCTCTTTCATGAAAAGGTTCGGTTGTGCGAATGAAAAAGTCATAAGAAATATTCAAAGACTTCCAAAGATTCTTAAACCGTCCTACCACTTTATCAGCAAGCTCAATGGGTTTCATCCCTTTTTCAGATGCGGACTTTTGGACCTTTTGTCCATGTTCATCAGTTCCAGTTAAAAAGAACACATCATATCCAGATAGTTTTTTGTAACGGCTGAGTGTATCGGCTATGATCGTGGTGTAGGCATGGCCAATGTGAGGGATGTCGTTGACATAATAAATAGGAGTGGTGATGTAAAAAGTTTCTTTGTCAGGTTTCTTTGTCACTGAACACTCCTCCTTTGAACAGGGTCATGGCTTCTGCTCTGGTAGCGCTGTTTTTGCGAAAAGAACCTCTCACTGCCGATGTCACGGTCATTGATTTAGGTTTCTTTGCTCCTCTCATAGACATACACATATGTTCTGCCTCGATAACAACCATGACTCCAAGGGGTTTGAGATGGTTGTTTATCAAGTCAGCAATTTCTTTGGTGAGTCTTTCCTGAACTTGAAGCCTTCTGGACATGATATCCACCACTCTGGCGATTTTACTCAATCCAACAATTCTTCCTTCCTTTGGAATATAAGCAACATGGGCTGTTCCGGCGAAGGGAAGAAGATGATGTTCACACATGGAATACAAAGGTATATTCCGGATAATAACCATTTCATCATGTTTTTCTCCTTCGATTACCCGCAGTTGTTTGGAAGGATCTTCTTTCGCTCCTCCCAGTATTTCAGATAACATCTTTGCAACTCTCCGGGGAGTATCTTTAATCCCTGGACGTTTGGTATCTTCTTCTATTCCTTCCAGTATGAGATGGACACCTTTTTCTATTTTCTTGTGATCCACTTTATACTCCTATTATATGAATAAATTTGTCCTTCCTTAATCATTCTTGTGATATTGTTGTATTGCCATCTGAATAATATCTTTCACAGGCAAATCTTTCTTTTTTGCCAATTTTAGGCATTCAGAAAATTCAGGTTGAATACTGGCTTTTTCCCCCTCCAAATAGGAAATTTTTATTGTGATTTCTTCTCCAAAGAGTTCGACTTTTTGCCTTTCCCTTTTAAGGGTTCTCCGTTCGACAGGAAAGTATCTGACTCCGATAGTGGTTGTTTCTCTAAAAATAGAATTTATTAAAGAATCTATTTTATCAATCTCTGCCACTATGGTCAATTGAGTTCCAAGCCGGTTTTTTTTCATGACCACGGGAGTATAAGATACATCCAGGGCACCCAGCTGGAGAGATTGATCAATGAAACTTCCCAGAACCTGAGGATTGGAATCATCGATATTTGTTTCTATGACATAAATTTTTTTATCTTGTTTGAAATTTTTTAAAGGTCCATAAAAGACACGCAAAATATTTGAGAGGTTGGAAAGGTCCCGGCTTCCTGCCCCATATCCAATTTTTTCATAGATGAGTTGGGGAAAAGGAAGGAATTCTTCGACCAGAGTGGAGATAATGGCTGCTCCGGTTGGGGTGACAAGTTCTTCTTTTTCCCAGGCTGAATAAACAGGAATATTTTTCAGAAGCTCTCCCACTGCAGGGGGAGGAACAGGAAGTGTGCCATGGGCTGCCTTGACCCATCCTTGTCCCACATTTAAAGGAGAAGAATATAATTTGCTAATTTTGAGATAATCTATAAGAAAACAGCAGCCAATGATATCTGCCAGGGCATCATCGGCGCCAGCTTCGTGAAGATGAGCCTCTGATAATTCACTGCCGTGGACTCGGGATTCAGCTTTGAAAAGGTTGCTGAATATTTCCAAAGATTTCTTTTTAACAGATGAGGAAAAAGGAATATTTTCGATAAAACTTTGAATATCAGATAGTTTTCGAGATCCGTGATTTTTTTTGTTTACTGTGACATTGACCTTCATTCCCCTGAGAGATTTCTTTTGAACTTCCTTGATTTCGATATCGATTGGAAGTTTCAGTTCAGATATTTTTTCTTTAAATATAGAGGAGGGAACGCCGAGGTCTATTAGAGCTCCAAGGATCATATCCCCGCTTATTCCTGCGGATGCGTCAAAGTAAGTGTATTTCATTCCTCATATTTCCTTATTTAGGACGGTTTCAATCCAAGTTCATTATTGATGAGGGGGAGTATTTCTCCAGCTTTCCCTAAGAAGGAAAAATCTGACTGAGATGTGAGAGGAGTGGAATTGATATTGATTTCCACGATCTTAGCCCCTCCTTCAGCAGCATACAAAGGAAGAGATGCAGCCGGTTGGACAAAGGCAGAAGTGCCCACAACGAATATCACTTCACAGTCCGAGCTTTTTTGAAATGCTTGGTGGAGCGTTTCATGAGGGAGAGATTCCCCGAACCATACAACATGGGGTCTAAGTATAGCTCCGCATTCAGGACAAACTGGGGGAATTTCCTTAAGAGGGAGATCAAAACAATCAAATAATTTTTCCGTTTTTGTGCATCGTGTTTTCCAGATATTTCCGTGGAGTTCAAGGACTTTTGTCGAGCCTGCTTTTTGATGAAGCCCATCAATATTTTGAGTTATCAGAGTGTATTCCGGAAATATTTTCTCCCATTGAGCCAGTATTTTATGGCCTGGATTGGGATTTTTCTTTCCGATAATGCTTCGTCTCCATTCATACCATTCCCAGACAAGTTTTGGATCATTTCTGAAAGCTTGAGGTGTGGCAAGCTCTTCGGCTCTGTATTTTTTCCATAAGCCATCCTTTCCTCTGAAGGTTGGTATTCCGGATTCGGCAGAAATTCCTGCTCCAGTAGAGATGACGACCTTTTTTGTGTTTTTAAGGATTTTTACTAAAGAATCCAATTTGTCTTTTGAAACCATAACTTCAATAGAATAATGGTTTATCTCATAAAAATCAAAACTTTTTAAACTAAGGATTCAAAAATATTTCTCATCTGACTTCTCATGTTCTGCGAAATTATATTATATTCAATATCATCTCACGTCTCACGTCTCACGTCTTACTTCTAACGATATTATATTTGATATCATCTCACGTCTCACGTCTTACTTCTGACGAAATCGTTGTAACAAGAACCCTCAATGCTTATTGCTTCTGATGTTTATTATAGAAATTTAAAATTGGAGGAACTTCAATCCTTTTAATCCTTGATTTTTTATCATATAAATTATATACAGGTAACTTCAATAAAGGAGGAAAAAATGGCGGACAATCATGATTTAGAAGATATCCGGATCCAGATAGGAATCCTTGGTGGAACAGGTCTTTATGAAATCGAAGGAATTGAAGATGTGAAGGAAATTGATATTGTGACTCCTTTTGGAAAACCCTCTGCTCCTTATATGATAGGTGTTCTGGAAGGGAAAAAGGTTGCTTTTCTCAGCAGGCATGGAAGAGGCCATAAATTTTTACCTTCTGAAATAAACTATCGTGCCAACATCTATGGTTTTAAGATGTTGGGCGTGGATAGGATCATTTCTGTTAATTCGGTGGGATCTCTTAAGGAAGAAATAAAGCCCAGAGACATTGTCTTTTCTGATCAGTTTGTTGACAGGACAAAACGGAAAAATTCTTTTTTTGGTGAAGGAATCGCAGCTCATATCAGTTTTGCTCATCCTGTGTGTCCTCAGTTATCGGAATCTCTATACAATGCGGGCAAGGAACTCAATTTGCCCGTACACAAAGGAGGGATCTATATGTGTATTGAGGGGCCTTCTTTTTCGAGCAGAGCCGAATCCAATATATACCGCTCTCTGGGTTGTGATGTGATTGGCATGACCGGAGCTACGGAAGCAAAATTATGCCGGGAAGCAGAGATCTGTTATGCCACCATGAATCTTTCTACGGATTATGATGCTTGGCATGAAGAGATGGAACAGGTGTCAGTGGAAATGATCCTGGACAATATGAGAAAAAACATCAGTAATGCCAAAACAATAATAAAAAATACGTTGAAAGAATTAGAGCCAAAGAGAAGGGGAGATTGTGAATGCAGTGAGGCAATGAGAAATTGTATTGTCACCCATACTCAAGAAATACCCAAAGAGGTTAAAGAAAAACTCAGATTCATTATTGGAAAATATATAAAATAGCACCAAAGGAATTTGTATGATTATTATTGGAACGTTTAATATTGATACCATTGAAACTCCTGTAGCCAGAAGAGAAAGAATTGCCGGGGGATCCGGAACCTATTGTGCTGTGGCTGCAAGTTTTTTCACCAACCCTAAAATAGTGGGGGTTATTGGAGAGGATTTTCCTCAAAAGACCATAGAATATTTCAAGAGCAAAGATATAGATATCAAAGGTCTTCAAATCGAATCAGGGAAAACTTTCTTTTGGGAAGGCCGGTATGGAGAGGATCCCAATATACGAACCACAATAAAGACCGAATTGAATGTTTTGGAACAATATAAGCCTCAAATCCCCAAAGAATATGAATTGTCTGACATTGTACTTCTTGCCAATATTGATCCAACCCTTCAACAGGATATACTCAATCAAGTCAAAAAGCCGAAGCTGGTGGCTATGGATACAATGAATTTTTGGATTGAAAAAAAGAAAGAAGCTCTTTTAAAGGTCCTTGGACAAGTGGATGTTTTTTTTGCCAATGACCAGGAAATCAAATTGATTCAAAATGAGCCCAATTTGATTAAAGCCGGAAAGAGCATCATAAATATGGGGCCTGAGATAATTGTGGTAAAAAAGGGAGAACATGGGGTTCTTATTTTTGATGAAACCAGCATTTTTTCTATTCCCGCTTTTCCTTGTGAGTGTGTGGTTGATCCCACCGGAGCAGGGGATTGTTTTGCAGGGGGATTTCTGGGCTATTTGGATAAAGGAAGGAAAATAACCCGGAAAGGAATTCGAAGAGCTGCTGTTTATGGAACTGTTATGGCGTCATTTGCCATAGAGAATTTTGGTCTGGAACGATTTGAAAGTTTGTCGAATTCAGAGATAGAAAGACGCTATGGTGAGTTCAAAAAACTTGTTTCATTTTAGACAGACTTTTGAAATAATGGAATACTAGTGCTTTTGAACATCCGGAGGTGATTATGTCTGATTTTAAGCTTCCCGTTGAACCTTTCAAAATAAAGGTTGTGGAACCGATAAAGAAGATTTCACAAAAGGAAAGAGAGAAACTCCTTAAAGAATGCGGATTCAATGTGTTTGATATTCCTTCTGAGAAGGTCTATATCGATCTTCTCACGGACAGCGGGACTTCTGCAATGAGTGATCATCAATGGGCAGGGATGATGACCGGGGATGAGTCTTATGCCGGATCAAAAAGCTTCTTCAATTTTGAAAAATCTGTAAAGAGTGTATTCGGATTTGATCATGTCGTACCAACTCATCAGGGAAGAGCAGCGGAAAGGATACTTTTTCAATCGGTACTGAAAAAAGGGGATGTTGTGGTGAACAATATTCACTTTGACACTACCCGGGCAAACATTGAGGTCAGAGAAGCCGAAGCTAGAAACTTAGTGATTGATGAAGCCTATAATCCTGACTCTGATTTTGGATTTAAAGGGAACATGAATTTGGAAAAACTGGAGAATTTTTTCAAGGAAAACGAAAAAGAAAAAATACCTCTTGTTATGTTGACATTGACCAATAACAGTGGTGGAGGACAGCCTGTATCACTCAAAAATATCAAAGATACGAGCAGCCTTTGCCGGAAATATGGCATTCCCTTTTTCTTTGATGCCTGTCGCTTTGCTGAGAATGCCTATTTTATTAAAAAAAGAGAAAAGGGTTTTTCAAGTAAATCCATGTTGGAAATTTCAAGGGAAATGTTCTCCTATGCCGATGGGGCGACTATGAGCGCAAAAAAGGATGCCCTGGTGAACATTGGAGGATTTGTTACCTTGAATGACGATTCTCTGGCACAAAAAATTAAAAATCTTCTTATCATAGGCGAAGGATTTTTAACCTATGGAGGTCTTGCTGGACGGGATCTTGAAGCCATTTCTATAGGGATTCAGGAAGTACTGGATGAAGATTATCTGGAATACCGGGTGAATCAAGTGCAGTATCTTGGAAATCTTTTAAAAGAGGCAGGAATACCTGTTTTTAATCCTATTGGAGGTCATGCCGTCTATATACTGGCTGATCAGTTTCTTCCCCATATTCCGCGTCATCAATTCCCTGGATGGACTTTGACCGTGGAATTGTTCAGAAAATCAGGAATTCGTGCAGTCGAGATTGGCGGTGTTATGTTTTCAAAGACAAATGAACAAACAGGGGAAGTGGAATATCCCAAGTTGGAACTGGTTCGCCTGGCGATACCGAGAAGAGTCTATACGGTTTCTCATTTGAACTATATAGCTGATTCCCTGAAAGCGCTTTATAAAGAACGAAGCAAGATAAAGGGACTGAAAATAGTCTATCAACCGGAACACCTCAGGCACTTCACGGCAAGATTCGAACAGATCTGAAATGCAGGGACACTTTACCCATTTACCTTATTTTAAAATAGGGACACTATACCTATTTACCTAATTTAATAATAAATAGAAATCACCTGCCATTGTTAAATATAATTAAATAAAGTAAACAGGTATAGTGTCCTTCATATATTTTCCAAATCAAAATCATCGAACATCACTACAAAATCATCGAACATCACTAAATAAGGTAAATGGGTAAAGTGTCCCTCAATTTTTAGATGTCCCTTTTATAAAGTGACTTTTTTTAATGATTCATTTGATTTTCATTCGATGTTGGGCATTTTCCAATTCATGATTCATATTGGTTTTTGAGATAAAGTGTGTTGAATTGAGGATTTATATGTGATATGAGTTAGTATATATGAATTAGAGGAGGTTTGAATAGTGAGAAAAATGAAAAAAGCAATGTTAATCTGTGTTTTAATAATGGGTGTTATCTATATGGGAAGCTTTGATGGCATGTATGGAGCCAATGGAAAAAGTGAGCTTGAAGGAATATGGGAAGGAAAGGAGCATTACCAGGGCTGGAAATTCACTTATTCAGGAAATGATTGCAAAGTCAAATCTCCCAATCCAACCGTTTGGTATTCCGGGGTGTTTAAAACAAATGCAGAGGCTGATCCTAAAGAAATCGATCTCAAAATCAAAGAGTCCGGGATTCCTGCCTATATAGGACAAACTTCGCTTGGAATCTATAAAATTGAGGGAGATACTTTGACTTTAGTACTTGGTGAACCCGGGAAAAATGAAAGAGCGCCTTCATTTGATTCGACAGGAAGTGCTATGACATTTGTTCTGAAAAAAGTGGAATAATATTCAGCTATATGTGGCAGTATATCTATTTGTCTTATTTAAAAATAAGATGAAATCATTCTCGATCATTAGATAAAGTAAAAAGAGAAAATATAAGTGTGTTACTTTATTCGATAAAACCACATAAGAGGGAGCCAAAGCTGGTGTCCATAAGGAATGTTTTTGTGATTGATAAGAACTTCCGTGTTGTCCCATTCATGAACCAGGTTAAACAGCTTAAATAAATCTTCAACTTCTGCCTGTGTGTAGTCCGCTGAATGACGGATCCATTCTCCTTCTCCTTCTTCTCTGTAGGTTGGATTTTTTTTCGCCAGCTCAACCGCTTTTTTGTAGTTAGGAGAAATTTTATATCTGAAGACAATGGTGATTATAAATTGTTCTGCTTTGTTGGATGGATGAAGGACGCTGTTCAATTTTGATTCCGTGGTTCTGTCTGTATTGTGTTTCATAAGAAAATTATTTTAACATCAAATGAGGCTCAGGTCTATATCTAGTTCCTGTTTAAATAACCGAAACCATCATTTTTTATTATATGGACTGTTTGGAGACTAGTCCCTTCATATGTCATTGTCCGACTTGATCGGGCAATCCATTTCCCCTGTCATTGCCCGGTCTGACCTTTTGTCATCGCCCGGCTTGACCGGGAAATCCAATCCGAATCAGGTTATATAATAAACATACAATCTCCGTAGCTATAGAACCGGTATCTTTTTTGAACAGCTTCTTGATAGGCTTTTTTTATAAGGTCTAATCCGGCAAATGCCGAAACGAGCATCAATAAAGTGGATTTAGGGAGATGAAAGTTGGTTAATAATTTATCTGTAACTTTAAAATTATAACCGGGGCAAATGAAAAGGTTGGTGGAACGGCTTCCGGGAAGAATATTTTTATTTTTTATAGAGCTTTCCAGAGCCCGGACTGTTGTTGTTCCAACCGATACGATGGATTTTGATTCTTGGATCGCTTTATTCAAATTTTCTGCTGTGGATTGGCTTATTTCATAAGTTTCTTCGAGCATTTTTATTTTTTCTGTGTGTTCTTTACGCACCGGTTTGAACGTAGCAAAACCGACATCCAGAGTGATTTTTTGAATGGATACACCTTTAGATTGAATTTTTTTTAGGATTTCCGGAGTGAAGTGAAGCCCTGCTGTAGGAGCAGCTATGGCTCCTTCTTTCCGGGCAAAGATAGTCTGGTATCGTCCTATATCTTTTTTTCTTGTTTTTTCGGTATGTTCTTCTCTTTTTATGTAAGGGGGAAGAGGGGCATAACCTGCTTTCTTGAGCAGAGAAATAATATTGTTTGAAAAAAAATGAATTTTTCTCCTTCCTTCGGGTCCTTTGTTGATTATTTTTCCTTTGTATCCATTTTCAAAATCAATGGTATCTCCGATATTGATTTTTCTGGCAGGACGGCAAAGAACTTCCCATATGTCAGGACTGTGTTGTTTGATAAAAAGGAATTCAATGGTTTTTCCCTCTATTTCCCCCCATATTTTTGCTGGAAGAACTTTTGTATCATTTAAGACGAGCATATCTTTGTCATTCAAAAAATCGGGAAAGTGATTGAATTGAGAATGAGTGATATCTCCGCTGTCTCTTTTGACAACCATCATTCTGGATTGTTCTCTTTTGGGAAGGGGGTGCTGGGCAATCAATTCAGGTGGGAGATAATAATCAAATTCACTGACGAGCATATCACTGATTTAACTTTAAATTGAGAAATCCCATATCAATTTTATCTAATCTTTGTTCTGAAATAGTTTTCCCTGATCGGATTGATAGTATTTGAGCCCAAAGTGCTTGTAAGCTCTCGGAGTTATTTCCCTGCCTCTTGACGTCCGGGCAAGAAATCCTATGCGCATCAGAAAAGGTTCATAAATGGATTCAATGGTGTCTTTTTCTTCATCAATGGCAGCAGCAATGGTGTTGATTCCGACAGGCCCGCCGCTAAAGTTTTCGATTATGGTCATAATGATTTTTCTGTCAACTTCATCGAGGCCTCTGGAGTCGACTTCCATCATGTCCAGAGCTGATGTTGCTTCATTTATGGTTATTTTCCCTTCTCCCTTGACATCGGCGAAATCTCTGACTCGACGCAGCAGCCTGTTGGCAACTCGCGGTGTTCCCCTGGATCTGTGAGCGATCTGGGTTGCTCCCTTATCATCAATATCAATGTTAAGAAGAAAGGCAGATCTTTTAATAATATCCTTTAAATCCTTTTCTTTGTAATAATCAAGACGGTTGATGATTCCAAACCTTCCCCTCAAAGGCGGAGAAATGCGTCCTGCTCTGGTTGTTGCTCCAATGAGCGTAAATTTCTTGAGCTTGAGTTTGTGACTTCTTGCTCCCGGCCCTTGTCCAATAATAATATCCAGAGAAAAATCTTCCATTGCTGAATAGAGAATCTCTTCTACAGAAGGATGAAGTCTGTGGATTTCATCAATAAAAAGGATTTCCCTTTCCTGAATGTTGGATAGAATGGCGGATAAATCGCCTGTTTTTTCAATCACAGGACCTGAAGTGGGCTTGATTCCTGCTCCCATGCTTTTAGCGATCAAATAAGCGAGGCTTGTTTTTCCCAGTCCCGGAGGCCCGTGAAGAAGGACATGATCCAAATGCTCATTTCTTTTTTGAGCAGCCTTGATGAATACATCCATATTGGATTTAACAGTTTCCTGTCCGATAAATTCTTTGAAATTTTTAGGTCGCAGATTGTCTTCGAAAAGAAGATCCTCTTTAGTTCTTATCGGATTGAGGACGGCTTCAAATTTTTTTTCTTTAATCATTGTGTGTGCTCTATTTTATAGAAGGAACTGGATTCAAGCAAGAAGTTAAGGAACTATTCATTTCATTAGAATTTTGAGAGTTTCTTCAAGCTTTTCCTTAAGAGGGATTCAAAATCTGTGTCTGCAGAACTTTTTCTTATGGTTTCATCGACAATAGTTTCCACTTCTTTTTTTCTGAATCCCAGGTTTGTGAGAGCTGATATCAGGTCATTTTTGTGAGTGGATTCTTCCGGAGCTAATATTTTTTCTTTCAGGTCCAGTTTCTCCTGAAGCTCAAGAGCTATACGCATGGCTGTTTTTTTTCCAATTCCCGGAATTAAAGAAAGCCGGGTGACATCACTTTTTCTTATGGCGTCTTCCAGATCAGAAGTTTCAATTCCTGATAGAATATTGAGAGCCAGTTTAGGGCCTATGCCTGATATACTTATCAATCTCTGAAAAATGTTTTTTTCTTTTTCCGAATAGAAGCCGTAAAGAGAGATGGCATTATCACTGAGATAGGTGTATATAAAAAGTTCAACAGATTCATCAGTGTTTCCCAGTTTCAAATAGGTTGAAAGAGGAATCCAGGCTCTGTATCCAACTCCCCCGGTGTCAAGGACAACCTGGTCCGGCGATTTTTGTATCAATAATCCCTTGAGATATGCGATCATTCCCCTTTCCTAATGTCTGTCTTGTTTATAAATTTTATTCAAAAAACTTCTTGAGTTTAGGTGGCAGAATGCAGCAGCGAGAGCATCCGATTCATCCGAACCCATTTTGTCATCTTCGATATTGAGAAGTGTTTT
This sequence comes from uncultured Eubacteriales bacterium, assembly GCA_964584935.1. Taxonomy (GTDB): domain Bacteria; phylum Acidobacteriota; class Aminicenantia; order Aminicenantales; family Aminicenantaceae; genus CAZPBN01. The sequence continues at coordinate 80,999 of CAZPBN010000008.1, read as the reverse complement.
GATCATTTTTTGGACCTGGTGTTTATTTGCCTGCCCGTATCCTGTGACCGCTTTTTTTATTTCTAAAGGGGAGTATTCATAGAGATTACAGTCGCAGGAAGCAACAGCTATGAGAACAGCTCCTCTGGTCTGTCCAAGAGTAAGGGCTGTTTTAATATTTTGGGCGTAGAATAGATTTTCAATCGCCACCTCATCTGGTTTGTAATTGGATATGATATTTTCTATATTAGATCGAATTTCATTGATTTTATGGTGGAATAATTTGAGAGGAGAGGGTTTGATCACTCCGTAGCTGATCACAGAGTATTTACCCTCGCATTCATCAATGATTCCAAATCCTGTGGACCGGACACTGGGATCGATTCCAAGGACTATCATTATTTAGTTTGAATATTGGGCAATTTCTTCTTCATCGATATCAAAATTAGCCCAAACATTCTGAACATCATCATGTTCTTCCAGGCTTTCAATCAACCGGAGCAGTTGATGGGCTTGTTTACCTTCTAGTTTAACATAATTTTGGGGGATATAACCCAGATTGGAAGCAGCCAGTTCTATATTATTGTTTTTTAAGGCATTGACAACCGATTCATAGTTGTCCGGAGAGGTGAAAATTTCGTAATTGCTTCCGTCTTCTTTTAGGTCTTCAGCTCCGGCTTCCAAGATAATTTCTAAAAGTTCATCCTCCGAAGCTTCACTTTTTTCAATAACAATATATCCTTTTCGGTCAAACATCCAAGCTACACAGCCGGATTCGCCAAGATTTCCTCCATTTTTTGAAAATATATTCCTAAGCTCAGATACAGTCCTGTTCTTATTATCAGTCAATGCTTCAACATAGATGGCAACTCCTCCGGGTCCATATCCTTCATAGGAAATTTCTTCGTAATTCACACCTTCAAGCTGACCGGTTCCCTTCATGATGGCTTTTTTGACGTTATCAGCCGGCATGTTGACCGCTTTGGCATCAGAAATCGCTTTTCTTAAACGGGGATTGGCATCAGGATCATCTCCTCCCATTCGGGCCGCCACTGAAAGTTCACGGATTATTTTTGTGAAAATTTTCCCTCTTTTGGCATCTGCTGCTGCTTTTTTATGTTTGATAGAATGCCATTTTGAATGTCCTGACATATTATCTCCTTATGGGTTTATTATTAAAAATTTTAGCACAATTGTTCCTATAAAACAAATAGCAGGTAGAAGTTGCATTACTTGTGTTGATTGTTTTTATTTGGTATGTTTGGTCAATCGGATCTCTTTAGTCTGTTTGCGTTTTTTGTGTTACTAGCCTCTCCATGAATTTTGTTTCACATCTTACTGTCTGACCTCTTATGTTTTACTATTCATTGTTTTTTATCAGAGAAATCCTTTTTCTTTGAGCCAAGCATCATTGTATATGGTGCTGAGATAGCGGTTGGCTGAGTCTGGAAAAAGGGTGACAATCCGGGCTGGTTGATCGATTTCTTTTGCCAGTTTTAAGACAGCCCATATAGCCGCTCCGCTTGATCCTCCTGCTAGAACACCTTCTGTTTTTGCCAGCTTCCTTGTCATAAGGAATGCTTCTTTATCCGCAACTCTGATAATATCGTCCAGGACATCGAATTCAGCACAACCTATGAGAAATTCATCCCCCAGGCCCTCAATAAGATAAGGAAAAGGTTTGATCAGACGCATTGAGTGAAAATAGTCGTAAAATATCGAGCCTTCCGGATCAACAGCAATGACCTTAATGTTTGGGTCCTTTTCTTTAAGGAATCTTCCAGCTCCGCAAAGGGTTCCTCCGGTTCCCATTCCGGCAACCAAGTAGTCAATGTTTCCTTCCATTTGTTCCCAGATTTCCGGACCGGTCGTATAGTAATGAGTTTCATTGTTATCTAGGTTATTGTGCTGGTCAAAATAATAAGAATTGGGCGTTTCTTTGACCACTTTTGGAGCAAGATTGTTATAGCTGTTTGGGGATTCAGGGGGAAGCGTGTGGTCAACAAAAACGAGGTTGACATTCAATGATTTGAGAAATTCGATTTTTTCACGACTTGTGCTGTCCCTTATGATTATTTTCAGTTTGTATCCCTTCACCGCACACACAACAGCCAGGCCGATAGCTGTGTTTCCTGAAGAATTATCGACGATAGTGCAGCCCGGCTTTATCCTGCCATCTTTTTCTGCTTTTTCAATCATATATTTTGCTATTCTGTCTTTGACACTGCCAGTGGGATTATAAAATTCAAGTTTAGAAAAAATATCCGCTTTAATTCCTTTTGTGATTCGTTTGAGTTTCAAAAGAGGAGTGCTGCCAATTCCATCCAGGATGTTGTTATAATTATTCAATGGCATTGTGCATTCCTAAAAAGCGAACTGATTTTTCTAGTGAATAAGAAGCCATCAGATTAATGTTTTGTACCTTTTTTCTTCGAATTGAAAGCAATTTCGGTTCAAAAAGACAGTTTATAGCATCAAGGCTTATCTATGTCAATCACAAATCAAAGGGAGAGTTCTGTTTCCTTTTCAATAATCCCTCCGCCGACAACAGTGTCTTTCCAATAAAAAACCACAGATTGTCCGGGAGATATGGCTCTTTGGGGAGTTGAAAATTTAACTTTGATTTTACCTTTTCCAGCAGGTGATATCCATGCTTTTGATTCCTTCTGATTGTACCGGATTTTTGCTTTGACAAATTGAGGAGCTTCGATTTTTTCTTGAGATATGAAGTTTACATTAGAGGCTAATAAATCTTTTTTGTGCAAACATTGATCCGGCCCCACTGTCACTGTGTTGTTTTTTGCTGAAATATGAAGAACATACAGAGGTTGAGGATGCGAAATTCCCATCCCTTTTCTCTGTCCAATGGTGAAATGGGCGATCCCTTTATGATAACCAAGCACATTATGTGCAAGGTCAACAATCTTTCCGGATGAAAAAGAACCAGGGACTCTTTCTTTGAGAAATTTTATATAATTATCATCAGGGATAAAACAAATTTCCTGACTTTCTTTACTTTTGAATGCAGGAAGTCCGATTTCACGGGATATTTTTATTATTTCTTTTTTCCTGAAATTTCCTACAGGCATGAGTATTCGGGACAGTTGTTCTTGAGTCAGTGTATAAAGAAAATATGACTGGTCTTTTTCTCTATCTTTCCCTTTTTTTAAAATGTATCGGTTTGTTTTTTTATCGAATTCAATAAGACTGTGATGACCGGTTGCCAGATAATCCGCATTATAGTCTTTTAATTTATTTAAAAGAACACCAAATTTTATGAGTTGGTTGCAGCGAACACAAGGATTCGGGGTATACCCTTTGGAATATTCTCTGCAGAAGTTTGCCACTATTTTTTTTTCGAAAATTTCCCTTAAATCAACTGAGTGATGATCGATATCAAGAAACTTGGCAACCTGATGGGCATCCTCGGCCGGATCTTTATAAAAACCGTTTTCCTTCTTTTGATTGCGGGTGTGTTTGTTACTGCCAGATGGATTAACAATGTTCATGGTTAAGCCCATAACATCAAAACCCTGTTTTTTGAGAATATAAGCGGCAAAAGAGGAATCAATCCCCCCGCTCATGGCAACGGCGACTTTTTTCTTTTTCATCTTTTTGAGATTTGGAATATAAGATGACTGGTTTTATATCTAATGGTTAATCGGACTAAAATGAAATTTCTAGTATAAAATGAAGAAGTGTAATGTTTTTATCCTTAGAATATTCATTTTCCAGATGAAGAGTTTTTATTTTTCGATATATTAAGAAGATTTTCCAGAGTTATTCGTTCAAAGTAATCCTTCAGCATTTTGCTTGCTTCTTTCCATATTTCATGGGTAGCACAGGTGTAAATTCTGTTACAATAGTCATCCTCTTCCACGCATTCAACCAAACAGCAAGAACCTTCAAGAGCGTGAAGAATATCACTGATTTTAATATCAACAGGATCTCGTGCCAGGATATATCCTCCGCCTGCTCCTCTTATACTTTTGACCAGTTTTTGTATTTTTAATGGAATGATGATTTGTTCGAGGTAGCGAATGGATATATTCTCTTTTTCAGATATATTCTTTAGAATGGTAGCCTTGTTTCCATTGTTATAATTCTGGGCAAGGTTGAGCATCAATCGTGTTCCATATCTTCCTTTTGTGGAAAGTTTTATCATTTAATACTCCTCAATAAGAAAACATTCTTTATAATTATATTTATTGTACCATAAATAAATGGAAATTATAAAACATATAAATTTTCTGTAATATAAAAAGTCCATTAAAATTGGAGAAACTTCATTGAACTTCTTTATCTTGACACTTGAATTTATAGAAGGTATTCTTATTTCTATTATTTGGTTCTATCGATTCATTATAAATACAACATTTGAAGGAATTTCATATGAAAAAAGTAATTTTATTGGGAGATGAAGCTCTTGCCCTGGGAGGTTTTCATGCCGGTCTTTCAGTGGGTTATTCTTATCCAGGAACACCTGCATCTGAAATCATGGAATATCTTCTAAAAATATCAAAGAGCGGGAAGAGTTTGAAAGCTTTATGGTGTGTCAATGAAAAAGTAGCGTATGAGGAAGCTTTAGGAGTATCTTTTGCCGGGAAGAGAGCCATGGTTTCTATGAAGCACGTTGGATTGAATGTGGCAGCTGATCCTTTTATGAATTCAGCAATAACCGGAACAAACGGAGGCCTCGTTTTAGCTGTCGCTGATGATCCAGGTATGCATAGCTCTCAAAACGAACAGGACAGCCGTTATTACGCCCAGTTTGCAAAAATTTTCTGCTTTGAACCGGCAAACCATCAGGAAGCCTATGACATGACCCGATTGGCATTTGATATATCTGAGGAAATAGGTGTTCCGGTTATGATTCGGATGGTTACTAGACTTTCCCATAGCCGGTCCCTTGTCAAAACTGCCTCTTTAAAAAATGAAAACACAATCAAATATGGAGAGGGAAGGGATTGGACTCTCCTTCCTGTGAATGCCCGAAGGAGGTTTAAAATACTTAACGATGTTCAGACAAAATTAAAAAAGGTTTCGAATGATTCGAAATTCAACTCTTTGGATATAAACCAATCAAATAAATCCCTGGGAGTGATTGCTTCTGGAATTGCTTATAACTATGTGATGGAAAACTTTCTTGAATTGGAAACTCCTCCTTCTTTTTTAAAGATATCCACATATCCTCTTCCTGATGATCTTATCAAAGAGCTGGTGGATCATGTGGATTCCATTCTGGTAGTGGAAGAAGGATATCCGTATATTGAGAGCCATCTTAATGGGATTCTTGGATTGAATGGTAAAAATATAAGGGGCAAATTGAATGGAACTCTTCCCGTAACCGGAGAATTGTCTTCAGACTCAGTCCGTCATGCACTTGAAATGAAACCAAAACCGCATATGGAGCCTGGGGATTTCAAGCTCCCCGGTCGTCCTCCTCAATTATGCAAAGGATGTCCTCATGCGGATACGTTTGATGCTTTGAATAAAGCTCTGGAAAATTATCCCAATGCTACTGTTTTCAGTGATATCGGCTGTTATACTCTGGGAGCGCTTCCTCCTTATAAAGCCGTTGACACCTGTGTTTGTATGGGAGCAAGTGTGAGTATGGCAAAAGGAGGCGCCGAAGCAGGAATATATCCTTCTATGGGAGTTATTGGGGATTCTACTTTTGCTCACTCAGGCATGACTCCTCTTTTAGATGCGGCGAGTGCAAGTACGAATATGGTTCTTGTTATTGTGGATAATGCCTGCGTTGCCATGACAGGATTACAGCCTTCATTTTCCACAGGGGGAAACTTGGTAAGAATTGTCAAAGGATTGGGAGTGGAAGATGAACACGTGCGAGTCATTGTGCCGCTTCCGAAAAATTTGGAAAAGAACATTCAGGTTATGAAGGAAGAAATCGAGTATGAAGGACTTTCTGTCATTATTGCTGCCCGGAAGTGTATTCAGGAACTCAAGAAAAAAAGAAGGAGTCAATAAGGATGAAACAAGATATTATCTTAGCCGGTGTGGGGGGACAGGGGATTCTTTCCATAGCATTTGTTATTGACAATGCCGCACTGAAAGACGGCTTTTATTTTAAGCAGGCAGAAGTTCATGGTATGGCTCAACGAGGGGGAGCTGTGCAATCTCATCTTCGCATTTCCAAGGAAAAAATCTATAGCGATCTTATTCCCAAAGGTTCTGCTGATATGATCATAAGTGTTGAGCCTTTGGAGGTGCTTCGCTATTTTGATTATCTCTCCATGGAAGGCATTATTGTCACCAGCCGGAATCCTTATGAAAACATACCTGATTATCCGGATGTGAATGAGGTTATGTCTCAAATCAGGAAATCAAAAAAAGTAATTGATGTTGATTCTGTTAAACTGGCTAAAGAGGCAGGCACAACAAAAGCCCAGAACATGGTGGTATTGGGAGCAGCATCCAGTGATTTGCCGATTAAAGAAGAAAGCTTGCTCGAGTTTATAGAAGTGTTATTCAAAGACCGGGGGGAAAAGCTTGTTGAGTTGAACAGAAAAGCTTTTCATTTGGGGAAAGAAGCTGCTGGAAATAATGAGATATAAGAAAATGGAAATTGGAAATTAATAAATCGCAGGACGCACTTGAATCGATAGCGTTTATTGCGTTTGTAGCCGTTGCTTGCGTTTATTGCGTTAATTGTATTCGTTGTGCTGCGAATTTCAAAACGTGATAAGTAAGATGAATAGAGTGGAAGTGTGAAGAATGGATATCAATTTTAAGAAAATCAATAAAATATTTAAGAATGCAGAAAACGCCGATCGAAATTTTTTATTAGAAAACGAAGTCTATGATATGCTCAAGGAAATTGGTGTCCGTTCCCCCAATTATATTTTTTTGGAAAAAGGACAGGAGATCGAATCAGAGAAGTTATCTTTATTGAAAACAAATGAGCTTGTTTTAAAGATTGTTTCTCCTGAAATAATCCATAAAACAGATGTAGGGGGAGTTCGATTTGTTGAAAACAATGTTGACAAGGTGAACAAAACCTACCGGAGAATGCTTGAAGAAATTCCTCCTAATTATGTAAACTGGATAAAAAAGTTTAAAAAAAACCATCCGGAAAAAGTGATAACTTCGAAGGAAGTCCAACAGAGCTTAAAAGGTATTTTAATCTGCGAATCCATCGATTATAAGAAAACAGGATTTGGAACCGAGCTTCTTTTGGGGATCCGGACCACACGAGAGTTTGGACCTGTTCTATCTTTTGGAATTGGGGGTATAGAAGTCGAATTCCTGAAGGAGAGAATTAAAGAAGGAAAAGCGGTCTCTATTGGTTCTCCCCATTTGCTTAAAAAGGACTCCATTGAAAGTATTTTAAGTCCCCTTGCTGTTTATGAAAAATTGGTTAAGAAATTCCGGGGTAAAGAGCCCCTGCTCAAGAAAGAAGAGTTGATCAATACATATTCCCGTTTTATCCAATTGGCTTTATATTATTCGGTATATTTGGAACAAAGTGATTATGTGATTGAAGAGGCAGAGGTCAATCCGTTTGTGATAAGCAACCAGAGCCTGGTTCCTCTTGACGGGATGTGCCGTTTTTCAAAAAAACATCAAGAGGTTGTTTCCCGGCCTTTTAAGGATATCCAATTTCTGTTGAAACCCAAAAGCATTGCGATCATCGGTGTTTCAGAAAAGATGAATCTAGGGCATATCATTCTCAATAATATATTGAATGAGGGATTTTCGGAAGAAAAAGTTTGGGTGATCAAACCAGGTGTCAATGAGATAGAAGGTTGCCGGTGTGTTTCTTCGGTAAAGGATTTACCGGAAACGGTGGATATGTTTGTTCTCACTCTGGCAGCAGAACAGAGTTATGAAGTTATGAAAGATATCATTACCTATGAAAAGGCCCGTTCGGTCATAATCATTGCCGGAGGTATTGGGGAAAAAGAAGGAACTCATCATCTGGAAAGCAGGATAAAAAAACTGATAAACAAGGGAAGAAAGGAAAATAAAATCACTCCGGTTGTCAATGGAGGAAACTGCCTTGGTATTTACTCCAGGCCAGGAAAATTTGATACCACTTTTGTGCCTGCCTATAAGCTTTATGAAATTCCCCGGCATGAAACAAAGAAGGCAAATATGGTCTATATAAGCCAGAGCGGAGCCTTTATGATATCCAGGATGAGCAATCTTTCAGGGATTGTTCCTTTATACGGAATTTCCATAGGAAATCAAATAGACCTTTCGCTTTCCGATTATTTGAATTACTTCAAAGAAGATTCAGAAGCAAGAGTTTTTGCTGTCTATATCGAAGGCTTTCTTTCCTCTGATGGTTATTTGTTTGCCAAAGCAGCCAAAGAAATATTAAAAAAACAGGGGAAACGGATTGTTGTCTACAAATCAGGAAGAAGTCTTGAAGGAAAAGCAGCCACTTCAAGCCATACAGCTTCTGTCGCTGGAGAATATGATGTTTGCCGCTCCATTCTTCAAGAAGCTGGTGTCATCGTCGCGAATGATATTTTTGAGTTTGAAAATTACATAAAATTCTCTATATTTCTGGATGAAAAGCAAATCAAAGGAAATAAAATAGGATTGATCAGCAACGCGGGTTTTGAATGTGTCATCATGGCGGATAATCTGAAGGGAGGCAAGGGATTGGAACTGGCTCAATTCTCTTCTTCCACAATAAAAAAAATCGCTGAGATATTGAGCCCTCTGGGGATAGATCGGCTTCAGGATGTGCGGAATCCGCTTGATGTAACTCCGGTTGCGGATGATCTCACATTTGCTCGATGCGTGGAAGCTATCCTGAAAGATAAAAATGTTGATTGCGCCGTGGTTTCTCCAGTTCCCATGACGCCGGCGATGCAGACTCTCGCACCTGCTTCGTATCATAAAGAAGACCTGAATAAAAAAGGTGGAATTGTCCATTTGTTATCCGAGATATTTCAAAATAATGAAACTCCTTTTGTTGTGAATATTGATTCCGGAGAGATATACAATCCTCTCGTAAAAGCCTTTGAGAAAAAGGGGATTCCGTGTTTCAGGCGATCCGATGAAGCGGTGAGCATGATACAAAAATGGAGATGCCATTCCTGTTTCAGTAAAATTTGAAAAATCCCTTTAAGTAGTGTTATTATCAAACAGTATGATGAAAAAGATAATTTGGGGATTGATTTTGCTTTTATCAATAGGAGGAGTGGATTCTATGGGAAATAGTCACGATGAGAATGAACAGGATCTTGCTCAAATTCTTCCTGTTGAAGTGAATAAATGGAAGGCAAGAGAAAAGGATCAGATATTCAATTCTGAAACGATTTTTGATTATATCAACGGAGCCGGAGAAGTGTACCGCTCCTATAATTTTAAAAAATTGTTAGCCAGGCGTTACACTAGAGAGGGCCAGCCTGATATCATAGCAGACCTGTTTGATATGGGTTCCTCAGAGGATGCTTTTGGAGTTTTCACCCATGATCTTGAAGGGGAGAAGACAGGGATAGGAAGAGATTCGGTTTATAAAGGAGGACTTTTGACTTTCTGGAAAGGGCGTTTTTATGTATCCCTGTATTCAGAGGAAGAAACAATCCAAGCCAAAGACACATTGTATCAATTGGGAGAGAAAATATCATTGTCCATAAAAATAGAAGGGAAAAAACCAGAAATGATTTCTTTTTTCCCCAAGGGTAAAATTGATGAGGACAGAATCCGCTATTTTCATAACCATTTGATACTCAATTATCACTATTATGTTTCCGAAGAGAATATTCTTTTTCTTGATCAAAAAACAAACGCAGCTCTTGCCCGATGCAAAGGAGATGATGATGAGCCATTAACCATTTTGATAGTGAAGTATTCTAAACTGGAAAAAATGGATAAAGCCTATGAAAATTTCATAAGCGTATATATGCCGGATGCTGTGGAACTAGGTATAGTCCAGACAGAAAATTCAAAATGGACGTTCATAAAGAAAATTAAAGAATTTATTGTGATTGTTTTTGATTCCCCGTCCCCGGTATCTGCAAAAGAGTTGTTAGCGGTTATCAAAGAGAGAGTAGAAAGTAATGAATGAGATTTGAATTATTCCCGTTGGGTTTTTCATAGAAATTGAAGGATATCAGATTAAGAGATGTATGAAGGAGGAGTGGATGAAAAATAAAAGTATAACAAGACGGGATTTTCTAAAAGCGGCTGCTATAACTCCGGTGGCCGGAGCTCTTGCCAGCCGGTTGAAAATCCCTCATGGAGACAATGGAAAGTCCAGAGTCGTGCTTATTAGAGACAAACATGCCACCCTATCGTTCAAAAACCCGAATCCTAAAGTGATTCAGAGTATGCTGGATGAAAGTGTCTCTGTGTTATTGGAAGAAAACGATCCTGTGAAAGCCTGGAAACAGTTTATCAAGCCGAATGATATTGTGGGCATAAAGACGAATGTTTGGAGATATATACCCACCACCACTGAAGTTGAGCAGGCGATAAAACAAAGAGTCCTGGATGCGGGAGTTAAGGAAAAAAATATTGACATCAGTGATAGGGGAGTCAGAAGAAGCTCTATTTTTAAAAATGCCACAGCTCTCATCAATGCCCGACCTATGCGAACCCATCACTGGTCAGGAGTCGGCAGTTGTATAAAGAACTATATCATGTTTGAATCCAAACCGTATGCTTGGCATAATGATTCCTGTGCCGATTTAGCGAAAATTTGGAAAGAGAACAATCTTTTGGAAAAAACAAAACTCAATATTTTGGTGATGCTGAATCCTCTTTTCCATGGTATCGGGCCTCATCATTACAGTGACAAATATGTCTGGGAATATAAGGGGATTTTGGTGAGCACGGATCCAGTGGCTGTAGATGCAACCGGTGTTCGGATCATTGAAGCCAAACGACGGGAACATTTTAAAAATGAAAGCCCGCTAAAGCCTCCTGCCAAGCATATTTATATTGCGGATACAAAACATCATATTGGAGAAAGCAGTCCGGATAAAATAGAGCTTATTAAACTGGGATGGAAAGAGAATATACTGATATGAATCGTTAGACGTACTTGTGTTTGTTGCGTTTATAGCGTTGATAAATGCCTCATTGGGGCTAATATTGTAAGATGTAAGAAGTGAGTGAGAAAAATCAGAAATCAGAAATTGGAAATCAGACATGTGCTTGTTACATGTCCCTGTTTCACTAATTATTTTATAGAGCCATTTCTATGAAAAGGCTAAATATTCATAGGAATCTGAAGAAGAGAAAGGGAATGTAAGGAGTCCTACAATAATGATTCGATGATTGATTCTGATATAATATTGATTCAACCGTCGAATCATTGATCTTGATTTCAAAAGGAATACATTATGACAAATCATAATTTTGGCAAAGCGGATATATTGATAATAGGCAGGTCAGATGAGGCAAGTCCTATTGCCAAAGCCTTTCAATCGAAGAAAATCAAATCTGAATTTTTTAACCTGAATAAGGACGAAAAGGAACTGGATTCCAAATGTGCAGATGAACATTTAAAATTGGTTATTGAGGATAACGTTGAGCAACTATATGAAAAGGAAAAACTTCTGAAAAGAATCGATCAGTTATGCCCTCCTGGTGTAATAATAGCGACGAACTCTGCTTTGATAAATCCCTATAAACTGGTTGAGGAAGTCAAAGGAAAGGATAGGATTGTATGGATTAATTTTTTATTTCCTGAGTTACAGATGAACACATGTGAATATTCGAATATCCATGAGACAAAAGAAGAAAATCTTAAAACTGTTTCCGATTATTTGACTTTAGGAAGGATAGAATCGGTGAGGCTTCTGAAATGCCGGAAAGGCGGTGCTGCAGGAATTATTTTTATCTCCCTTCTTCTGGAAGCGACAAGAATGATTGATGATGGAGCCGATTTGTCCACTATTGAAAAAGCATCCCGTCAAGTTTTTAAGCTGTCAAATGGATTTTTAAGTCTGATCGATGAAATAGGAATTCCGAAAATTGTTTCTTTTCTTTCCTCTTTTTCGGATTCCACAGATGGGGAAGATGATTTGTATAAGTCTTATGACAATTTCTTCACTCCATCAAAAACGATTGAGGAACTTTTTGAGAGGTATGAGAAAGAGGATGGTAAATCATATATTAAACTTATGCCGGAGAGTGATGCAAGAAAAGAAGTCAAAGATTTAATGTTATTAGATATGCTGGAAAGACGATTTCTGGGAGTTCTGTTTATGACTTCAACCGAGGTTGTCAATGCCGGGTTGATTGAAATGGAAGACATGGATCGCTTGTGTACGAAGACGTTCAAGTGGAAAGAGGGGCCTTTTGCTATGATGAACAGACTGTCACTTAAAGAAGCTATGCGGATAGTGACAGAAAAAATGGAGCTTTCTCACAGGAAAGAAATAAATTTTCCTATCCCCGATCTTCTTATAAATCAGATGCAAAAGAATTCTCCTTGGAATTTAAAAGAGTGAGTCAGCAGCGGAACACCGAACATACGAAGACATCCAATGGAAGAAAAAAATCAATATTGAAGGATGTCAGAACTTAGATTTGAGATGAAAGATACAATGAGGTCAGATCTGTATGATTGATCTTTGAACGAGCCATAGAAAATATGGATTCATGGTCAAAAATAAGGATTGAATAACAGATGAATATTCGGGAAGAAATTGAGGATATTGAAAGGAAAACCCTTTCTAAAAAAGCCTGTTTATCTTCTTATTCACGAGGAAGAGATAAGAATGAAAAGCCTCATCATTTGAGGACATGTTTTCAGAGAGACCGAGACCGGATAATTCACTGCAAATCATTTAGAAGGCTGAAGCATAAAACTCAGGTGTTTCTGGCTCCTTTTGGAGACCATTTTAGAACAAGATTAACTCATACTCTTGAGGTTTCCCAGATAGCCAGGACTATAGCCAAAGCCCTGAAATTAAATGAAGATTTAACAGAAGCGATTGGTCTGGGACATGACCTGGGTCACACTCCGTTCGGACATTCTGGAGAAAAAGTTCTGAATGAAGTTATTCCCGGGGGATTCAAACACTATGAACAAAGCTTAAGGATTATTGAAAAATTAGAATATAAAGGAAAGGGATTAAACCTTACCTTTGAAGTCAAAGATGGAATTTTTAAGCATTCCAAAGGAAGGGGAGAAATACTTAATGATAAAAAGCAGAATATGCCGTGTACACTGGAAGGACAGGTGGTGAGGGTTTCGGATATTATCGCTTATGTGAATCATGATATCGATGATGCCATTAGAGCCGGAGTGATTAAAAAAGCGGATCTCCCAGCTCATTTAGTCGATATTTTTGGAAAGTGGCATGCCTCCCGTATAGACAAAATGGTCGAGGATGTGGTGAGGACAAGCCTGAAATTCAGGCTGGATAAAATTAAAATGAGTGATGATATCCGGAATGCCCTTTCCGAACTTCGGGATTTTTTGTATGATAAGGTCTATTTCAAGCCGGATTCAAGAAAAGAATTGGCAAAAGCAGATAAAATAATAAAAGACCTTTATCAATATTTTCTCAAAAATCCAGAAAATCATATCAAAGAATATCCTAAAGAGGATAGTCTGGAGAGAAGAACCGGGGATTTTATTGCAGGAATGACTGACCGATATATATTAGGACTATATGAAAAATTATTTCTTCCTTTCTCATGGCCGGTTCCCTGATAGGAGAATGAAAGAATCATTTCTTTCTTAGAATAAATGAAATGTGATTGAGGAGATTTCATATGAAAATAATCAGTGATTCGATCAGTCTATCAACAAAAGGTTATAATGACATGCTGGATATTACTTCTGGGGTTGCTGAAAAATTGTCAAAGCACAAAATGCATAACGGAATTGTTTCCCTATTTGTTCCTGGATCAACCGGAGGTTTGACCACAATTGAATATGAACCGGGATTGAAAAAAGATTTTTCTGAGCTTATGGAAAAAATTATTCCCAGTGATGTCACGTATGGACATGATGCCCGTTGGGGTGATGGAAACGGCTTTTCCCATATTCGAGCTTCCCTTCTGGGACCTTCTCTGGTTGTTCCTTTTTCTGAGGGAAACTTGAATCTTGGAACCTGGCAGCAAATTGTGTTTGTTGATTTTGATAATAGATCCCGTTCCCGTAAAATATTGATTCAATTCATGGGAGAATGATAAGATAGAGACAGGAACTGAAAATTAGAAACCGGAAAGTGTTATGACCGATATCAAAGACAAGTTGAAATATTTAAAGCAGGAACGGCGGAGACGTCCCAAATTAGAAAGAATAAAAAATGCTTGGGAAGAAATCGAGAAAAAAAATGACCTGACTACCAAAGAAAAACTGGATCAATTGATAAATTTAACCGGCCGTCAAAGAAAAGAAAATATCAAAACCGAACCGTTGGAGCAAGTTAATAAAGAACCTCTCAAATATTTTGAGAATTCCTATCCTTTGGATAAGAGATACGGACGGATCACCCTTTCCTCTGGTCTGGAAATATCTGGAGAAATTCTTGCCTGTTTGAGCCGGGAAAAAGAATTTGAGTCTCTCGATCTTTCTTCTGCCCTTTTCATCGACCTGGAAACAACCGGACTTTCAGGAGGGGTGGGTATCATTCCTTTTCTAGTGGGAATGGGATACTACAGAGGAGATAAGTTTCACATCTCTATGTATTTTTTGGGGGAGCCGGCAGAGGAAGAACAGATGATTCAGGAGTTAAGTCAATTTTTTCTCGATATGGATTTCAAATCAGTCATTACCTATAACGGAAAGGTCTATGATTTGCCTTTACTGGAGAACAGATTCATTATGCACAGAAAACCTTTTTCTATTAATGAACTTCCTCATCTCGATTTTTTATTTCCAGCCAGAAGTCTCTGGGCTCATAAACTTGAAAATTGCCGATTGAGTAATCTTGCAAGGGAAATTTTAAAAACTTATAGAGAAGAGGACATCCCTTCTGCTGAGATTCCATGGAGGTATTATCAATATTTAAACACAGGCAACTTTGATTTGATAGAACCGGTGATTTACCATAATGAAGAGGATATTCTTTCTTTACTGGGTGGACTGATTGCTGGTTCTCTTATTTTATCCCAAGAGGGGGAAGAATGTTTGGAGGATGCGGTGGATCTTTTTGGTGCCGGGAAAGTGATGGAAAGAATCGGAGACCTTAAAAAATCTGAGGATTTTTTTAAACGGGCTCTCAAGGGAAAATTGCCAGAGCATTTGTCTCTTTTAACCAAGAAAAAATTGTCTTACTACTTGAAAAAAAATCAGAAGTGGGAACAAGCTGTGTCCATTTGGGAAGAGATTGCTTCTTCTGAACAAATTCTGGACAGACATCTTTTTTCTTTCAGAGAACTAGCGATGTATTTTGAACACAGAGCTAAACAATATGAAAAAGCCAAAAAGATTGCCGAGGAAGGCTTAGTGGTATCCAGTGAGTTATCACTGCCTTATAAAAAGGATTTTTCCCACCGTATAGAGAGGCTGAATAAGAAATTAAAACTTTATCATAATCCGGATCGTGATAAATGAAAGATAGGGCTTCATCACCCGCTTGTTTAACAAGCAAAGGATGGGTGTTTTCTTTAACTCTTATTCGAGGACTTCATAGACTCTGTCTTTTCCTAGAAAACGGAATTTTTGTTTGAATTTTTTGTAGTCATATCTGAATTCTTTAACAAGCTTGAGATCATCCTTATATTGATCATTCATTATTTTTATTTTTTTCTGTGCCTCTATCTTGTTCCATGATTTCAAATGGAGGATGACATATTTCACATCCAATTCCTTTAATGACTTTATACTGGAACGTGAAGGGAAGCCGTCAAATCTTTTGCGCAGATGTCGTGTATCAGAAGGAATGAATCCACTGTAGCCGTTAACAATCTTTTTCTTATGAAATAGTGAAAAATACATATAAGTTGATTCTCTTCCTATGGGAGTGAGAAAAGGCAATTCTATAATTGGAAAATCCCCGGGTTTTTCTTTCAGCCATAAGTAAGTGGGGGGAATATCCTTTTTCACAGGAACAGAATACATTCTTTGAGGGATGGATAGGTATTCGATATTTAAAAATAATAAGAGAGCAATGATTATAAAAACTTTTAAATTTTTACTTTTGATTCTTCCTAACAAATAACTCAAGCCGTATCCAGCCATCACCACCACGCAAAAGATGACAAAAACAGCATATCTTGAGGGGACTCTGATGCCTTTGAATCCCGGGAAAAAATGATACATAAACTTAAAAGGGAGAGGGAAGATGGCATTTTTATCGCCCAATACAGAAAAATATTTTCCCAGAGAAAGGAGGAACGCCCATAAACCAATTAATAAATATAGATAAAAATTCTTGTTTTCTGTTGATAATAAGAAGTTTTTTTTGACGGAGGCATTTATAAAAGGAAACAGAATATATAGAATCCCGACAAACAGAATGAACAAAGCAGGTTTTGAGATGTTGTGGATCGAAAAAGACTGATCACCCCAGTGGAATTCCAGTCCTCCGGTGACAACAGCAACGATGATGAAAAGTGAAGCCAGGGAAACAAGAACCAGAACGGTCAGTTTGACTCCTTTTGGCGGGGAATAAAAAAGATTCCTCTTTTTAAAAACAAAAAATCCGGCAAGAAGCAGAGCAATCATTCCGGGAAACAAAAAATGTTCCGGTTTTCCAAGAGGAGTGAGAATTCTACTGAAAAGCCGGTTATGGGGATTCGTCGCCAAATAATTAGCCACATCAGCTCCTTCTTCCATAAAACGTTTGAATCCATATTTTTTGAATACGTTCAAATAAGGAAGTGAAAAGACAAAGAGCACTAGAGAAGATAAAATAAAGGGAAACCCTAATTTGAACAGGAAGTTCAAATGGAGTCTTTGTTTATAGATTAGGAAAAACACAGGAATGGCTATACATAATATGCTGATAAAAAAAAGGCCGTAGTAAAGGCACGCCAGTGATTGAGTGGTAAAAAAAACAGAGAAAAGTATGGAATTTTTTAATTTTTGATCCTGAAAATATTTATGCAAGTAAAGGAAGGCAAGCGGAATCAGTCCGGAACTTAAGAGCTGGAGATGGGTGATGTGGTGCATATGAAATGTATTGAAGGCAAACATAATGCCACAGGCAATACCGGCGATATCGCTTTGGGTGAGATATCTTATGAAAAGAAACATACAATAGGCTATGAGAATGTAAGATAGCAATAATAAAAAATTATAGGTTAAAATTGGATTGTTAAAAATGACGTATAGGGGAAGAGAAATGATTGCCTGGGGAAAGAGATGTTCGGAAAAACTGAGAGTGTTAGAATGAGGATAGAAAACATCCGCATTGAACAGGTTCACGGGATCGGAAAAAAAGTGAGACTGAACCCAGGTGATTATCCAGGTGTTTAAAAATCCATCCATCATGGCATTGAGTCTGTTTGAAGGATGAAAAGACAGAGGAGAGAGGTGTAAAAAAGTTAAAACCGTGAATAAAAAAAAGGCAGCGAATTTAATCTTTGTATCTTTGTTCAATATTCAATCCTATGCCTAATCAGAAATCATATAGAATTATGAAATAATTTGTCAAAATATATTTTGGGTAAAGCATTCTCTATTTTTTCGTTGCGATATTTGGGCGAATAATCTTATAATATTCTTTTGATTAAATTTGAAAGATAATTTTAATTGACATATTTAAGGAGGTCATCAATGTTTAAAAAAAGTGGTTTATTATGTTTGATTATTATGTTTTCTTTCTCCATTATGGGTCTTTCTGCATCATCAGATGATATAGATCAGCAGAAGAATCAATTCCGTCAACTTTATCAGGAACTTCCGACCCCCAATCAGTACAGGACAGCATCCGGAGCGCCGGGGCCTGAGTACTGGCAGCAGAGAGCTGATTATGATATATCGATTGAACTGGATGAAGAAGAAAAGCGTATATACGGGACAGAAACAGTCACCTATTTCAATAATTCTCCTGTTCCTCTTTATTATTTATGGCTTCAACTGGATCAAAACATCCGTGCTGAAGATTCATTGGCAGGAAAAATAAGCTCAGGAAGAATTTCCGATCCGATGTATTTCATGTATCTCAAGAGACTCCATATGGATTTTGATGGAGGATTTAAAATCGAGTATGTCAAGGATGACCAAGACAAGGATTTGCCTTATAAGATAGTGAATACGATGATGAGGGTGGATCTTCCTAACGTCTTGAAACCTGACTCACAATATTCATTTAAAATTAAGTGGGGGTACAATTTAAATGATAAATCGAAAGTCCGGGGCAGGTCAGGATTTGATTATTACGAAAAAGATGGAAACAGTGTTTTTGCTATTGCCCAGTTTTTTCCGAGGATGGCTGTTTACAATGAAACAGAAGGATGGCAGCATAAGCAATATATTGGGAGTGGGGAGTTCGCTCTCCCTTTTGGGAACTACAGAGTGAGTATCACAGCTCCTGCAGACCATATTATTGGAGCCACGGGCACTTTAAAAAATTTGGATGATGTTTTAACTTCGACCCAGCAGTCCCGGATTAAAAAAGCACAAAATGCCGTAGACCATACGGTTATGATTGTCACTGAAAAAGAGGCTGTCAAGAATGAGAAAAAACGGTCGGATGAAAAGAAAACCTGGATTTTTGAAGCCGAGAAGGTAAGAGATTTTGCTTTTGCCACCTCCAGGAAATTCATATGGGATGCCATGGCAGTCAAATTTGGAGATCGGACTGTTATGGCTATGTCTTATTACACCAAGGAAGGAAATCCCCTGTGGGAGAAGTATTCGACAAAAGCCCTAGCCCACGCCATTAAAGTCTATTCAAAATTCACCTTTGACTATCCCTATCCCAAAGCCATATCCATATTAGCAGGAAGAGGGGGCGGAATGGAGTATCCCATGATTGCTTTCAACGGAGGCAAGACTGAGCCTGATGGGACTTATTCCGAGCGGTTGAAATACAGCCTCATTGGTGTGGTTATCCATGAATTCGGACACAACTTCTTTCCTATGATAGTCAATTCGGATGAACGTCAGTGGGCATGGATGGATGAAGGCTTGAATACATTTGTGGAATATCTGGCAGAGCAGGAATGGGAGCGGGAGTTTTCAGAAAGAAGTGGTCCGGCTTACACTATGATTGAATATATGAAAGGGGATAAAAAATATATGTCCCCGATCATGTCAGCGCCGGATATTGATCTCAATCTGGGAAGCAATGCTTATTCAAAAACGTCTGCGGGATTGAATATTCTGCGTGAGACGATTATGGGAAGGGAACTGTTTGACTATGCGTTCAAAGAGTACGCCCTGAGATGGAAATTCAAACATCCCACTCCTGCGGATTTCTTTCGGACGATGGAAGATGCTTCGGGTATTGATCTGGATTGGTTTTGGAAAGGTTGGTTTTTTGGCACAGACCATGTGGATATCGCCCTGGAAAATGTCAAATGGTATAAAATAAATACCGGAGAGCCGAAGTTGGCAAAAAGGCTAGAACAGAAAGAGGAAAATTTTGAAAGGGATAGATATATAACCAATATCAGAAATAAAAAGAAAATAGAAAAAACAGCCGTGGAAAAAGATAAATCCTTAACTGATTTTTATGATAAGTATGATCCTCTTAAAGTCACTCCCCAAGATGAAAAACAGTATAAAAAATACCTAGAATCTCTCACTGAAGAAGAAAAAAAGATTCTCAATGCAGGATATAATTATTATGAGATTACTTTTTCAAATAAAGGTGGAATGGTCATGCCCATCATTCTTAGATTTGAATTTAAAGATGGTTCTGAAGAGATTGTGAGAATTCCTGCTCAGATATGGCACCGTAGGAACGACAGCGTAAAGAAAGTATTTGCCTATAAAAAAGAGATCCAGAATATTACTCTCGATCCCTATTTGGAAACGGCAGATGTGGACACAGTCAATAACAGATGGACTATTCAGGAAAAACCGGATTACTTTAAAGTGAAGAAGTTTGAACGGCGCGAAGGAAAAAACTTGATGCAGAAAGTTCGAGAGATGAAAAAGGAGAAGAAGAAAAAGTAGTAACATGTAAATCATAAATCAGCCTTGGCTGACTTATGTGTTGATATAATTAGAGAAAGCTTTATTGCTATCTCCTTAGAGATTCCTTAAAGCTTATTTTTGCCCCCCAAAATTGACTTTAAGAATAAAATTCTTAAAACAAGGGGCCATAAAGATTGTTCTAATATAAAAATATTCTTTATGGATAACATCTTTATAAATATAAGTGAGACCACTGAGCCTAATAGTGTTGTTTATAACTAACATGCTCCTCAGTTTAATCATCGTTCATCCATATCATTTTTTAATAGAATTGAAAAATATTTTTTATTGCGATATAGTAATCGTGAATCGATTCTAGAATCTAATAATAGATTCTAGGAAAAAATAGCCATATTCAACCTAGTGCGCCCGTAGCTCAGCTGGATAGAGCGTCTGACTACGAATCAGAAGGTCGGGGGTTCGAATCCCTCCGGGCGTACCAGATAAACCCCTTTATTTTTAGAGGCTTAAACTCTTAATAAGACGTTTTGGAAGGTTCAATGTCTCAATTAAGTCCATATTTCCAGGAAAACAAAGGGCTATCTTATTTGTTTAGAGTTAGTACCGTAGGTCTGACCCTGCCTACGGAATTTATTTACTACTAAGACTACTAAAAAGGGACAAGGCAAGCAATGACATGTACGGTTCGATGCGGGGATCATGCCATGCAGCCCGTTTGGGAAACGGGATCTACTTTTAAATCAAAACTTTTTGACCTTAACATTTTCCTATGGTATAAAAATGCCAGAAGGAGAAATTGAAATGAAAAAGGGAATGGCAACTCATGTTTCCCTAAAACTTGTGGAACTCATTGAGCAGAATGCCGATGAGTTAACAAGGAATTGTCTAATAGAACTACGGTCACATGGGTGCACACCCACCTTTCATACATATGATGAAGATGAAATTTACAGTCGTGCGTTCAATGTCTATAGCCAATTAGGAAAATGGATATCTTTTGAAACGGCAAAAGAAGAAATCGCGGAACATTATATGACTCTGGGAGTCCAACGCCGAAAGGAAGGTTTTTCACTTTCTGAAGTGATACAGGCGTTGATTATCACAAGACGACATCTCTGGTATAAAGTGCGAAGTGAAGGATTTTTGGATACAGCTTTGGATCTGTACCAAGCTCTGGAACTCAATAATAGAGTTCTGTATTTTTTTGACCGAGCCATCTATTACACTTCCTTGGGTTATGAAAAAGGTGAAGACTAGGAAAGAATAGGAAAACAACAAGATGATATTGATTTTTCGCCGATACCTTTTTTTTATACTTTTTTTTAATCTATTTGTTAATGCAGGGGCTGAGTCCATTTGTATTGTTCATTCTAACGATACCCATGGCAATTACAAATCATTTAAAATCAAGATAGATGAGAAAGAAAGACTGGTTGGAGGAATGCAGGCAACCAGTCATTATCTGAACTCTATAAGAAAAACAGAGGAAAATGTTCTGGTTATTGACAAAGGAGATGTTATGACCGGAACTCAGGCGACAGAGATAAGGTACAAAGGGGTTATTGGTGGAGCCATGATCGAGTTTTTGAATAGAATGGCTTATGATGTGTGGTGCCTTGGAAATCACGATTTTGACAGAGGCCAGGAAAACGCATTAGGACTTGCGAACATTGCTGAATTTCCTACTCTCCTTGCCAACATCATCTACAAAAAAGACAAAAAACTCTTCCCTGTCAATCCTTATGCCATATTTCCTATTGGAGGCTTGAAAGTTGGAATTATTGCAATGATGGAGGAACATTTTCTTCTTGAAGTTCAGAAAGAAAAGATCATCGGTCTGGATGTCTTGCCTGTGATTCCCACCCTCAACTCATATGTTCCGGATATTGATAAAAAGACAGATTTAATCATTGTGGTGCTTCATGGCTGGTATGAAAAGGGAATCAAAATTGCCAAAAAAGTTCCGGGAATTGATATTGTGTTAGTGGCATCTGAAGACGGGAAGTTCGATAATATAAACGGAGTCCTCGTTCAGTCCACTTTTGGGCATCAAAGAACACTGGGATATCTCAAAGTCGATGTGAAGAACGATAAAATCATCAGTCATGAAGAGAAATTGATTTGGTTATGGGCTGATGTGGATATGAAACCACATCCTCAGGTGAGCCGCCTGGTCAAAGAGGTCGATGAAAAAATTGGCCTGGAATACGAGAAAGTTATAGGTGAAGCCAAATCCACCTTGAGGGGATTAGGAAATTCAGTGGAAAGTGAATTGGGAAACTGGATAACGGATGTGATGCGCTGGAAAACAGGAGCCCAGATAGGACTCCACAACTCAGGGGGAATAAGATCCATTATAAGAGTCGGCCCCATAAAAAAATCAGATGTTTTCAATGTCTCTCCTTTTCACAATATGATAGTCTTGTTTGAATTGACCGGACAGCAGATAAAAGATTTGCTGGAGTTTGATATTGAACGGGGCTGGGATAGACTTCAGATTTCAGGGTTGAAATATCGATATTATCCAAAAAACAAGAAACCATACGGGGATCGGATCAAATATATAGAAGTCAATGGAGAAGTTCTTGTAAAAGAAGGAGAAGTCCTTTTGCCCGAAAAAGTCTATTCCGCGGCCAGCAATAACTATTTAGCTGGTCACGCAGAGGATAAATATTTCGGTTTTCCTCTTAAAAAGATAAAAGACACTCATTGTCCTTTGAATAGAGCTCTTATGGAATGGCTTGAAGAGAACAAAATTCTTGATTACAAAATCGAAGGCAGAATAAAGAAAATAATAATCCGTTCGTTTCTTTAATTCAGAGTTATTTTATTTCGGGGTTCAAATGTTCAATGAAATATTCTACCCGGCCTTCACTATATTGTTTAAAGCGAATGCCATGTCTTTGCTCCGGGTAGAACATAAAGTCAAACTTTTTATTGTGTTTGAGCAAAACATAGAGAAGCTGGATGGCATTTCCTGGATGAACATTGTTATCCACGGTGCCGTGATGGATAAACAGATGCCCTTTGAGATTTTCGGCATAATTCATACAGGAGCCTTTTTCATAGCCTTCCGGATTATCCTGTGGTCTTCGCATGTATCTTTCCGTATAAATAGTATCGTAATTTCTCCAGGATGTGACCGGAGCCCCTGCGACTCCCACATGAAAAACATCCGCCGCTTTAAGCAGTGCAATACAGGTGAGATATCCGCCGTAAGAGTGCCCGAATATTCCCACCCGGTTTCCGTCAACATAAGATCTTGTGGATATATGTTTGACGGCAGCCACATGGTCAGCCAGTTCTATCTGCCCCAGATTCATATACATAAGATTTTGGAAAGCCTTCCCTCTTCCTGAGACTCCCCTATGATCAATGGAAGCGACAATAAATCCCAATTGGGCTAACGCTTGACTTCTGCTGTTTAAATTGAATCGGTTGTATATTCTTTTCGCTCCGGGTCCTCCATAAACAGACATGATGAGCGGGTATTGTTCATTTTTATCAAAATGAGCCGGTTTGTACAGAATTCCATCAAGGTCGTATTTCCCGTCTGCGGATTTAAAAGTAAAATGTTCTGGTTCGATTAATTTCAAATCCTTGAATTCCTGGGATATTGTCGTTTTCCCCAGCTCTCTTATGAAGGTTCCATCTGATTTATGAAGAGTCACTCTTTGCGGTGATTGGAATGAGCTATGGGAATCAACATAAAATTGGGCTCCGGGAGAAAAGTCAACCCGATGGGATCCTGGACTTTGAGTGAGCCTCGTCCAACCCGATCCGTCAAGCTTTATCCGGTATGTGTGATATTCCATACCCCTGTTTTCCTGGCCGGAGAAATAAACCCAGTTGTTTTCTTCATCCACAGCCAGAATGTTTCCTACCGGAATTTCTTCATCGGTCAATTGTTTAATCAAATTTCCCTCAAGGTCATAGAGATAGATTTGGTTCCAGCCGCTCCTTTCTGAAGTCCACAAAAAATGTTTGCTGTCTTTGAGGAAGGTGAGATCAAAATCAGCTTCAATATAGCATTGGTCTTCGTCTTTCAGGATAGATCTCACCTCGCCGGTTTCAGGATTGGCTGCGTACAATTCAATGATATTTTGTAGTCTATTGAGCTTCTGGAAAGTGAATTCTTCACTGTCTGGAGTCCACTTTCCTCTCAAAAAATAAACATTTGTTTCCATTCCTGTTTTGATTCTGGTTGTTTTGCCTGATTTTATGTCAGCGATGAAAAGGCTTACTATGGGATTGTTGGCTCCAGCTTTGGGATAGCTCTGCATCTCGAGCTCAGGAGCTGGATTGATATCATGCACAATGGGATATTTGGTCACCGGACTTTCGTCAAACTGCATGAAGGCGATTTTTTTTGAATCCGGAGACCACCAGAAAGCATCATATTGGCTGAGTTCTTCAGGATAAACCCAGTCGGGGAATCCATTTCTCAGGTCTTTATGACCATCGGTTGTCAGTGATTTTTCGCGATCTTCCAGGTCTTTGACATACAGATTATAGTCTCTGGTGAATGCCCGGTGCTTATAATCAGGAGAAAAAACTTCCGAATATGTTCTTCCCCTGACTCCTATGATTTCTTTTTCAGGAGTATAAAAAATGATGTTTCCTGTTTTAAAAGTAAAGATGAATGCTTTATTTTGAACTTTAAACTGGATTTTTTTGCCATCATCCAGAAAATGAAACTCTTTAAAGGGCAGTTTTTCTTCACTTTTTCCGGTTATTCGATTATAGGCTTGGATAATTTCCTCGTCTTTAAAAAGAGATGTTTTTTCGCCACTGAGTATATCAATTTTATTAAAAGTGTCTTCTTCGAATATATAATAGGATTTTCCATCAGGAGTCCATTTTATCCTTGATAAACCGTCAAACTTAATTAATTCCTTGTCTTTTATTAATTTTTCATAAAGAGCTTTCCCTCTTAATTGGGCATGAGTCAAAGAGCTTAGGGAAAATATAAATATCAGTATGAGAAATGAGATAAAAAATGTTCGTTGAAGAGATTTCATATTATCCTCCTCTTTCCATACTTTTTATTATGGCAATCGATTTTAGCTTATATCACAGTCCAGAAAAATGGTCAAATCCGTTTAATTTCCTGTCAACGCCATGCAAAAATTTCCGGTTTTCTGCCAAGCAAAAAAATATCTATTTGATATTGAGCATCAGCCAGAGTAAAAATATGATGATTCCCACAGCAATCCAGCTCCCTCCAAAACCGATGATATCCACTAGACACAAAGGCCAATAAGATTGAGGCTGATGGAAAAGAGGTTCGATTCATTAATAAGAAAGTGGAACAAAGCTTGTATGTGGATTTTAAAATAAAGATAGTGAATAAATCTTCTATTTATATCAAGTTAGTAAGATGATATCATTATGAGGATGAAAAAGGGAGAAAGGAGCTGGCTGTGAAGAAAGCATTACTCTTTTTTTGGATTGTCTTTATTTGTTCTGGAGTCAGTTTTGGGAAAGGAAAAAATATACAATTATCCATTTACGGAGGAATGAGCTGTGTTTTGGAATATGGATCAGAGGATGATTATGTTTTAGGAAAGAATGATTTTCCTGTCACTCCTACCCATATTTCTGCCTGCTTGGGAACAAATTTTGCTTATTTTTTTTCCGAAAGATTCGGAATTAACTTGGATGCCAGTTATTTTTTTAAATCAGAGATAACCCTGGAAGATCCTTCTGATCAGGACACTGTTGATATTGATACTTCGAATCATGTTTCATTGACTCTGAATCTGCATTACAGTTTGTCAAAAGAAAAATTTAGACCTTATCTTTATTTAGGAGGCGGATTCGATAAATTATTGGCTAAAGATAGAACTTATATTTCGGAATACGGATATAAAATAGATATCCTGGTGCCCGAAAACACTATAGATCCCTTAGTTCAAGCAGGAGCCGGAATTCAGTATTTTATCAATC
The DNA here is from genome assembly GCA_964584935.1 of uncultured Eubacteriales bacterium. Classification (GTDB taxonomy): domain Bacteria; phylum Acidobacteriota; class Aminicenantia; order Aminicenantales; family Aminicenantaceae; genus CAZPBN01. The sequence goes on along the minus strand of CAZPBN010000008.1, from coordinate 55,072 downwards.
CCGGTTTTGGAATCAGTACGGATATTCGTTACGTATTTCTTTTCGCTGAACCTGACAATATAAGAAGCTTTAACGCTTATTTGAGTGCTTTTATCAGATTTTAGATAATGAAAAATTGGTTTTCTGGAAAAGGAGAAAGATAATGGATTTCAAGGTATTTGTCACAACGTTTGGAGCTATATTTTTGGCTGAATTGGCTGATAAAACCCAGTTCGTTGCCATTGGGATGACCGCAAAAACAGGGAAACCCTTAAGCGTATGGTTTGGCTCTGTAACTGCCTATATCCTTGTGACGGCCATATCTGTTATTATTGGTTCTTTGCTCAGCAAATATATAAGTCCAGAGATTATTAAATACAGTGGAGGGATTCTATTTATATTTATTGGAATTTTAATGCTTTTTGGAAAAATTTAGAATAATTATCGATTTAAACCTTCATGGTTGATAAGGTTTATAATTCGGATATACAAATCATAACTTTATCGAATAGCTTTAAGGTTATGACTGTTGTGATGTTCCCATAAATTATCCTTGTATTCACAGATTTTATCAAAATCCAAAAAACCAAGGAATCGATTGAAATGAACCAGGCGCGCCCAGAGTCGATAATATTTTATGTCTCTTTTGATCAGTTCAAAATCGATGTTTTGAATATACGATTTCAAGCAGGTGGATAAATAGTTATAAGTGCACGGTCTATTTGATATTTTGAAGTGGCGTATGTTTTTGTTTTCAATGTAATAGGTAAAAAATTCCCTGGGGATGATGGACTGTCTGGAATACAAAAAATTGATAGGGTGGGATTTTAAGCTTTTCATGAAGTCTTCTTCACAATGGGAAGAAGGGAAACAGAAATTGTTGCAGGCAAAAGTACAGCCATTGTTTAAAAGCAGTTCCACTTCCAAGCCTTTTGTGACTGCCTGTCTGAATAAATCATTATTTCTTAAGGTCGAATTTCCGAGGACAATGGATGAAAACAGGTTATGAGAACAGATTTGTTCTAATTCACTTGGATTCTTGACTCCTTCATTGTATGAACATTTTATAGGAATGTCCGGGTACAAACATTTCAAGGGGCCAGCAAAATTCATGAGGGTGGTGAAGGAACCAATGTTCACTCTTTCCAGGACTCGTTCAGCAGCTTTTAAGACATTCGCCAGGAGGATCACTTTTGTGTTCAATGCGAGGGTCAATTGAATTCCTTTATCAACAGCATAGGTGAGTATTCGGAACACTTTTTCTTCAGTTTCAGGAGAAGGTTTCAATCCTTTGGCTACTTCTTTTCTTGAGTGGAATTTGTCTCCAAAAGGGGGAGAAAAGTATATTTCGTAAATGTATTCGTTAAATTCGTCAATGATTGATTTATATTCTTCTTCGCTCATAAATCGTAAAGTTAGCCCTATAGAAAATCTCTTTTTCAATCCCTTGGTTTTGGGAAATCCATTAGAAATCATATCCACTGACTCTTTTGACAAATTTAAAACACTTTCTCTTTCCTCAATAATATAACAAAATTTCATTGAGCCAACAACTATAGAATCAAATAGAGTCAAAAGGACAGGAATTTAGGGTATAATTGGATTTTATTCAAATTGAGATTAAAAAAAATGATATAATGAATTCAATTTAAATAATAAGGTTTATTTTTATGAACAGTTATAAGAGCATTCATGATATTCTCAAAATAAAGTCACCTCAATATAAGACATTTCTGATTGCAGGGCCGTGCAGTGTGGAATCGGAGGAGCAAATAATGCAAACAGCATTCAAATTGTCAAAATATGAAGTGAATGTTCTTCGTGGAGGCATATGGAAACCAAGAACCAGGCCCAGCTCTTTCCAAGGAATGGGTATTCAGGCACTGCCATGGCTTAAAAATGCTGGAAAAGAGGCGAATATCCCTGTTTGCGTTGAAGTCGCTAAACCCGACCATGTTGAACAAAGTTTGAAGTATGATATCGATATTTTATGGATTGGAGCACGGACGACAACCAATCCATTTTCTGTCCAAACACTTGTGGATTGTTTGAAAGGAATCGACAAGCCCATTATGATTAAAAATCCCATAAGCCCTGATATTCAATTGTGGCTGGGAGCATTTGATCGTTTTCACAATTCAGGAATTGAACGACTCATTGCCATTCATAGGGGTTTTTATTCCCATATGAAAACAGTTTTTCGGAATGAACCCTGCTGGCGAATTCCCATTGAATTGAAAAGAACTTTGATTGATGTTCCTCTCCTCTGTGATGCCAGTCACATCTGTGGAAACAGGGAGTGGCTTCAGACAATTTCTCAGAAAGCGATGGATTTGTTATTTGATGGACTGATGATTGAAGTCCATACCAATCCTGATGAAGCCTGGAGTGATTCAAAACAGCAGATTGTTCCTGATGATTATAAAAAGCTTGTGGACAATTTAAAAATTAAAAAGCCGTATAGTGATAACACAGATTTTTTTAAAAGACTCAGAGAATACCGAAGCGAAATGGATGATGTTGATAATCAATTGATTGAATTATTATCGGAACGGATGAATCTATCGCGTCAAATAGGTTCTTACAAAAAAAGGGCGGGTGTTTCCAAATACCAGCCTGATCGCTGGAATGAAATTATAAGAAGCAGGACTCAGACCGGCAAATCAAAGAATCTCAGTGAAGATTTCATTTTTCGCATTTATCAACTGATCCATGAAGAATCCTTGCGTCAACAGGAACCTGAACTATCTGGATAAGCATCTGTTTATTATAGTCCGGAGTTGGAGTGTTATTCAGAAACTGAATGAGTGAATGAAGATAGGAGGTGAGAGAATACGAGTCGTTGAATTATTGTTGCTTCTAAACTATTTTCAACTATTTAAGAGTAAATTGTCTTTCTATATAGTATCTGACATTAATGGTATTGGCCGAAGAAATATGTCCGGTTGGTTTGGTGCATGCAGGAAGATACCTTACTTTGTATGCAGGCTTAAATCTTATACGTTCTAAGTATTGTAATAAACTTTTTTCAAAATCCTTGACGCAATAGGATTCTTTTCTATCCAGGTTGTTCTCAATGATGGTGGATTTATCCACTCTTCCCTCTCTTCCAACTATGATTCCGCAGGTTATGCTTCCTTTGATGTTGTAGTTTCTCATGCAATCAGATATAGGCAGTAAGAAATCCGTGTTGCGGGTAGGGGGGAAAACTCCAATATTGGTTTTTCTAAAAACAGTAGAAGGATCATTAATATATTTTTGATATTGGGATTGAACCTGTTCTTGAGAATTTGGAAAATTGTTGATTATGAAATTTTTATAGTTTTCCATTAAAGTCATGACATTTCTTTCTTTTTCAAGGTCATATTGGGTGGTTGCAAAACGGCAAAATGTATTAAAGCTATCCAGCAATTCCTGAGCTGGAATCATTTCCATTGAGAGTGATATGTTCTCACTTTGGAGCCATTCTTTATTGATGTTTTTGATGATATCCCAATCATTCTGTAACTCATCAAAATTGACTGTTTCAAATCGTTCAATGCTCAACAATGTATCCAGTTTTTCTTTGATGTCTTGTAAGGAATTGTTGACTTGTTCCACTAGGGACTGTTTTTTTTCAGCGATGTGGCTGTTGAAATTTTGGAGATAGTTTTCATGTCCTTCAATGTTAAACAGATTTTTTTCCATTTCATAGCATTGATTATAATTGTTCGATTCAAAGTGTTTGTTCCAATTTTCTATCAACCTCGATTCACATATAGAGAGATATTCAGAAGAAAAATTATTATACTGGTCATATTTGGGACAATCCGGCGGTCTGGGTCCGGATTCAATCAGCACCCGGGTGTTGATTAAATTTTGAACGGCTGATATGTAATTTTTATTTGAATATTGGTTTTTTCCTAAATTGTAGAAACGGGCAATGAGATCACAATTGGAACATTCCACATTATTCAGGCAATTTATCCAGTCCTGAGACACCCATTGGTAATCTGGATTAGAAGGGTCAAAATTGGGAAAATAGATTTTTAAATTGCAGGTTGCCTCTTGAGTGGCTTGATTTCTGCATCCGTAGAGGAGGTAATGGCAGTAGGATAAATAGAAATAAGATTTTTCTCTTTCTGAAGGGGTGCAGTTTGTTTGGAAATCAGGCATGTTTATTATCTCATTGAACAATTGTATGGCTCTTTCAAAATTAGCTCCCGTGAATTCCGCAACGGCATTATTTATTAATTGTGTGCAATCCTCTTGAGCAGCAAGAATTTTGTGGGAAACAAAAAGCAAAAGCAAAATAGGGATAAGCAAAAAAACCAAAATTTGTTTAGTTTTCACTGTTCCCTCCTTTATATAGATTCATTGAATTATTGTTCTTTTCCTAAGTCAACAGATCGATTGACTCTTTTGTTTGCTTCAATCACGAATTGAACAGTTTTTGGAGAATAATCAGGGTGGCTGACCTGCAGCGTGTGTAATCCAGTTGGCAGTCTGAGATTCGCTCTTGGAGTGGTGCCATAGGGGTTGCCGTATATATCATTTTCTTTTCCATCAATGATGATTGCTGCTCCAGGGGGCATGGTGTTGATATTTAAAGTCCCAAAGCACAAGTAAATCGTATCTGTTATGATTCCTCCAGAATTAATTCGGTAGCTAATTTCTCTATCCTCACAGTTTTGTTCTGTGTTGGTGTATCGTAATGTGTGCCTTCCCGGAGATAAAGATATATCCTGTCTCAGGGGAGGAAATGAAGCCAGTAAATTGGATCCTTCATAAACTTGACTTCCTGATGGGTGAACCTGGACTCTTAGAATACCCGGTTGATCCGGAGGAACGGGGGCAAGTTCAAAACTAAAGGTTTGGGTTGTATTGTTTTCTTCAAGAGAAAAATTAACAGTTTCATCCTGATAACCCTCTTTTTTTATAATGAAGGTGTATTCATCTGGTAGCAGGTGAAACTCGTGTAAAGAATTGCTTTCTGATATCATATCTTCATTTTCCCAAATTTCTCCATCTGGTTGAATGTCTATTTTGACAGGGATGAGGGGAATCATGACTTTTGTTTCCTGTTCTGATTGGATATTGACTTGTTTATTATAAGTATGGACTCCCTTTTGAAAGTTGAAATTGTATGTTCCTGGTTTTATTTCATGAGTGACGGGATTTTCTGGAGAAAAACTGATATCACCCATGGTAACCGAAAGGTCTGAATAATTGATTCCTTCTTGTTTTGTGAGAAGAATTTGTCCGGGAGTTATTGCTTCTTTTTTCTTGTTTCCTTTTGGTAAAAACAAAACGAGTGCTAGGGCAATGATAACAATACCAGCAATTCCTGCTACTAGGGGAACTAACTTTTTTTTAGTTCGTGGAGAAGTCTTTTTGCTTTTTTCTTCCTCTTCGATTTCTTCAGGAGTTTTTCCTTCAGATAATGCTTTGACTTTTTTTTGCAGCGGTTCCAGTTTCTTAAAAGCCCGGGGATTATTTTTAAGAGCATCTTTTATTTCATAAAGAGCGTCTTTATATTTCTTTTCCTCGACCATTTTATTGATCTCATTGATTTTTTGTGACACCTGAGATTCCACCCGCCATTTATAGCTTAAAGTTTCTTGATTATCCGGATTTTTTGAAAGGCTTACTGAAATAGCCAGAAGGGCATCATCCAATCTGTTTTGAAAAAAAAGATTGGAAATATTTTTGGAGTCCATCTCCATTATATTTAAATATTTTTTGGCTTCTTCATCTTCAGGATCCAATTCAATGATTTCTTCTAGAGTTTGTTTGGCTTCATCGTATTTTTCATCTTCTATTTTTTTATGGAAAGTCTTCCATTTTTTTGCTGTTGATCCCTTCTTTTTCTGAATCGGTTCAGGGTCAACGGATTCCGTTTCTGGTTTATCGGGTGATGTGGCTTTGATTTCTTCTATCATTTCCTTTATGGAATCCATGTTTGAGCTGATCGTTTCTGAATCTGACTCCGGGATTCTGGCTAATTGTTCTAAAATTTCAAGGGCCTTATCTTTATGACCTTCTTTATATTCTTTTTTTGCCCTGGAAAACTCATTGTTCAATTTTTTTTCAATTGATTTTTTTTCTTTTTTTAATGCTAGAAAACTACCAGGATTGAGAAGTAAATAATCGCTGATGTTTTTGAGAGCAATATCATACTTGCCTTCCTGAGCAGATTGTTTGGTTTCTTCAATAATTGTTTTGATGTCTTCTTGGACTCTTTTTTTAAGTGATGATAGTTCTTCACTGTTTGGGTACTTGGATAGAGCTTCATTGATTGTATTTAAGGCATCATCATAATTTTTTTGATCTATAGAGCTGGCAATATCTCTGATTTCATTTTTCAATTCCTCTGAAACATCTGGCATTGTTCCTCCTTAAATATTTGATATTAATGATATTTTATCATATTTTTTATGAAATTCTTATCTGGTGTTATCCTCCATTGAAAGATAATAATATAGAAGCAATTTTTATGCCAGTGTTCAACAAAATTATTAACCTAATTGTTTTTTATTGTTTTTGTAGGTTATTTATAAAAATAAATTTTATTTAATTTTCTGAGAAATTCAAATTGTATATTATAGTTCACGATTATGTAAATCTTATTTTACATTATTTTATATGTTATTTTTAAATTATGAAAGCATTTATTTGAACAAACAGGGAGCTTCTGCCATATTAATTTTTGACTAAGAATATTCACTGTGCTATAAAATTTCAAAGAATAAATAAATCATCCTTAAAAAAAATATGCCATGAAAAGATTTGGTGTGGGCATTGACAATTATGGTCTCTTTCCTTTGAAACAAACTCCTATGGAAATAATGAAATGGAGTAAAAACAATGGATCGGAGGGAGTTCAATATTCAGGAATATCCATTGAAGACCACGAAGGAAGTTTCACCATTCCTGTTTTTGATGAAATGTTTCTTTCGAGATTTCCTGATTTGAATCCTATAGAATTCTTAAGGTTGATTCAAATGGCTCATCAAGCAGCGCAGATGTATGAAAGAGGCGAATTATCCATCACCGGTCGAAAAGAGTGGCCCGGGATTTGTGAAGAACGGATGAAAAATAATATAAAAGCGCTAAAAAGTTTATTGAAATGAGTTCACCTGTTGAGTGGTTTTGATGCTTCAACTCCATGATTTAAAGTATTCGATTGCCGGGAGAGAAATATTATCTGGTGTGGACTGGTTTATTCAGTCTGGACAAAGAGATGCATTGCTGGGACCGAACGGAGCTGGAAAAACAACCCTTTTAAAGATTATAAACGGTGATATTACCTCCTTTAAAGGGAGTATTACCAAACCCAAACGATACAAAATCGCTTATCTTCCCCAGGAAGAAACAGCATTAGAAGGAACTTCTGTGTTAGACACCGTGATTGAAGGACGGAAGGAAGTTGCTGTTTTAGAAAAGAAAATTGCAAAAATTCACGATGCTTTGAATGACTCCAATAATAAAAATGAACTTTTAGAACAGCTTGGCAAACTGGAGCATAAATTCCAGGCTTTAGAAGGATATAAGCTGGAAACAGATGCAAAAACCATTCTTTCCGGATTGGGATTTTCTTCCCATAATTTTGCGCGCCCCCTTTCCGATTTCAGTGGGGGATGGCGTATGAGGGTGTATCTTGCCCGCCTTCTTGTTCAAAAGCCAGATATTCTTTTACTGGACGAGCCTTCTAATCATCTGGATCTTCCTTCCTTGGAGTGGCTTGAGAAATATCTTCTTCAGTTTAAAGGAAGCATTGTGATTGTTTCCCATGACCGCTTTTTTATTGATAGGATTACGGATGAAATATATGAACTGGAAAATGGGAGATTAGAATTTTATCCAGGTGATTATCATAAATATGAACAGGAAAAAGCCAAGAAAAGGGAACGGCTGCTTAAAAAATGGAAGGAGCAAGAGGAAGAACGAAAAAGACAAGAAAGGTTTATAAGCAGATACAGGTATAAAAAGGACAAAGCAGCCCAAGTTCAAAGCCGAATTAAGTATTTGAATGAAATGGAAATAATTGAATTGCCGAAAAGTTCAAGTTCCGTTCAATTTAATTTATCTGTATCTGTTCCCAGTTATAAAGACGTTTTGGAAATAAAAAATATGTCTTTTCGTTATGAGAAAGAATGGATATTCAGCAATATCAACCTTAATTTATACAGAGGAGAAAAGATTGCCCTTGTGGGAGCAAACGGAAGCGGGAAAACCACCTTGACTAAACTGATAACTTCCAAGTTAAAGCCTGATTTAGGAACCATAAGCCTGGGGAAGAGGACCCAAATAGGGTATTACGCTCAGCATCAGATCGAAATGCTTAATTTGGAATCCACTATTTACGATGAAGTTCTTTCCTCTGCAGATAAAAATTATATCCCCAGGATTAGAGATGTGCTGGGAATCTTTCAATTCAGCGGAGACGATGTGTTTAAAAAGATTAAAGTGCTTTCCGGGGGAGAGAAAGCCAGAGTTTCTTTGGCAAAGATTCTTTTGTTTCCGGTTAATTTTATAATAATGGATGAACCCACCACCCACCTGGATGTGGTTTCAAAAGAAGCTCTCGAATATGCCCTTTCCGGTTATAATGGCACACTTTTACTCATCTCTCATGACCGGTACTTTCTGGATAAACTTGTCCATAGAGTTATAGAAATAAAGGACAAAAAGCTTAATGAATATCCAGGGAATTATTCCTATTATTTGGAAAAAAGAGAAGAACAGGCAGATGACAGGATTCAATTGAAAACAAAAAAACAGGTTATCGTTTCCGGGAAAAAAACGAAACAGCAGAAACGGATGGAAGCCGAAGCCCGAAAGTCTATTACCAAGGAAAGAAATCAATTGAATCAGAATATAAAATCAAAAGAACAAAGGATAGATGACATTGAAGAGGAAATCAAACATATTGAAAAAGAGATGGCAAACCCGGAAACCTATAAAGAGTCAGGAAAGATTGTTTCCTTACAAAAAAGACATGCAGCCCTTAAGAAGGAGCTGGAAAATCTTTATCAGGACTGGGAACAGTCTAAACTGAAACTGGAGAAATTGATGGAAACCATAAAATCTTAAATTCCCTTTTGAAGATAGAGGTTCCTCTCTCGCGTGGGAGAGGATTGTAGGAACCATTTCCCAAACAGCCCTGTTTTAAATCCATGTGGACTGATGAGGGAATCGGCCCCTACAGAAAGGATAATTAATGGTGGAATTAGTCCACGAACAGTCCAAGAAGAAGAAGGGAGATCAACCAGTGCAAATTAAATGAATGGGCAAAACAGACTAGATTTAAGGGAACGATTCAAAAAATGCCAGTAACGCGAATAACGCAATGGAGGCAACAAACACAATTAACTTGTCTTGCTTCTTTATAAATTCGTCTCGCCTTTCTCTCTCGTCTCGCTTCACAAAATAAGGTAAATAGGTAAAGTGTCCCTCTTTTTTTTCGTAACAATATCTATTCATAACTTACTTGATTCTTTAATTAAATAAAGATAAAGTTGGCGGAAATGCCGAATGATGAACTAAGCCTTAAGAAAATATTTATTTTCTGGGCTCCTCTTGCCGGGACCTGGTTGATGATGGCTACAGAAGGACCGTTTCTGGCTGCTGTGATTGCCCGGATGCCCTCCCCAAAGTACAATTTAGCCGCTTATGGAGTTGCTTTTGCCATTGCTGTTTTTATGGAAGCTCCCATTATCATGATTATGAGTGCTTCCACAGCTCTGGTTAAAAACAGATATACTTTTTTGAAACTAAGGCGTTTCACCTATACTTTAAACAGTATCATCACATTTTTAATGCTAATTCTTTTGATCCCACCTGTTTTCCATTTTGTTGCCACGGGTCTCATTGGATTGAAGGTGGATGTAGCAAATTTGACTTATAAAACCTGCCTGGTTTTATTGCCTTGGCCGGCTGCGATTGGTTATCGGCGCTTTTATCAAGGAGTTCTGATAAGAAGCAATCTGACCAGAAGAGTTGCTTATGGAACAGTTGTCCGGTTGACATCGATGTCTTTAACAGCACTTTTTTGTTATTGGGTATTGGAAATACCGGGAGCCGTGGTTGGGGGGCTTTCCTTGTCTATGGGAGTGATCGGAGAAGCCATCGCCTCTCGGATTATGGCACATCATTCAGTGAAATTTCTGATGACTGTTGAATCAGATGATTCGGAGAAAGCCACGTTAACCTATAAAAATATCACCCATTTTTATTATCCTCTTGCCCTGACATCCATTCTGGGATTAGCTGTTCAGCCCCTGGTGACCTTTTTTGTGGGAAACAGCCGCATGGCTATTGAGTCCTTGGCTGTGCTGCCGGTTATAAATTCATTTGTGTTTATTTTTCGAAGTGTTGGGATGTCTTTTCAAGAAGTTGGGATTGCCCTTCTGGGAACTGGTAACCGAAGATATCAACAGATACGTCGATTTGCCATTTTACTGGGATTATGTATGGCCGGAATCTTTCTGGTTGTTGTTTTCACAAAATTATCTTTTATATGGTTCAGAGATGTTTCCGGATTGTCAATGGATTTGACAGAATTTTCAATTCTCCCCACACGAATACTCACATTCATACCCGCCATGGTGGTTTTACTCTCTTTGCAAAGAGCTGTTCTGGTTAATTCCCGGAGAACAAAGCCCATAACCATTGCCACAGCTATTGAGGTCACGACGGTCATCATTTTACTTATTATTTCTATACAGTTTTTGGGAATGATAGGTGCCGTTGCGGCAGCCATTTCACTTGTAGTGGGGCGATTTTTAGCTGTGAGCTATCTTTTCATACCTTATTTTAAAGTACTAAAAAAATCAGCATAAAATTGGGAAGGTTATTAAATTTTTATTTCTTTTTTAAAATATTTTTATATACTATAGGAGTGTTATGTCCAGGCATCAGCAATTTGATTTCAAAATCAAGAATGAGCTGTTAGAAAAAGCAGAGAATCTTGGAGTTATGGTTCCTTATAGTGATTCGCTGTCAAATCTATTCAATCCGATCACGATTGGATTGAGGAATGTACCCAACCGTTTGGCTGTGCAGCCAATGGAAGGATTTGATGCTGATCCTGATGGCTCTCCCAGCGCACTCACACTCAGACGGTACACCCGCTATGCCGAAGGAGGAAGCGGACTCATATGGTTTGAAGCCACCGGTGTTATTCCTGAAGGACGTTCAAATCCCTATCAGTTGATGATTTCCTCCCGAAGCCTGAGTCGTTTCGAAAATCTGGTGATGCAAACTCGCAAAGCCGCTTATAGAGTTTATGGAAATGCCCAGGAGTTATTCACAGTCCTTCAATTGACTCATTCAGGGCGATACAGCAAACCTGAAGGAAAATCAAAGCCGGTGATCGCTGTTTCCAATCCTTTTCTGGAAGGAAAGGATGATCAGGTTCATATTATAAAAGATGATGAATTGGATCGATTGCAGGATCATTATGTAAAGGCTGCCCGATTAGCCAGAGAAGCAGGATTTGATGCTGTGGACATCAAATCCTGTCATGGATATTTGATTAATGAGCTTCTGGCAGCCTATGCCCGGGAAAAAAGCCGTTATGGGGGAGCTTTTTCAAATCGAATCAGTTTTCTATTGGAGGTGATTCAGAAAATTCATGATAGAGTTCCCGGACTTGATTTGGCAGTTCGTTTGAATGCTTATGACGGAATCCATTATCCCTATGGATTCGGAGTTTCAAAAGATGGTTCTCTGGAGATAGATCTGAAAGAACCGAAAGAATTGATTCAAAGTCTCGGGAATGCAGGATGCTCGCTCATCAATATCACGGCGGGAAATCCTTATTACAATGCTCATATAAGCCGTCCTTTTGACCAACCGGTTTCGGGAACACTTGTTCCTGAAGAACATCCTCTGGAGGGAATAGCCCGATTGATTAAACTGTGCGGAGAACTGCAAAAGGATTTTCCTTATATTCCTTTTGTGGGAACTGGATTTTCCTGGCTGCGTTCATTTTTTCCTCATGTGGGAGCAGCCGCGATCAATCGGGGAAAAGCATCGATAATAGGTCTGGGAAGGAGTTCGCTTGCTTATCCGGATGCTCCGAGAGATTTAATGAAAAATAGAAAATTGGATTCAAAAAAAGTCTGTATTGCTTGTTCAAAATGTTCTGAGTTGATGCGGGCGGGATGTGTGGTTGGCTGTGTCACTAGAGATAGCACTATTTACGGGAAAGAGCACAAAAAAAATTGTCCATAAATGAGGAAATGATTTTGAAGATGAAAAAAAGCATAATTGGGATAAACGGTTGTCAGATTCCGGTTTTTTCTTTAAATACTCTTATAATCGTAGTCAAAAGAGTGTTCAAAAAGCCATCCCAGAAGCCTGGAATTCTATGATATAATGCTATCTGGACTATTTCTAAAAAATGGCAGCAAAATTATATATTTCCATGTTATGCCCGTTAAATAATTATATATCCCGGAATCAAATGCGGTTATTTCTTATTGAAATGATTTTTTACATATGTTTTTGTTTATACTTTAGAGGCAAGCTGGTTTTGCTGAATTTGTTTTATGACAGCACCTTAGCGGAAGGCAACCACAGCTTTGAAGGCTGCACTCGCATCTGCATTAAGCTTGTCCGGTGAATAATTCGAATAAACATATTTAAAAACTGATTGGAAAAAATAAAAATAATAAAGAGAATGATTCAAAAATTTATGAACAGGAAAAAGGATTAAAAAGCCGGGCTGTGATTTTAAGCCTGGTCTCCAGACTTAATAAAAAGATAACTTCAATTCTTAATCTATATGAATTGCTTCACGAAGCCACAAAATTAATAAGCGATACATTTGCTTATTATAATGTCTGTATTTTCCTTTCAGATTCTGAGGGAAAAGAACTGAAGCTTCAAGCGGCGACACGACCTGTTTTTCGTGAACTTGAAAATAAAATAAGAATTGAAATCGGATCACATGGGATCATCAGCTATGTAGCAAGTATAGGAGAACCGATTGTGGTTCCTGATGTTAAAAAGGATGCTCGATATTTTAAATTCTTTGAGGATATGGAAACGAAGTCTGAACTAGCTGTTCCTATTAAGCTAAAAAATAGAGTTATTGGAGTTCTCGATGTGCAGAGTCTGAAGCTGGATGCTTTTGTTAAAGATGATGTTCTCGCTCTTCAGATTCTTGCCGGACAGCTGAGTATTGAAAAAAACGAACCGGCAATGCATTTGAATTGTTTCCAATGAATGTATATAATGATTTCTCCAAAATCCGGATTTTTATGGATGATGATCAGGTTTCATTAAGAATTCCAACTTATAGGGAGGCACAATGAAAATATCAACTGTTGAAGAAATGAGGAATTTAGATAAAAGCGCTATGGAGAAATATGGAATTTCCCAAGAATTGCTCATGGAGAATGCGGGGCATGCTGTATATTTTGTGATTCTTAAAGAATTTGGCATTAAAGGGAAAAAATTCATTATCATCTGTGGTTCAGGAAATAATGGGGGGGATGGATTGATGGTTGCAAGAAAAATTCATTCAATGGGAGGAAAGGCGACTGTATTTTTAATGGCTGATTCAGCAAAATTTAAGGGAGCTGCAAAGAAAAACTATGAAATCATTACTCAATTGCCTATAGAGGTCAATCGGATAAAATCAATCAAATCATTGGAAAATGAAATATCCCGTTCCGATGCGATTGTGGATGGGATATTTGGAACCGGATTGACCAGAAATGTGACGGGCTTGCATAAAAATGTGATCCAAACAATTAATAAAGCGAATAAAACAATTTTCAGTATAGATATTCCGTCCGGAATCAACGGGAATACCGGACAGATAATGGGGACTGGGGTCAAAGCGGATTATACAGTGTCATTTGGGCTTCCCAAAATAGGCAATCTCCTTTATCCAGGATACGATCTTTGTGGGCGACTGTATGTCACTCACATATCGTTTCCTCCCCAGCTTTATAAGAAAGATTCCCTGAAAATAGAGATAAATATTCCCTTAAAACTTCCGGAAAGGGATAAGGATGCCCATAAAGGAAACTTTGGAGATGTTCTTTTTGTTGCGGGAGCGTCCAATTACTACGGAGCTCCTTACTTTTCTGCTCTATCCTTTTTAAAAGCTGGAGGAGGCTATTCTCGGTTAGCGGCTCCTTTTTCAATAAGCCCTTTTATTGCCAACAAAGGAAGTGAAATTGTTTTTGTTCCCCAGAAGGAAACAGATACAGGAAGTGTTGCTTTGGAGAACAGGGAGGAGATTTTACGTTTAGCTGAGAAACTTGATATGGTTGTCTTAGGACCGGGGTTGTCTCTGAATAAAGAAACCCAGGAACTGGTTTTATATTTAGCACGAAGATTAAAGAATCCTCTCCTCCTGGATGGGGATGGAATCACTGCTCTATCAAGTGATATAGAAATACTGAGAAAAAGATCCGCTCCGACAATTCTCACTCCTCATTTGGGAGAAATGTCAAGGATGGTTGATAAACCAGTTTCTGAAATAATTAATAATAAAACCGATTTGGTACAGAAATGGGCCAAGAAATTGAACGCTGTCATTGTTCTAAAAGGAGCTCACACTTTGATTGGAAGCCCTGATGAACATGTCTTTGTCAATATGAGCGGGAATTCAGGGATGGCGTCCGCGGGATCCGGAGATGTCCTTACGGGGACTATTGCAGCCATGTATGGATTGGGCCTCCCATTGATAGAAGCAGTGAAAACCGGAGTGTTTATGCATGGATATTCCGGAGATATGGCTGCTGTGAAGAAAGGAGAGGATGGGATCACAGCCCAGGATATTCTGGATTATCTTCCCTATGCTCTGAGAGATTTTAGACAAAGATATGACGAAATTTTATCCGATTATTATCAGAGTTTATCTGTTATATAGAAAAAGACAAGAGATGAAAGGATGGAATCTGATATTTTGGTTTTAATTTTTTCAAAAAAAATGATATGATAAAAATCAAGCGGGATATGTTTGAAGAATCTGGATAAAATCAACAGCTTAAAATGAAAGGAAGAATAGACAAACTCGTTTACAAAAAAGCCATTGAAGCCTGCGATTATTTGGTTTATTCTATTGATGTTTTTAAGAAATTACTGGAAGATATTTCATTTCCAAGTTCTACTGATTATTATCAAGCAAGGAAAGTATATAAAGACGGAGAAAATTTATATCACGAAGTCATTAAAAATGCACGCAAGTATTTAGGCCCCATGCCCGATTATGCTTCTGACGAATTTGAGAAGTGGAGAGAGGAACTGCGCAAAGAGAGTCACATAGTTGCCAAAGGCAAAGATTTCGAAGATGTGAGGAAAGAAATTATCAATGATGAATTATTGAGAAAATATATAGACGGTTCAGAAATTGAAGTTTTTCTTTTAAGATATTACAAAAAGCAGAATGAAGGAAAAAGAAAGCTGGAGAATATTAAAGCCAGATTAATGATAAAAAAGTTACAGGAATTGCTTACAGAAGTCGGAGTGTTGGAAAAAAAAGCAAGACAATTGTTTTTATAATCTGAAGAAACAATCCCTGCCTCAGGCACAAAATAAACACAGTGGGTAAGGGGGAACGCAATCAAATGGCTTTCTTTGTAAAGAGTGGCGTATATAACCAACAATCCAACCATATAGCAACTGAGCACTCATTGTTTAAGTTAGATGATGACATAGTCCTCTTGGTGTTCATTTTTCCAATGGCATCTTGCGTCTTACGATAATTCGGATTGAAAGATTTATTCAAAAATATCTTTTATAATATCAACAAGTTCCAATGCATATTCAATTTTTGTTAAAGGAATGTCATTTTTCTTGGCTATTTCGTCAAATCTTCCGTCTTTGTTGCTTGAAGTAGTGATGATTATTTGATCTGCTTGAGGAGCAACCGCATTGATCATCCGCTCATTATCACTTCCCGGAGCTCCTCTTTTTGATATGCCTCCGATATGGACAGCAATAATGGTGATATCGTTATTTTGACAGTAGTCGATGATGTTCTTAAGGCGTTTTTCTTCTTTTCCAACCGTAAGCCCCGAAGCTCCCATTCCTTTCAAACTGGCTCCGATGGCAAATATAACCGTTTTATAAGGAGAGCCAGCTGGAAATTTATCCAAGTTCGTGTGTATTTCAACGTGAAATCCCTCTCCGGATTCTCTGTCTCCCAGTCCTACCCCGTCTTCAAGCATTTCAACGGTGGGAACATCGCAGTAGTCATACCCTATGCCTGCTTCATCAAACACAATGTTTAAGGTTGTGACATCAGTGCTTTGACCTGCTGAAGTTGTGAGTATCGGTTTTTTGGCTTTTAAGGTTTCCGTATCACTGAAAGCATAGACGCTAAAAATAAAAAATGAAATGAGAATGAGAAAAAATTTCATATATTTTGTTGTTTTCATTAAAGCCTCCCTTTGGCTTCAGTTAAATGAGTTGCCAATAAAGATAAAAAATACAGACAGTTTTTATTTCTATCCTTGTGTTTCCTCCTTGGAAACGATTATTAGAATCCCTGAAGCCACTGAATAATCCCTTCCTCTATTGATTATTTTTTTTCTTCTGGTTGTGGTTTCAGATTGTTGTATTCAATTAGAAGTTTTAGATACCAGTCTGGGAATTTAAGACTTCTTCTTTTTCTTTCCTTGATATCATAGATCCAGAGATGATTGTATTTGACCAGTAAATTGTCTCCCAGATCCCACCATGCCTGCACAACCAGATTAGCATTATTGACGCAATAATTGGTTAAGAAATCATTTGCTTTGACAGGATCCTGTTCGTAGAGCTCTTTAGCCTTTTTATCAATATCCGTTGTTCTTGAAACAGCCAATCCTTCCCATTTTTTCTGGGCTTTTCTCACATCTTCGATAGCAAGAGAATAAAGGGGATGTGTATGGTAATCGACATAGTCGAATGCCCATCTGGCAGAGTCTCTATCGAATTTCCAATGGTCTCCGATTTCAAACGAGTGGGGTATTTTTGTGATGCCGATATAAAGAGGCATAAAGCAGGAAGTGTCCTGAGCTCCGAAAGCAAGCCAAACAATTCCTCCTATTGGATCTGGCAGCCAATCTCTGCATTGAGTAACCGTTACATATTCAGCCCGGTTTACACCAATGACTCTAGCTGTATTGTATTTTTTTCCGTCCAGAGTAAAACCATAAGGAAGATAATGGGGATCTCCAAATGGACCCCCCTGAAGACCTTCCGCTGGATCAAAAGGAGTTCCTGAAAATTTATCCCGTGTCATTTTCATGACATCTTGGACAGAAAGTTTTTTGTCTGGTTTGATAGAAAAAGGAAAATCCATATTAGGCCTATCAGGGCTGAAATTTCTTGAAGGAGCGACTAAATCAAAAAAGCGCCACATCCGGCCCCTGGATCCATTGGTGCTTGTGGCACTGGCATCAGTGGGAGAATAAGCTTTTTTCCAGCTGAAAGGTTCTCCGCTGTCCGGGTCGTAATAGCCATGATCCACAGCATAGGAGATTACATTAGATGATGCCATGAAATAATCCTCATTATCGAGGTCTATTTCTCCAATGCGGGATTCATTCGGACACACACTCACATGATCATCAGGAACTCGTTGAGCACACCAAATAGCTCCTGGTTTTCCGCTTTCCGGAGTCCAGAGAGGGCCAACCGGCATTATTTCAAAAATCCAGACTTCGTTGGGATCTGCCACAGCGAGCATCTCGCCTGTATCTGTGAATCCATATCCGTATTTTTCTCCCATGGTGCCCATTATTTTTATAGCTTCCCTTGCTGTTTTGGCTCTTTCCATGGCGATGATAGTAAGCATGGTGATATCAAAATTTGCAGACGGTGTGGGATTTCTCATTTTTTTGTGACAGCCGATTGTGGATTCTCCAATGGCGACCTGATTTTCGTTCATGTAGCCAAATGCACCGTGTAAAAAGGAATATGTATGTTCTACCTGAGGTATTTCCAAGCCTGTATAATCATCTTTCACAATGTCCCATTTAAGACCTATTTCCGGAGGGAATGTTTTAAACTGGTTGACATGGTATATTTTATATTTGCTATCAGGTTCATAATCTTTGGCTGGAACATATCTCCATGTCCAGTCACAAAGACCGCAGTCACAAGTATGGGTGGTCATAACAGAGCCATCTGTGGATGCATTTTTTCCCACTATGATAACCGTGCAGCCATCTAGAGGATTGATCGAATTAAAGGGGTTGCTTTGTTTGTTGTTTTGAGTTGAGAAGCCGTTTAATGTAGAAAGAATAAAGAGAGTGAGTATGGTAGTTACCAATGGTAAAGATTTTTTAATTTTCATAAAAGTTTACCTCCTTCTTTTATTAAGATGTCATCAAGATATTTTAAATAATTTAGAAAAATAAAACAAATACAATTTATGGATGAAGTTTCGTCAATCTCCAGTTCCCATTATTCCTTACTTCGCACGGTTTGAAAAACGGGACATCGTAAGGCTGGTCCCCGAACAGTCCAAACCGACGAAACAGACGAAACAGACCAAATAGACTAAACAGACCAAATAGACGAAATGGACTAGATTGACGCAATTAACGCAATTGCTTTCTATTTGATTTGATACATTGGTTCGAGTTTATCATGGGTGATAACAGCTTCCTTCCACCAATCAGGCCATTGAATACTTTTGATGGTTCTTTTTTCTGAATCATAAATACGGAAATGATTGTATTTGACCAGAATATTGTCACCGAGTTCCCACCATGCATTAAGAACATTGTCTGCATTATTGATACAGTACTCGGTTATGAATTCTTTTGCTTGGAGAGGATCCAATTGATAAAGTTCTTCCGCTGTTTTATCGATCGCAGGCAGCATGTTAATAGCTCCTTTTTCCCATTTCTTTTGAGCTGATTGGACGTCTTTTATGGCATAGGAGTGGACTGTCTGTGTGTGAAAATCAACATAGTCAAATGCCCATCTAGCAGAGTCCCTGTTGAACTCCCAGTGATCTCCAATACTGTAGGATTCCGGCATTTGGGTAACGCCGGCGTAAAAAGGGATGTAACAGGAGGTTTCCTGAGAACCAAGAGCTATCCAGAGAACTCCGCCAATGGCATCAGGAAGCCAGTTTCTGCATTGACAAATGGTTGTGTATTCCGAATTATTGACGCTTATGCATCTGGGAGCAAAATATCTATTTTTTTCGTATTCAAAACTCCGGAAATAGTTGGGATTTGAAAAAGGTCCTGCTTTAATTCCTTTTGACGGGTCAAACGGACTTCCCTTATATTTATCTCTAGTTAATTCCATAATATCCTCTAAGGAAAGTTTTCTATCCGGTTTGACAGAAAAAGGGAAGTCCATATTTGGGGTATCGGGGCTGAAGTTTCGAGAGGGGGCAACCAGGGAGAAAAATCGCCATAAGCGGCCCCTTCTTCCATAAGAGCTGGAAGCGCTGCCTTGGACGGGAGAATAAGCTTTTTTCCAGCTAAAGGGTTCTTTGCTTTCTGGATTGTAATAGCCGTTTTCAATGGCATAGGAGATGACATTTGGAGAAGCAAGAAAAAAATTCTTATTTTTAAGGTCAATCTCTCCGATTCTTGATTCATTTGGACACACACTCACATGATTATCAGGGACTCGCTGGGCACACCACACAGCTCCTGGCTTTCCACTTTCTGGTGTCCATAAGGGACCGACAGGCATGATTTCGAATATCCAGGCTTCTTCAGCATCGGCAACAGCAAGCATTTCTCCTCTGTCATGAAATCCATATCCGTACTTTTCCGCAAGTGAGCCCATAATCCTTATGGCTTCTCGGGCTGTTGTGCTTCGTTCCATGGCAATCAGGGTTAAAGTGGTGATATCAAAAACAGCGGAGGGAGTGGGATTCATCATTTTCCTCCGGCAGCCAATGGTGGCTTCTCCTATACTCACTTGATTTTCATTCATATAACCGAAAACCGAGTGCACGTAAGAATAGGTGTGAGGAACCTGGGGAATATCCACTCCTGTGTATCCTTGTTCCAGATTACCCCATTTCCCTCCTTTGTCCGGAGGCCAGGTTTTGATTTGATTTATGTGGTAGATTTTGCGCACAGCTCCTTTTTCGTAGTCTGCTGCAGGTATATGGTGCCAGGTGAAATCACATAAGCCGCAATCTGCAGCATGAGTGATCATCACCGAACCATCTGTGGATGCTTTTTTCCCCACCAGTATGGAAGTGCATCGTTCGGCATATTCTGAGCCTAAAGAGCTGTCATTTTGTTTGGTGACATTATTAGAGAAAAAAAGGAAAAAGACAATTGAGACAATACCTAATAATATCACTGAATTGAAATAAATCTTTTTTGTAGTCATGTTATTTTTCTCCTTAGCATAGGATTTATCCGAACTTTTTATAAAAACTGGTGACTGATTTTTTAATTTCCATGAATAGATGTATTTTATAATTATCTGTCACAAAATCAAGTTCTTTGCATTTCTGATGGATAAATTATTGTTTGTTATATCGTTATTTCTTCATCTCACGTCTGACGTCTCACGTCTTACGCTTTCTTCACATTCTCGTCTGACGTCTCACGTCTGACGTCTCACGTCTTACGCTTTCTTCACATTCTCGTCTGACGTCTCACGTCTGACGTCTTACGATTCTTAATATTCATCTCACGTCTCACGTCTCACGTCTTACGATTCTTGATTTTCATCTCACGTCTCACGTCTGACGTCTTACGTCTTACGATTCTTAATATTCATCTTACGTCTCACGTCTTACGATATTATTGTAGACTCCTTCTATATTGGATGCTTCTGATGTTTATAATAAAAATTTAAAAACTTAGGGGAACTTTATATAATATACTTTTTTGCTTTGACATCAAATAGTTCCTATGTTATTCCTACTAAAGAAGGTTGTATCAAATGGTTATAATTTCTGAGAAAGCTTTGAGTGAACAGGTTAAAGAATGTCGCAAAAAATTCACTCATGAAGAGAAAATTGGCTGTTTTGAAAAATTATTAAAAGAGACCAAGAGTGGACATGTTGCTTATGCTTTGGGATATGAATATGAAAAGGCAGGAGAATTATCCAAAGCTATAAAATATTATGAGAAAGCTGAGTCAATGTTTAATGAAACCATTTATAAGAATATGTCCAGATTTGCTATAAATAATATTGTTGTGGATGTTCTTAAGACTGATAAGAGTAGTAAAAAAGAATAACTTATTTTGATGATTATCAAATTTCTCTATATCGATTTCTAATGATAATCTGTCTTTTTTCTTACTGAATATTGACAGGTATGCTTCTTCTTTATAAGATAGAGTGTTTCTATAATGGTATGGATTGGATTTGATAAATTTAATGCTATCTAAAAAAATTCAACTAAATCTTAATGACAGTTTCCGGATAATCATATCTAAAAGATACTTTTATTATAGGGAACAAAATAAAATTAACAAATAAGGAATAATAAAATGAATAATGAAGAAATTTTAAAAACTTCTAAGGAATATGAAGATGCGTTAAAGGCGATGAAGTCGAATATTATAAAAGATAAACTATTATCAAAACCGTATGAAGATGAAGATATTCAAAGGGGTA
The DNA here is from genome assembly GCA_964584935.1 of uncultured Eubacteriales bacterium. Classification (GTDB taxonomy): domain Bacteria; phylum Acidobacteriota; class Aminicenantia; order Aminicenantales; family Aminicenantaceae; genus CAZPBN01. Next base: position 33,543 of record CAZPBN010000008.1, on the reverse strand, counting down.
GGAATGTGGTTTCTTTGAGTTATGAATATGCCAGAGATCCGAAGTATAAAGACTTCATGACCGTTAAATCACCGATAAACGGCAAAGTCATAAATCGCTTTAATCATATTCCGCTGACCAAAGACGATCTAAGAAAAAAGCTTAAAACCATAAGAACTCTTGCGTTAGAAGTCTTTTGTGCACAAAGATGTGTTGGCGGGGATGCTCTACATGCCCTGCACATTGGGACCTATCAGGTGGATAAAAGCAATAAATTCAAAACAGATTATCATAAGCGTTTTTTAAAATATCTTAGGTATATTCAAGATAATGATATTGCTCCGGCAGGAGCGGTCACAGATGCCAAAGGGGATAGAAGTTTAACACCGGTTCAGCAGGAGGTAAAAGAGACGAATGTTTATATCGAAAAAGAAACCAGTGATGGAATTTATGTCAGTGGAGTCAAAACACCGATCACCACGAGCCTGTACGCGGAAGAATTAATTGTGCTTCCTGGTTTGCAGTATGGAGAGAAGGATAAAGATTTCGCTGTTGCCTTTGCTATTCCTGCGGATGCCGAAGGTGTCGAGCGTTATGTGTTAGGACCTGAGGTGACCGCATTAAAAGGCGAATTCAGCCCTGCTCATGGATTGAAGTATTTGAATAAAGAAGGAATGATCATTTTCAATAATGTTTTTGTTCCCAAAGAGAGAGTCTTTCTATGCAGGGAATATCAATTTGCAGCCACATTTGCCAATCTGTTTGCCACGCTGCATAGATTTTCTTATACAGCCTGCAAGCCTGCTGTTTATGAAAATATGGCAGGGGCTGCGATGTTGGTTTCTGATTACAACGGAACCAAAGGAGAGTATTTCCTAAGCAACACCTCCGAAAAAATCTTTGAAATCTATAAACCTTCTATTATAGTGAGAGGAATGGCTCAGGCAGCTGTCAACTCAGCCCAGGAAACAGAAAGCGGAGCTATTTTCCCAGATTCAGTTTTTGCCAATATGGGAAAATATATATCCAGTGAATGCTTCCATGAAGCCATACGAATTCTCCAGGATATGTCAGGGGGGTTGCCTCCGAATCTTCCTTATGAAAACCTGGTGACAGATGAAAAATATAGTGGGCAGATGAAGAAATTGCTCACCCGGAAAAAGGGCATATCGATTGAAGATCAATACAAACTCAATGAATTCCTTAGAAGCTTGGTTGCCTCCAATGAAGGGGGATTATTGCAGGTTGGATCCAAACACGGCGGCGGGAACAAGGAAGCCGAAAAGGTTGCTATTTATGGGAATAGTTTAAGAAGAATGTCTCAATGCAAAAAGCATGTGAAGAAATTAATAATGGAAAACAAATGAGTGAATGACATAGGAGAGAAAAGAATGCCAATAGAAGTAAGGGAAGCAGAGGACCTGAAAGGCTTAAAAAAGTTTGTTCGTTTTCCATTTGAGCTTTATAAGACCAACAAATATTGGGTTCCTCCGATAATAAAGAATGAATTAGATAATCTGAGGCGCGATAAAAATCCAGCTTTTGACCATTGTGAAGCCAAGTACTTTCTTGCTTGTCAAAATGGCAAAATTGTGGGACGAATTGCAGGGATAATAAACCATCGATACATTGAACATTGGGAAAAAAAGTATGCCCGATTTAGCTGGTTTGATTTCATCGACGATTTAGAGGTGTCAGAGTCCCTTCTTAAGGAAGTTGAAAAGTGGGCAAAATCAAAAGGGCTCAAAGGAATTTTAGGCCCTATGGGTTTTTCTTCCTTTGATCAGATGGGTATGCTGGTCTATGGATTTGATGAGCTGCCGACTTTTTCATCTTCATACAACTATGATTATTACCCGAAACATATGGAGAAGCTTGGATATAAAAAGGAAATGGGTTATGTTGAATATGAAGTGAAATCTCCCGGCTCTATTCCTGAAAAAGCGATACGGCTCAACGATATTATTATGAAAAGACTGAAGCTGAAACTCCTGAAAGTCAAATCGAAAAGAGAACTGTTGCCTTATGCCGAACAAATTTTTGAGGTGGTGAATGCTGCTTATAAACCCCTTTTTGGTTTTGTCCCTCTGACTGATAAACAGATTGATCATTTTGTAAAGAAATATTTTTCTTTCATTCAGCCGGATTATACCACAGCTGTTCTGGATAAAAACGACAGGGTGGTTGGATTTCAAATCTCCATGCCTTCACTTTCTCGAGCGTTCCAGAAAGCAAATGGAAGATTATTTCCGTTTGGATTCATTCATCTATTGAAAGCCATGAAAAATCCGGTTCGCATTGATATTTTACTTGTGGGCATACTCCCTGAATACCAGAATAAGGGAGTCAATGCTCTTTTTATGACTGATTTGACAAAAAAGTGTTTGGAAAAAGGAATTCTTTATGGAGAATCAAATCCTGAGCTGGAAGAAAATGTCAGAGTTCAGAACTTCTGGAGATATTATGATACCAGGCAGCATAAAAGAAAAACCATTTATTTGAAAAAATGGGAATGAATCGTTCTGTGTTTTAATTGAAATAGATATTTTCCTTCTTTGTTTTGGATGGATCGTGAAAAAAATATCCGACTCCGTGCTCCACAACCTCGGCATAGCGGGGAACATTTTTGACGGTTATGGCGTTTTCCGGATTTTTTCTTGAGTACTGCCTTATGATTTCCAGGATAACCGAGCAGTGCTGGCCCACCCGTTTTGCCATGGGCCACCCATTTTCATCGTAAGGGACAAAGAGTTTTCCTTTTTTAGAAAGATTCAGTAAAAAGGGATCTTTTCCATCCAAGAGAAGTTTCACCGTCTTTGGGCCAGTCGGCTGGTCAAGAAAAGGAAGAGGTGCTTCCAGAAGAAAAGGAAGTGCGTCCGAGTAATCTCCGATTTCTCTGTGGGAAAGCCCCCGGAATTTAGGGGGAGAGGGTTCAACATGGTTTTCAAATTGTTCCATTGCTTTGACTGTCAGGGAAGCCATGGTCGCTATCCAGATGGATTTCTGGGGAGCAACGATGCAGTTTGTGACCGGGAACATGGTTTCAGCACCATGAATATCTATGGCTATATTCACATCATTGTTCCTAATGATTTCCATGGCTCCATAGGTCACTTTTTCCATAAGAGGGCCGTCAGCTCTTCCCGGCCAGGTTCTGTTTGTGTTTCTGGCATCAATGAAAGACATCAATTGTTTGTCAGGGTAATGGATGTAAACATCAGGATCAGGCCATTGATCCAGCCAAGAAGCTCCCCGGTTTCCCATTCTAAACTTTTTGCTGCCCCACTCTGTTTTTATTTCGAAAAATAAGGGATATCCGTCTCCCGGCTTGGTTACACGGCTGCCGCTGTTATTGAAAATAGGGATAATGATGAGAGTCCCTTTTTCAACCACAGCATTTTCAAGAAAAATGAGAGATGTCAAAATGGCTGCCGGTTCATTGGAATGGGTATTGGCGATCACAAGGGCTTTTCCTCCTTTTTCTTTGCCTTCCAGAAAGAAGACATTGGTGTCAGCCACGGTTCCTTTGAGCCCTTTTGAGTATTCACTGAGTTTTGTGACATTGGTTACACCGGGTCCGGTAAGCATTGGGATTTGATGATGGCGGTGTTTGTACAGTTGAATTCCAGCAAGAGTCATAACTCCAATGACAATAATAACAAGAATCATTTTTATTATTTTATGAGACATTGCTCTTTCTCCTATTGTCTTTCATATTGTTTCTTATTCGATAAGATACATGACATACCAAACTGACCAAAAGGACTAAATAGACCAAATGGATCAGATAGTCTATATCAGCGCAACAAACGCAAGTCCATCTCACGTCTTACGCTTTCTTCACATTCTCATCTCACGTCTAACGTCTCACGATATTGTTTTTCTTCTCACGTCTAACGTCTCACATCTGACTCTTATTTTTACATTCTCTTCTCACGTCTCACGTCTCACGATTCTCCTATTTTATCCTCAACAGCCTGAGAATAAGAGGAATGAGAACAATCAAATACAGCAGCATATTGTTGACATCCTTTTTTTCTTTTATGAAATTCCATATCAGAATAGCCGAAAGGTAAGCACAGATTATATAGTAAAGGATCATTATGAAAGACATTGAATATTCTCCCTCCTATTATACTTGTATGGTTTCATTGATATTTTCCCTATCTCTCACATTCCATTTTACGTCTCACGTCTTACGCTTTCTTCACATTCTCATCTTACGTCTCACGTCTCACGTCTTACAATTATCTATTGCATTTCATCTTACGTCTCACGTCTAACGTCTCACGACATTGTTTCTCATCTCACGTCTCACGCTTTCTTCACATTCTCATCTCACGTCTCACGTCTTACGTCTTACGACATTGTTTCACGTCTTACGTATCACGTTTTCTTTCAATTAATTTAAAAACGGCTGTGGCATTGATCACATTTTCCAGATTTAAGAGCAGTTTTGGATAGGGGGGCTTTACACGCCGGGCAGAGGGGCTTTTTGAAAGCCAGAATGATGAGAACAATGAGTCCAAAGAAGAATCCGCCCAATCCCCATCCAAAACGGTTTCTGTTTTTCTTTCCAGCATAGAATCCGCATATGATTCCAAGTATGGTTCCAAAAACCAGAGCTCCCAATATATATAAAATATTGTTGCTTACTGCTAATGAAAGAGCTTCATAGAATTGATACAATTTGCTGCTGAAGATAACATATAAAATTCCCACAGCGGTTATGGTTATCCATGGCAGCCATGTGAGTTCTAAGAATTTATAATATTTCCCTTTATATTCGGAGACCATGACACTGAGTCTTCCAATAAGAGCCGTAGGTGGGAGACCGTCTCCCAGGGGCCACAGAAGACTCAAACCCGCAATAACGACGGTGGCATGCAGCCCTATGGAATCAAGATACCAGACTAGAGGAATCCCAATAACCGCAGCTCCTCCGTAAGTTAAAATGCCTTCGGATATAGGGATAACGAAGATCAGAGATATAAAAAGGAGAACAAGAGGAATGCTGATGACGGCATAGGATATCATCCCCCGGACACCGGTTGCGGTCATGACCTGCTGGAGCATCCCCACAATGGTTATGGTTGCCAGCAGAGGAAGAAGTTTTTTCATTGTGTCTTTGGAAATGGTCAAAAGATTCATCTTTTTGGGGCTTATCAAAAAAGCAACCAGTGCTGCTATGGAGAATTGGAGAGGAAGGCCCAAAATGGGGATAGAGAAAGGAAAAATTCTGGATACAGCCACCAATCCAAAAAACACCAGAAAAGGCAGAAGGACTCTCCACCAGCACATTTTTTCTGAAACTTCGGGCATTTCTTTCAGAGCTTTTTTCAAGTCCATAGGTCTTTCTTTTTTCAATCCCAAAACAAGGACAGTGAAGGTTCCCAGCAAAAGAATAGGAACAGCCAGGGGAAGTTCAAAACCCACATAAGGAATAGCTGTCCCGGCACAAAGAATCATAGCCCATATATTCACAGGCGGGGCTGCTGCGCTGAGCCCGGCAACAATGAAAATAATGGCAGCGGTTTTTTTTTCTGAAATCCCGAAATATTTCAGGGCTAAAGCCACAGGAATACCCACAACCAGCACCGATACACTTCCCGCTCCGGTGAGGGCTCCGGGAATGAGAATGATGATCATAAGAATGATCAGAGCAATGCTTCTGAGGTTATAAAAATATTTGATTGTTCCTCTGACAACATAATTCACTCCCCCGAATTCGCTGATGATTGCCATGAATATGGTTGCGGTTGAAAACACCAGAACGATATCTAAATATGTGAATGCCCCTTCGACAATATGGCGCGAAAGTTTGACGAGGGGAGGAGTGCTGAAAAAAGCCCCCGCTATGCCTCCGGCGATGGTCGCTGAAAGCATGCTCAATTCCACAGAAAGCTTACTTGCTTTGGCAGCAGCATAAGCAATGACCATAATAGCGGCGATGATTCCTATTTGAATTTCCATGTCTTTTTCACCTTGCCGTCATTCTACATTTGGATTTTCAATGATGTCAAGAAAAATTGGGGAAATTGGGGGACACTTTACCTATTTACCTTATTTTAATTAAGGGAAACAAAGGAAATCAGAAAATTGGTGAACTGTAGGGCCTGATCCCCTCATCGGGCCCAGGATTCGATTTCCTCTCAAACTTTGGAAGAATGTATAAGAATTTGAATTTTTTTAAGAGTCAGTATAAACTTTGTATAGATAATATTTGGAGGAATATTTTTTTGAAAACAATAAGAATGGTGTGTGTTCTCCTTTGTGTCGCTGGTCTCTCCAATGCAGATATTTTTTATGTTTCCCCCACCGGAAATGATTCTGACAACGGTTCTAAAGAAAATCCATGGAAGACCATAGGGTATGCCGCCAATTCAGTCAAGGCTGGAGATTCTGTGTTCATTATGGCTGGGACATATAAGGAACATGTTGTTTTTCAAGCAACTGGTTTGTCTGGGAAGACCATAAATTTTATTGGAAATCATACCCAAGAAGTTATTCTTTGTGGTTCTCTTGAATTTGCCCAGGGAATCTCACACATGTATATAGGAAATATCACTATAAAAAATTTTCCTTTCTGGGGAGTTTCTTTAAGAGGGGACAATCATTTTATTACCCTTAACAACCTTCATGTCCAGGAGGGGGAGTGCGGGATTCATTTCACTTACGGGCGTCAGGGACAGCCTCCGTTTGAAGGCCCTGTCTCCCATATCACAGTCAGAGATTCATTGATAAAGGATTCCGTCTATACCGGAATTGACGGTACTCCCGGTCCCTGCAACTCCATGAAATTCATAAACTGTGAAGTTTCTGGCTGCGGAATGAATGGAAGTGCGTATTACAGTTCTGACGGCATTGCCATAGAGAGAGGAGAAGATATCCTTGTGGAAGGATGCTATATTCATAACAATTCTGGAGATGGCATTGACTTGAATTCCAGGAACCGATTGGGTTATGTTCAAGGAATCCAGGTGAAGCGCAATAGGGTTATAGATAATTATTTAACAGGCATTAAAATATGGGCAGGAGGGAGTATGATTAACAATATAGTCATGGGGCAGGGAAACACGCCAGTTTTCATTGGCGCTTATCCGGGAATTTATGAATTCATCAACAATACGATAGCTTACAATATGTATGATGCCTCATTCAGCATAAGAAATTATGCATTTGTGGCATCTTATCCGGATGATGCCACTGGCATATCTGCAGAAATAGACCTGACGCTGGTCAACAATATTTTTGCCTTTAACACAGGTCCTCGTGTGGGTTCTCCCACAGGAATTTATCTTGGAGAAGGAGTTCATCTTGTTAAGGAAGGCTTCAATTTGTTCTGGAGCCGGAAAGATGGTGAAATTCAAGCGGAATTTATTGAGGGTGATTCTTGGTTTTCAAGGTCTCAAATAATCAACGGGGAATGGGCAGCAGCTTCCGGAGAAGGGGACGGAGATATCTGCTCAAATCCATTGTTTCTATCCACCTGGCCTGAACCCAATGTGAGACTGAAAGCTGGGAGCCCTGCCCTGGATAAAGGAACAGAAGAAGTCTCCCCCTCTGTGGATGTCATTTGCATGAAAAGGCCTGGTGGTCTTGGTGTGGACGTAGGAGCTTTTGAAATGTTTTCAGTCCTTGATCCTTATTGTGGAAATAATAAAAAAGGAAGAATAAGAAGATGAATAAAATTGCTGTATTGACTAGAGATTGTGCGGGAGTGAATGCTGCCCTTAGGTCAGTGGTAAGAGCCGCCAGTCATTTTGGTATTGAAGTTCTTGGAGTGAGGGAATTGTATAGAGGTTTAATAGAAGGCGATTTCATTCCTCTTTCCCGCCAGTCTGTTTCCGGTATTATTGGGAGAGGCGGAACCATTTTAAAAACAGTGCGAACGGATCGATTTTTGTCCAAATCTGGACAGGAAAAAGCAGTAAAGAATATCAAAGATAATAATATTCAAGGATTGATTGTTATTGGAGGGAATGGTTCTTTACGTGGAGCTCATGTTTTGGCAACAAAATATGATGTGCCTGTGGTTGGAGTTCCAGCAACCATTGATAATGATATCAACGGAATTGATTTGGCCATTGGAGTGGATACGGCTTTGAATGTGGCTGTGGAGGCTCTGGATAAAATACGGGATACGGCAATGAGTATGGAGCGGATATTTGTTGTTGAGGTTATGGGGCGGCATTGTGGATATATTGCTCTTCATGTTGCTCTGGCAGACGGGTGTGAGGAAGTGCTGGTTCCGGAGAGAAATGTCAATTTTGATCAAATGTACGATGAAATTATGGAAGGAAATGAGAAAGGAAAAGTAAGCTGGATTATTGTGGTTGCTGAAGGAAAGGCTAAAGCAGCGGATATCGCCGAGAAAATAACAAAGAAGACTTCCTTAGAAACAAGAGTTGCGGTTTTAGGACATATTCAAAGAGGAGGCTCCCCCACAGCTCTGGACAGAATCATGGCATCCAAGCTGGGATATTATGCTGTGGATGTTTTGAAAAACGGAAATTCAGATGTGTGTGTGCGCCTCAATAATAATTGCCTGGATATGATTCCGCTGGAGACGGCTGTCCAGACCAAAACAATTAAAGTCGATCCCACCTACAACCTGATAAAAATTCTAACATGAATTGGTTAAGGATTGTTGGATGGATTAAAAAACACATATAATGGATACGATGTCAATTTTCAGCCATTCAAGACTGGATGCTTTTAAAAAATGTCCTCTTCTGTACAAATTCTCTTATATAGATAAAATCAAGGTAGAGGTGAAAGATACCATTGAAACTTTCCTCGGTTCCCGTGTTCATGAAGCACTGGAAAAACTATACAATGATATTCGCTATGAACGATTCCTTTCCCAGGATGAACTGATTTCTTACTACCATGAAGTATGGGATGAAAACTGGGTCGATACGGTTAAAATTGCCAGAGAAGATTACTCTGAGGAGAATTACAGGAAGATGGGAGAAAGGTATCTAAGGAACTATTACCAAAAGCACAAACCTTTTAAAGAGGGGGTCATTCTGGGTTTGGAGACAAATGATACCCTCCCTATTGATAAGGAAGGAAAGTATCAATACAGCATCCGTATTGACAGACTGATGAATACGGGAAACGGAAATTATGAAGTTCATGACTACAAAACAAGTATGACCTTACCCAAGCAGAAGGAACTGGATAAAGACCGTCAACTGGCTATGTATTCCTTATGGGTTAAACATCATTTCAAGGATTTTCAGAAAGCAAGACTCGTATGGCATTATGTTGCCTTTAAAAAAGACTTTGATTCTTACAGGACAAAAGAGCAGTTGGAAAATTTAAGAAAGGGTGTGTTAACTGAAATAATGGAAATAGAGCAAACAGAGAAGTTTTTACCCAGAGAATCATACAGGTGCCGTTGGTGTTTGTACCAGCATCTCTGCCCTTTGTGGAAGCATGAGAAAGAACTGGCAGCAAAAGCGGAAAATGAATATTTAAAAGATGATGGGGTGAAACTTGTGGATGAATATGTGACTATCAAATCAGAGCTGGATAATCATAGAAAAGAAGCTAATGAAAAACTGGAAAAGATAAAAGATGCATTGATTGCGTTATGCGAAAGAAAAGGATATTCCATTGTTTATGGAACAGAAAAAAAAATATCTTTAAAAGAGGAAGAACGGATTAAATTTCCTCCCAAGAATACAGAGGAAAGGGAAGCTTTAATAAGATTTATCAATCAGATCAATAAATTTGAGGATGTTGCTCAAATCGATACCCGTAAGCTTGCCCAGATTATTGACAATAAAGAATGGGATATGGATGAACTGGAAGAGCTTGAAAAATTCTTGGGAAAAGAAAAAAGCTATAGATTATCCATTTCAAAAAAAGAATAAAAGGAGGAATAAAATGATCATTAAAAAGAAAAAGAATTTTAAAAGACAGAAGGCATTCCTTTTAAGCCTGTGCATTTTATGGCTAGCAGGAAGTTCTCTTTTTGCGAGGACAGAAAAACCAGTCCTTCATGGGAAGCATTGGGTTGCCATTACAGGAAAGCCTCTGGGAGCTACGGCAGGAGCAAAGATGTTCATCAAGGGAGGCAATGCGGTGGATGCAGCCTGTGCTATGCTGGGTGCGACATGCACCATGTACGATGTCTTGAGTTGGGGCGGGGAAACCCAAGCCCTTATTTATAATCCAAAAACAAAAAAGGTTATCGGAATCAATGCGCTGGGAGTTTCTCCCTCCGGAGCGACACCAGAAATTTTCAAGGAAAAAGGAATGGAATTTCCTCCTTCCTACGGGCCTCTGGCAGCCGTGACACCGGGAACTCCCGGAGGTCTTATGGTTATGCTCGCAGAGTTCGGAACCATGAGCCTCAAAGAAGTTCTGGAACCCTCCATCGAAATGGCAGAGGGGTATCCGGCTGAAAAACAGTTCACAGACAGTGTTGAGAGAAGTAAAGAAAGAATAAAAAAGTGGCCCTATTCTAAAAAAATATTGCTTCCTCATCTAGGGGAAGAACATGAAGCTCCTTATCCCGGGGAAATATTCAGACAATCTGACCTGGCTGAAACTCTAAAAAAACTTGTGGAAGCCGAGCAGAAAGCTCTTGCTGAGGGAAAAAGCCGGAAAGAAGCCATTTATGCGGCTTATAGGCGTTTTTATGAAGGAGACATAGCCAGGGAATTCGCCAGAAGCTCTCAAGAACAGGGAGGTTTGATCACGGTTAAAGACCTTTCTGATTGGCAGGTTTATCTTGAAGAACCGGTGATGACTACCTACAAAGGAATTGAAGTGTATAAGCTGACTTGCTGGGTTCAAGGACCTGTTCTCCTTCAGATGCTCAACATGCTGGAAAATAAGGATTTGGAATCCATGGGGTACAACAGTGCACGGTATATTCATACTCTCTACCAGATTATGAATCTCGCTTATGCGGACAGGGACTTCTATTATGGAGACCCCTATTTCCCTCCAGAGGAACCCATAAAAGGTCTCTTATCCAAAGAGTATGCCAAAGAACGGTTGAAGCTCATGGATTTAGAAAAGAATGATACGGATGTCAAACCAGGCAATCCCTATCTTTTTCAGGAAGGTGAAAATCCTTTTCTTGATTATGCAAGGAACTGGTCTAACACCAGAAAAAGTGAGGATGATGAATCGAACAAGCAAAATGACGAAAGTATCGAGCAGAGCTTCTATACAGGGACAACATCCATACAGGCTGCGGATAAAAGCGGCTGGATCGTTTCTGTAACGCCGAGCGGAGGGTGGATACCGGCGTGTATCGCAGGGAAAACAGGAATCGGGATGAGCCAGCGCATGCAGAGTTTTGTTCTTCACGAAGAAAAGAATCCCTATAATGTTGTGGCGCCGGGAAAACGGCCTCGGGCGACTCTGACTCCGAGCTTAGCCATAAAAGATGGCAAACCTTTTCTCTCATTTGCTGTTCAAGGAGGAGACACTCAGGACCAGAATATGCTCCAGTTTTTCTTGAATATGGTTGAATTTGGGATGAATGTCCAGGAAGCCTGTGAAGCAGCCAATATTGTCAGTTATCAAATGCAGAGTTCCTTCGGAAAGCATGTGGCTGTTCCGGGTGGACTGACACTGAATGAAAAAGTTCCTGTTTGGGTGAGAGATAAACTGGAATCAATGGGATATAAAATCAGAGAGAGAACATACACCTCGGGTCCCATAAATGCCATATATTTTGACTGGAAGCATGGAACTTTCTGGGGCGGCTCAAGCAACTATGGAGAAGACTACGGCATTGCCTGGTGATAAGGCAAAAAAGGGGACACTATACCCATTTACCTTATTTTTATAGGCATTGAGTAAGGGGGGGGAGAATGAACTGCACCCCAAAATTTGAACCACATGGTGTGCTAGTCTTTTCGTGATATAATAGACATCATCAGAGTGAAAAGGAAGCCCTTTTGAGGAGGCAGATGATGTCAGACAAACATAGGAAACGGTACACACCACGTTTCAAGGGTATTATAATTTCATTCGTAGACATTCGGTACTTGGAAACAAGTCGCCGATAACATATTTAAAAGAAAAGGGTAAATTATCTCTCTAAGATGTTAGCGAAAAGTAGTTTCAAAACTGGTTCGAAAAACGGGGGGCATATCCAAGTATTGCATTGATTGCACTAATCTAGTCTATTTGGTCTATTTAGTCTATTTGGTCTATTTAGTCTATTTGGTCTATTTTTGGTAGGATCCGGTTTCCAAACGGGCCGAAGAAACAATTCCTACCTGTCAAGATTTGTTAATCCCACCTGCTGTGCCCATTTCAAAGCTTCGCTGTATTCAGAAGATTTAATCCGGCGGGCAATCTCCCGATACTCGCGAGCCTTGTACTCAGGTCGGTACTGTCGCATGATATTAACATAAGTTGTTTTTGAACAATTCTGCGATATGAATCGAAGCACTTCTTTTGTACCTGCAACCCTGTTGGGAAGGACGAGATGTCTCACCATCAATCCTTTTTTGGCAATTCCTCTTTTGTCCAGTTCAAGATCTCCCACTTGCCTGAACATTTCCTTGAATGCGATGCGGGCATAATAGGGATAATTATAAGCTTCACTGGAGTATTTTGCTGCCTCATTCGGATCCCAGTATTTAAAATCCGGCAGATAGATATCCACAATCCCATCCATAAGCTTCAATATTTCCAGTTTTTCATATCCTCCTGTGTTGTAGACAATAGGAATACGAAGCCCCATAGGAATGGCTTTTGCTATGGATTCAACGATCCCGGGAATATAGTGGGTGGGAGTGACCAGGTTGATGTTGTGACATCCGAGTTTCTGGAGATGAATCATGGCTTCAGCCACCCGATGACTTGAAACTTCTGTGCCGGCTCCCCCAAAGCTGAGGTTATGATTCTGGCAGTAAATGCAGCGAAGCCCGCAGTGAGAAAAAAAGATGGTTCCAGAACCGTTCTTTCCCACCAGAGGGCGTTCTTCCCCTAAATGAGGAAACGGACTAGTGATTTTGAGAGTGGAAGTAGCCTGGCATTTTCCAACTTCATTTTTATTCCTGTTCACTCTGCAGTCCCGGGGACAAAGAGTACAGCATTCATAATAGGATTGGAGCTTTTTTACTCGCTTGGAAAGCTCACCGCTTTTATATAATCCTAGGTAAGAAGGATATTCTGATGAATCAGGTTTTTTATTTCCCATTTTCTCTGCCTTTTTTGAATTAATTCTGGAAGGAAAATTCAATAGATATCCAGCCAGTAATAGAGAATTGCTCATAAAGTTTCGCCTGGAGATTTTATTCATTTTCCCTTATCCATTTTGGCATAGCAGAAAGTTATTTGTCAAAGATTCCTTAAGAAAGTTTGCAAAATATTTAATTATTTTTATAAAAATATATTTTTTTTTAATTGAAAATTGTCTCTTTTTATTGTATAAGTTATATGAATTTTAAGCGAAAAAGGAGGAAAAATGAAAAAATTAAAAAAAGCATTCGTTTTAATGACATTTATTTCGCTTATGTTTTGTTTATCGAATTTGGTTTTTGCCTTAGACAAAGAAGTTAAAGTCACGGTTCAAAAAGGAAATGTGCGGGTGAAACCTTCCTTGCAGAGTACTGTGATTGGTCGAGTTCCTTTGGGTGCGAGTTTCAAGGTTTTAGAGACAGAAGGGGAGTGGTTCAAAATTAGTTTGCCCCCGGATGAAGATGGCTTTGTGATTTCCGGGTACATTCATTCCAGTGTTGTGGAAGTCTCTGAAGTCGAAAAAGCTGAAGAAAATATCGAGACTGAGAAAGAATCGAAAAAAGCAAAGAGAAAAAAAGAAGCTAAAATCCAAGAAGGGAATACCTCTCCACCTCCTCCGTCAGAGCCTCAATATGAACAACCTCCAGCCCGGTCAGGAGGAATGGGATTTGGGTTTAAGTTATCCGGTGGAGGGAGCTATTTGATGCTCGGTAATCTCAACCAGTTTTTTGATGATAGAAATAGTTGGATCAATGATGTAGCAGATACGGGTACGATTGTTGGTTCCTATCCAAACCTTAATCTTGGATTTGGTGGCGGAGCAGAATTCATTCTGTATTTCACGCCCAATATTGGTGTTGGTGTGGGAGCAGACTTTTTATCCGCAAGTTATTCAAGTGGAAATGTGGAATGGGAAGAAACTCTTTGGATATGGGCGCTTTATAGCAAAGAATCTACAGATATGACTCTTTCAGCTATTCCTTTAAAACTGAGTCTTCATTTTAATCTCCCTATGGGAAGTTCGATGAATCTTGCGTTTAATGTTGGTGGGGGCTACTATTTGGGAACGTTTAAACAAGATTTAACCGGATCTGGCATATGGTTCGTAATACCATTTTATGATTTTGAGGATTCAGTCACAGCAAGTCCATCCACATTTGGATTTCATGGAGGTTTGGGATTTGAGTTCAACGTATCCCCCGGGGTAGCTCTCTGCCTGGATATACAGGGACGATATGCCCAGTTTTCCGAGATCACCGGCACCTATAAATATGACGATTTGACAGGAACCGGAGAAGAAGAAAGAACCCTTTATACGACTAAATATGGCTCCAGCGATCAATATCTTATGTACGGCTGGTATGAGACGGCTCCGGTAAATAGTGAAATAGCGACCATTGACCTTTCAGGCATAGATTTCAAATTTGGTGTTAAAATTACTTTTTAGAAGCGAATAGAAAAAATATTCTAAAATAAAAGTAAATAAAAAAAGTAATTTAAGATATAAACCGTTCCTTTGGATTCAAAAGGAGCGGTTTATTTATTAATGTAAATTTTTTGAGGAGGAAAGATGAGTCATTTCAAAAAAGTATTTGCATTAATGATATTCGTTTCTCTTGTATTTTGTTTGTCGGATCTGATTTTTGCGCTGGATAAGGAAGTCAAAGTAACTGTTCAAAGCGGAAATGTGAGGTTGAAACCTTCCTTGCAGAGCACTGTGGTAGGGAAAGCTCCTTTAGGGTCAACCTTTGAAGTGGTTGAAACCCAAGGAGAATGGTTTAGAATCAAACTCCCGCCAGATGGAGAAGGATTTGTGGTTTCCGGATACATTCATTCCAGTGTTGTCGAAATCATTGAAGTTGAAGAACCGGAAGAAAAAATTGAACCTAAAGAGGAACAAAAAGTAATCAAAGAAGAAAAAGAAATAAAAGAAGCGCAAACTCAAAAAGTGATATCTCCGCCCCCACCGCCTCCTCCGGTTAAAAAGCCAGCTCCTGTGTATCAAGGTAAAAAAAGTTCTATGTTTGAGATTTCTTTAGTGGGAGGCTATTTTTTATCCACTGGAAAGATGAGTGCTGGAACACCTGCCGTTGATCTATATTCAGGACAATGGAGTCCTTGGTTCGGAGATGGATATGATAGTTATATTTGGAGTTGGTTATCTCCCCCTCAGACTGATCCCTTAGATAATGTCATAGGGAATGCGATTGTGAATCAGAAAGGAGGAATTATTGCCGGTCTGAATTTAGGGTATAATTTGAATCCGATGTTTCAAATCGAATTGATGTTCCGATATGGTTTTAGCGGTTTGGTATTTGATGATGCCGCCTGGAGTGAAATTGTGGAATGTTATAATAATTCTGTGTCTGCCATGGGAAATAATTATGACGTGACTCCTATAAACAATTCGGTTCAATCAGCAGGAAATACTTTTATTTTGGGTTTAAATTTCAATATAAACTTTATGCAAGGTCAGCTTGTTCCTTACTTTTCAGTGGGAGCCGGAATTGTGGTGAACAGCGATTCTCCCTCGGTTCATTATAAAATCACAAACCATTTATCGAGCTGGGGGTGGGGTGAGACAGAAGCCACTTATACTTTAGATGTAACCTATCAGACAAAAATAGCGATTGCTCCCAATGCCGGTATTGGATTTAAAATTTTTATGGGGGATAATTTTGGCATAAAAATTGACGCAAGAGGAGTCTATGCTCCACTTTCTCTCGATCAAAATATCAAGACAACATTCACTGATGATTCCGCTTTTTGGATTGAATTCGATGATTACGATAAAGTTGGTGTCACTCAAAAAGGCGGCAGGATAATCGTTATTCCCGGCATCGGATTTTTCTTTTCTTTCTAAAATAGAGAAATATAAAAAAAGACCCAGTAAGCTATTAAAGGCGAATGGGGTGCTTTATACGGGTTTATACGGGGTCGGACCTTTATAACTTATTGATATTAAATAAAATATTTGAAATAGAAAGGCGTTTTATACCCTTAAAAGTCCTTTTTTAGGGTTCAGGTTCATCACACTAATGAGTACCTAGTGGTATGGATGTTGTAGATTTTCAGTTTAAAGTAGTAGAGATCGCGATAGCCATAAGCCATTCGTTTAATCACCTTTATTCGATTATTAATTCCCTCCACTTTGGCTGTTGAAATACGGAAGAGAAAATAGTTAAGGATACCATGGGCATGACATGTGCCACAACTTTCCAATAGGTCACGCCTCTGCTGCTCCAACCCCTGAGATGATGGTAGCCATTTACCCCTAAACATTGGTACAATAACGAATGGGACATCGTTCGTTCCTCCTTTTTTGTGATAAATCTTATAAGAGGAACTTAATACGATGTCCTTTTTTTTGCAACTCAGGTATCCATTATTGCGAAGAACCTAGAATCAATAAATTAAGGCTAAAAAAGGGATTTAATTTTAGATTATTTGTTTATTATCTTTCACTTAGAATGGTCCGACCCCAAGTACAGCCAATTTCGGTTAATGTATAACCATACTCAATGTAAGCAAAGAGAGTCTCAATTCAAGACCTCACCCCATTTTTCCATTTTTTAGTTGACAGATGTATATTTTTCCGCTATAAATTCCTCTATGAGTTACAAACAAAAATACTTCATCAAGTATTGCACTGTGAAATCCTACGTCCATTGTAACTAATCATTCCTACCTTTTTATCCTTTATTCGGATTCAAAAGTATTAAACCAAAGCAGGAATCATCCTGTTTGAAATCATTATTTGAATCTCAATTTCAATGGAAATACCGGAATATTATTATTTAAGGGAAACAAACACGGAGGTTTTTGATGGGAAACAAAATCAAACTTGTCATTCCAAAAGGAAGAATATTTAAAAATGTCATCAAGCTGCTTCAGGATTCAGGAATTCAGGTGGAAACAAATGATCGTTTATACATCCCTTTCACTGGGGATCCTGAAATCGAAGCAAAAATAATGAAGCCGCAGAACATTGCTCAGCTTATTGAGTTGGGATCTCACGACATAGGCTTTACAGGATATGACTGGATCGTTGAAACAAAATCAGATGTCGCAGAGATACTGGATCTTAAGTTAGACTCTGTCAGAGTGGTTGCTGCCATACCCTCTCATTTGAGCCAGGAAGAACTCAGGCTAAGAAAGATTGTGGTGGCATCTGAATATGAAAACATTGCCAGAGAATTTCTACGTAAAGAAAAATATGATTCGATATTCTTGCGGACTCATGGAGCCACGGAAGCTTATCCTCCCCAGGATGCGGATATGATCATTGACAATTCCGCTTCAGGACAGACCTTGAAAGACCACGATTTGAAGGTGGTCTCAATAATAATGGATTCCTCCACCCGTTTTATTGCTAACAAACAAGCGATAAAGGATCCATGGAAAAAGAAAAAGATTGAGGAATTCAAAATGATATTTCAAGCGGTGATCAATGCCAGAGAGAGAGTCATGCTCGAGATGAATGTCCCTCCTGAAAAGCTGGAACCCATTGTCCGCATCTTACCCTGCATGAGGGCTCCCACCGTGCAGTCGCTGTATAAAGACCAAGGGTATGCGGTCAAGGTAGCGGTTAAAAAGGATGAGACAGTCAGGCTGATTCCGGTTTTAAAAAGAATGGGTGCCACCGATATTCTGGAATACAAATTCAGGAAGGTGATCTCATGAACGGAATAAAAAGGAAGGTATTGCATCTTGATGAATATTCTGTGGATCAGGATATTTCCATAGTGAAGCTCAATCAAAACGAGTCCCCGGTCGATATACCCCTGGATATGAAAGAAGAAATCTTCGACCGGCTAAAAAAAATAAAGTGGAACAGATATCCCGCAGAAATAGCAAATTCACTGGCTGAAAAAATATCTCAATACACGGAATTCCCAATGTCAGGGATCATGATAGGAAATGGTTCCAATGAGTTGATACAGGTTGTTATCCAGGCTTCCTGCGATTCAGGCGACAGGCTGTTGATTGTCAATCCTGGATTTTCCATTTACAAAAGACTTGCCTCTGTGATGAATATTGATGTTCTGGAAGTTGATTTAAGAAACGATTTCAGTTTTGACCTTGATTCCATCATTAAAAAAGCCCAAGATGTGAATCTCATCATTCTGGCTTCTCCTAACAATCCCATTGGAACAGCTCTTCAGCCCATAGAAGTGGAAGAAATCCTAAAGAAGGCAAAGTGCCTGGTGGTCATCGACGAAGCCTATTATGAATTTTATAAACAAACGGTTCAGCAACTTATCCCCAAATACCCAAATTTGATTGTGTTGAGGACTTTTTCCAAAGCTTTAAATCTCGCCGGAATTCGACTCGGATATCTTCTAAGCCAAAACAAGAACGTCAAAGAGCTCAGAAAAGTAAAAATGCCATTTTCAGTGGGCATATTCCAGCAGGCAGTCGGGGAAGTCCTCCTCACCAAACAAGATTTCATCAAAGAAAATGTCGAAAACCTGCTCAGAGAAAGAGAAAGAATATCAGCCGAATTAAAAAAAACAGATGAGATTATTTTTATTCCCTCCAGTGCCAATTTCTTACTCTTTGGATCCTCAAAAATTCCAGGAGAAGGCATGTTTAAGGGACTCCGCCAAAAAGGAGTCCTTGTCCGAAGTTTTCAGCAGGACAGTCTGAGAGACATGTTGAGAGTGACTGTTGGCACTCCTCAGGAAAATGATTTTTTTCTGGAAAAATTGAAGCACCAGGTCAAGGAGAGATGCTCATGAACGCTGTGCTTTTTGATATGGATGGTGTTCTGGTTGATGTCTCTCTTTCCTACAGGGAAACCGTTGCCCGGGTGATTGAACAATATTTAGGAAAAAGACCTGAGATATCAGAGATTCTGGCTTATAAAAACAGGGGAGGATTCAATAATGACTGGGACCTCTGTGAACGATTTCTGAAAGACAACGGTCAAACCATAAATAAAAAGGAGATCATCGAGGTTTTTCAGAAGATTTATTTGGGTAAAGACCACAACGGGCTTATCAAAAACGAAAAGTGGCTCTTAAATCCGAGGATGATGAAACACATCAAGAACCATTACAAAACCGGAATTGTCACCGGAAGACCTTCCCGGGAAGCAAATTATGTCTTGAACAGATTCAATGCAAACAAGTATTTTCCCGTTTTGGTCACTATGAATGATGTCCCTCCTGATAAAAACAAACCCCATCCTTATGGATTGAAACTGGCTTTAAGACTTCTGAATACCCGTAAAGCCGTCTATTTCGGGGATACGGTAGACGATATCACAGCAGCGAAAAGAGCCTCTGTGATTCCGTTTGGGGTGGCGCTTCCCGGAGAAGGAATGGAAGAGCAAAGGAAAAAGCTTCTGTCCTGTGGTGCCCGCCATGTATTGAACGATATCAATGATCTAAGGGAGGTTTTAAAATGAGTCGCTCAGCCCGCTGCAACAGAACAACAAAAGAAACCGAAGTCCGGGTCTATTTAATACTGGAAGGCAAAGGCAAGGCAACCATCAAGACCCCGGTTGGGTTTTTCAATCACATGCTGGAATCGTTTTCCAAGCACGGATTGTTTGATTTGAATGTCAAAGCTCAAGGAGACCTTCATGTTGACCAGCATCACCTGATTGAAGATTGCGGCATTGTCTTGGGTCAAGCCTTCAGCAAAGCCTTGGGAGATAGGAAAGGAATCAACCGCGCCGGATATTTTGTTTTTCCCATGGATGATGTTCTTTCCTTAGCTGCTGTGGATATAGGGGGGAGGCCTTTTCTTCAGTATGAAGGGTCATTCAAACGGAGATTTTGCGGGGCAATGGATACCGATCTGGTTGAGGATTTTTTTCAAGCCTTTGCCGCAAATCTGAAAGCCAATATCGCCATACGGATATTGTCCGGACGAAGCGACCATCACAAAATGGAAGCCATGTTCAAAGCCTTCGGAAAAGCCATGCGCATGGCTTGTTCTCTGGATTCAAGGGAAAAGGAAGCCATACCAAGCATAAAAGGAGTGATAGATGATGATAGGAATCATTGATTATGGAGCAGGAAATATTCATTCCATCCAAAAAGCATTCAATTTTCTGAAAAAAGACAACATCATTGTATCCCGGGACTGTCATTTAAAATCAGTCAAACGTCTCGTCCTCCCGGGTGTCGGTTCTTTTGGACATGCTGTTGGCAAACTCAAAAAAACCGGTTTTTTGGAGCCGGTGCAGCAGTGGATCCAAGCGGGGAAACCTTTTCTAGGGATCTGTCTCGGCCTTCAAATGTTGTTCGAGAAAAGCGAGGAATCTGCCCGGACATTTGGTTTAGCGGTTTTTAAAGGAAATTGCCGGAAATTTAAAGCCAAAAAAGTCCCCCAGATTGGATGGAATACCATACAAATCCAAAAAAGAGCCTGCCTCCTGGATGGAATCAAGGATGGAGAGTATTTTTATTTTGTCCACAGCTATTATGTTTTCACCCCCCAATCAGAAATCGTTCATGCTGTGACAGATTATGGTTTGGATTATGCCTCCATATCAGGAATAGACCGTATATGGGGAGTCCAGTTTCATCCTGAGAAAAGCGGCCCTCCCGGATTAAAACTTCTCAAAAACTGGGTGGAAAAATGTTAGCCACCAGAATTATTCCGTGTCTGGATGTTGAAGACGGGAAAGTGGTTAAAGGAATAAAATTCAAGAACATCCGCTATGCCGGTGATCCGGTTTCCCTTGCTCAATATTATAACGATGAAGGAGCCGATGAGATTATTTTCCTGGATATTGGGGCAACCTACAGGAGCCGGAAGACAATGCTCGGTGTTGTGGAAAAGGTTTCCAGGTCTGTTTTTATTCCCTTGACTGCCGGAGGCGGAGTCAGAAGCACGCAGGATATAAAAGAGCTCCTCAATTCCGGCGCTGATAAAGTGTCCATGTGTTCGGCAGCGATTGAAAATCCTGCCATTATCTCTGAAGGAGCCTCTATTTTCGGTTCCCAGTGCATTGTTCTTTCCATTGATGCTAAAAAGACCGGCAATTCCTGGAATGCCTATCTGAAAGGAGGGAGACAAGACTCCGGTCTGGATGCTGTTCAGTGGGCAAAGAGGATTAAGGAGCTGGGTGCCGGAGAAATACTTTTGAATTCCATTGATATGGATGGAACCAGGAATGGCTATGACCTCCCATTAACAAAGACTGTTTCAGAGGCTTTATCGATTCCTGTTATCGCTTCCGGAGGAGCGGGAAATCTGGCTCAGATCCATGATGCCATTCATTTGGGGAAAGCCGATGCTGTCCTTATTGCCTCTTTACTTCACTACAGAGAATTAAGAATCTGTGACATCAAACAATATCTTATAAGGAAAGGAGTGAGAGTGAGATGATTATACCATCTATAGACCTCAGCAGAGGAAAAGCGGTTCAGTTGAAGCAAGGGCGGGAGAAAGTCTTTGAGAACGAATTTCCCTCCAAGATTGCCGAGCAATTTTCAAAATACGGAGAGATCGCCCTCATCGACCTGGACGCAGCTTTTGAAGACGGACACAATGAACATGTGATTAAAAATATTTGCCAGTGGGCTTCCTGCCGGGTGGGAGGCGGTATTAGAACTATAGAAAAAGCCAAAAGAATGATTTCCTATGGAGCAGAAAAAGTGATCATTGGAACAAAAGCTTTCCATGAAAAGGGACTTGATGAGAATTTTTTAAAGGCTTTGAAATCAGCTATAGGAAAAGAACGGATCATTATAGCGGTTGACTCCTTGGAGGGGGAAATCGTGACTCACGGGTGGAAAAATAAGGCTGGATTTGGTTTGAGCGAGGTTCTTGAAGAGATGAGGCCCTACGCTTCAGAGTTCCTTTATACCTGTGTGGAAAAAGAGGGGCTCATGAAGGGCACGGATTTGAAATTGTTCAAAAGAATCAGAAATAGGACTGACTTACAGATAACTGCTGCCGGAGGGATATCATCTTTAGAAGAAATTCAATTCCTGTCCTCTCTTCACATAAACACTCAATTGGGAATGGCTGTTTATTCAGAAAAGTTCAGCCTGGCGGATGCGTTCATACATTCTTTGGACTGGGAAAAGAATTTGATCCCCACCATAGCCATTGATCAAAGATCTCAGGTTTTGATGCTGGCTTACAGCAGCAGGGAATCCCTCAAAAAAACATTTGAAACCGGCTGCGCCTGGTATTTTTCAAGGTCGAGAAAAAAGCTCTGGATGAAAGGAGAAACTTCTGGAAATGTGCAGGATTTTCTAAAAATAAGAACCGATTGTGATTCTGATGCCCTGCTGTTGTGGGTGAAACCTAAAGGAGTTTCCTGTCACCTTGGAACATACTCTTGTTTTGGAGACAGACAATTTCACCTGGAAGAACTTTTTGATGTCATTAAAAATAGACTTGAAAAAAATCCCAAAAATTCGTATACTGCGAAATTAGATATATCGACGCTGAAGGGGAAGATTATTGAAGAAGCAGGGGAGTTGGTTAGGGCAGAGAAGAAAGAAGATGTGATGTGGGAAGCTTCAGATTTGATGTATTTTATGAGTGTTTTATTGGTTAAAAACAATATAAAACTGGCAGATATCCTTAATGAGCTAAAAAGAAGAAGAAGAATTTCAAGAGATAAATAAAAAGTCATCAAAGGAGGAGCATTGAAACGATTGAGATTAGAGCAATTGAAAGATGGTTTCTTTTCCTATAAGGAATTTGTGGACTTGCCCAAAGTTCAGGAAATAGTGAACAGGGTTAAAGAAGAAGGGGACAGGGCTTTAAGATCATTCACAGGGCAGTTTGATAACATAAGAATAATGAATTTCGAAGTGAAAAAAGAAGATATAGAGCGGGCTTATTCAGAGGTGGATAAAGATTTGATTTCAGATATGAAGAAAGCGGTTAAAAATCTGAAAAGATTCTCTTTGAGGCAGTTTGAACTATTCAAAGAATTTGAATTTGAACCGGAGAAAGGAATCCGTTTGGGACAAAAGATAATTCCCATAGAGCGGGTCGGGATTTATGTTCCTTGTGGCAGGTATCCCCTTATCTCCACTTTAATGATGGGGGCGATTCCTGCGCAGACAGCAGGAGTTAAGGAGCTGGTGGTGTGTTCGCCGCCGTCTGATAAGGGATTTGTGAATCCTATGATCCTGGTTGTGGCAGATATTTGCGGTGTCAATGAAATATACAGAGTGGGAGGGGCTCAAGCCATTGCAGCCATGGCTTTTGGAACCGAAAGTATCAAGAGAGTGGATAAGATTGTGGGCCCTGGCAACAATTATGTGAGTGCTGCGAAAAAATATGTTTATGGAAGTGTGGGAATTGATTTCATTGCCGGTCCCACTGAAGTGATGATAATTGCTGACCAGGAGGCGAATGCCTCCTATATCGCTGCAGATTTGATAGGCCAGTCTGAGCATGATGAAAATGCTGTTCCGATACTGGTCACCGATGCTAATAATTTGGTCGAGGAAGTGGAGCGTGAAATCAACAGGCAGCTGATGAGTTTGAAGAATGCAAAGATTGTAAGAAATTCCCTGGATACAAACGGCCATATTATATTGGTTGACCGGATTGAAGATGCGGTCGAACTTGCCAATCGAAGAGCACCGGAGCACCTGGAACTTCATATAAGGGAACCGGAACCTTTTATTCCGAAGTTGAAAAACTACGGTTCGTTATTTATAGGAGAATACTCAGCCGAAGCATTAGGGGATTACTCCAGCGGGCTCAATCATATACTCCCCACCAATTTGGCTTCAAGATATTCTGGAGCTCTGAGTGTTAAAAATTTTCTAAAGTTTCAAACCACTCTAAAAGTCAATGAGCGGGGATTCAAGCGGATTGCTCCTCTGGCAAAAAAAATTGCCACAGCAGAGGGATTGGAAGGACATGCCCGTTCCATTAGCATTCGAGAAGAGTCATAGATTGATACCTTTCTGCAGGACCCGATCCCCGCATTGAGCCGCATATGTCATTGTCCGGCTTTAATTTCCATTTTCCCCTGTCATCGCCCGGTCTGATCTTTTGTCATTGCCCGACTTCAATTTCCATTTTCCTATGTCATTAATCCCTTCCCCTGTCATTGGCCGACTTGATCGGGCAATCCAAACCTATCCTGTAGGGCCCGATCCATGAACGAGCCGTATTCTATCGCACCATCAATCATTTTTCTATTTACCGGACTGTTCGGGGACCAATCCCTTCATATGTCATTGCCCGGCTTGACCGGGCAATCCATTTTCCCCTGTCATCGCCCGGTCTGACCTTTTGTCATTGTCCGACTTCAATTTCCATTTTCCTATGTCATTGCCCGGCTTGACCGGGCAATCCAATCCTATTCCGCATGGTTCGATTCCCCGAACGGGCCGCGTGGCCCGGTTCCCATACTTAAAATCCATAATAAAACAAAACGTTCGAATTCCATCTATCTAAAACTCAGGCCAATGGATTAGTGATTTCGCCAGCCCGACCGCTTCGTTCATAAGATTGATAAAATCTGTGACATTCTGTAAGGACTCAATGGAATGCTCTATCCTGTCATTGGCGTTTTTTAACTGTTCCGTCGTTTCTTCAATAAAATCACTGTTTTCCTTTAAACCATTGGCAATCGCTTCAAAATAGGCTTCGCAGGCAAGATTCCTGGCTTCAATGGCTTCCTCTTTTTGCTCCTTGTTTTCACAGGATGCAATAATCCTATCAAAATTCTTGTCAATGAGAAGATAGGTTTTTTTTATCTCATCAAAAGATTTATGATGATTCATCATTCCCAGTCCTCAAAAACATCCATATACCGATGGATCGCCTCCAGAAAGGCATTGATGGAACCAGGAGAAAATCCTTCACCCTCTTCCAGGCTTTTATGTGCCGTTATCAATGATTGGATTGCCTTAATAGAAGCTTTGTATGATCTTTGGAGAGATTCGACTTTTTTTTCGTGTCTTATTATCAAAACTTCTTCGACAGCTTTTTTTATTTCAGGACTCAAATACTTGGGATAAGATTTTTTCTCATTCAATACAAGTCCGTAATGAGTTACATGCTCTCTGAAAATTTCTGTGGGCAGTCCGATTTCTTCTTTCCACAGAGTTCTGGCTACTTTCAACCGGTTGTTTTCGATTTCTTCTCTCATGGCAATTAAGGAATCACTTTCTTTTTGTTGTTCAAGAAGTGTCTTTATGGATTCAAGATTGTTTCTCATCAATTGGCTTGTTTTTTTTAATAGATTTTTTTGTTTTTCAATAGAAAATAGATTCACACTTTCTTCAAAGAGTTTGACATATCCTGTATTGAAATATTCTCTTCCGATCGTCTCATTATATTCGTCAATGGATAGGGAAAGATTTTCCAAAGATTGTTCCATTTCTTCTTTGTTGTTAAACACAGCAAGCGCAAGAAATGACACATAGGCTTCTGACAGTTTGTCGAACATATCACTGCGCCTGGTGAGTTCTTCTTTGATGACTTTTAAATATTTTTTTGTTTGTTCACTGGGGGAAGTGTATCCCTCTTTGAGTGCAGCCAGAATGCACTCACCCTCTTCATAAAGGTCTACTTGTTCAGCAGTGATTTTGTAGGACTCGCTGATAGTGGTGGATGCCTCAATGCCCTGTTCTCCCAGGAGTTTGGCTTCTTGAAGACTCACTGTGCTGCAGGAAATCCCTGCGAACAAAGCAATGAACAGAAACAGAATTAAAATCCTTTGCTTAGATACTGATTGGATGTATTTCAAATTACCTTCTTTTTTCATGTTTTCTAATTTTTATTCACAATTATATAATATTCTTGTTTATTCACAATTATATAATATTCTTGCCCCTTCGGGGAATAAGCAATACATAAGAAATATATTTGTTAAGATTTCTGATTCTTTAATTTTCAATTTCCATTTTCCTATGTCATTGGCCGGCTTGACCGGGCAATCCAAACCTATGCGGCCCGATCCATGAACGAGCCATATTTTGTAACACCAATCGTTTTTCCTATGTGCCGGACTGTTCGGAGACCAGTCCTTTCCTATGTCATTGCCCGGCTTGACCGGGCAATCCAATCCTATTCTGCAGGGCCCAATCCCCGCATTGAGCCGCAAAGCCCGTTTCCCGAACAAGCCATATTCTATATGCACCAAATCTCCGTATTGGATGTAGGCCCCAAATCACTCGTCTTACTCTGGGCTCCACATCAGATCCACTGTCTCCATAATCTCACTCCAATCTTTGTCCAGCCCTTCCTCTTTGACCAAATTATTGATCTGTTCGTCCTCCAGAACTTTCACTATATATTGCACAACTGTTTCCATGTTTTCATTTTTCTTTAAATGGAAATAACAGACAGCCACATAGATAAGGGATTTCATGACCAATGTGTTTTCCGATTCAATGTCCTCGGAATTATCTAACACGGATTTGAATTTTTCCAGTGAATCCTTATAGCGGCTGGAAAGAAAATCTGTTTTGGCTAGAAGGAAGTGTCCTCTGAGATCGCCAGGAATATTTTCAACAAGCTTTTTTAGCACATTCCAAGCGGATTGGGGATCACCTGTTTTTCTGTACAGTTCATAAAGGTCATAATATACCAAAGAATTCCGCGGTTCTTCATTCAGCCTATCCTCCAGCTCCTTTATCTGTTCTCCATAGGACTTTTGAGAAACATGTTCCTCATAACTGTCTATGATTTCATGGAGCTTATTGATTTCATTATCATCCAAATCGGAATTTTCCAAGTTTTTTTGCGTAAAGCTGTCAGCAGCTTGGGAAAGGAGGCTTAACAGTTTGTCTGAATCCTTCATGTGAAAGTAACAAAGAGAAAGGAAGGCTTCTGCCTCAATGAGAGCATCTCTGTCAATCGTTTTGTTCATGGAGATCAAAAGAATTTTTTCAAAGTATTGAGAGGCTTTCCGGTAATTGTTCTGATTGAAATAAATTTTCCCAAGCAGACTGGCACCCGCATATTCGTCCGGATTGTTTTTGACCAGCTTTTTCAGTGTCCTTTTTGCTTTATTGAATTCCTTGTTTTTTCTATAAAGTTCATAAAGCTGGAAGTAAGACTTCACGTCCTTAGAATTATTCCTGATTTCCCTCTTAAGCTCCTTTTCTAGCTCTCTGGTGCTTTTATCCGCAGGAAGGGATATTGTCTCCTCTTGGACTTCCTCTTTTTCAACCAGATTCAATTGCAAAAGCAGTTTATCAAAATCCGCCTTAATGGAATCATTGATGTTGAGGCTTTCGTATCCCTTGTTATCAATCCATCTTGCCGCTTGGGCGGCATACTTTTTTGAATTGTCCGTATCCTTTAAATTAATAAAACTGAGGCTCAGTAAAATATGGGTTTTGGTAAGAAGCGGTTGATTGTCCTTAAGACCAAAAGCCGCGATTTTTAAGGTCTGGACAGCCTCTTTGTAATTTTGATCCAGAAAATGCTGCTCTCCTTTTTTGAGAAGCCTTGAATAGAAAGGATCGACCTGAAAGCTGTAAAGAAACGAACACATGATGAAAACAGAAAGCACACTCAGTGAAAAACGTGTTTTTATTTGTTCTCTTGTCATACGTCCCTCCGGTTTGACTGAGTACAATCATAACCATATTGTTCGCAATTGTCAAAATCATCTTTATCGAAAAACAGGGACATATACTCGCACCATGTCCCAATTTTCTTATCCCTTTAGTCTTGCTTCTTACGTCTAACGTCTCACATGTCTCCTTATATTTCATCTCACGTCTGACGTCTTACGATTTCCCCTGTCATCGCCCGGTCTGAACTTTTGTCATGTGCCGGACTGTCCGGTGACCAGTCCCTTCATATGTCATTGCCCGACTTGATCGGTCAATCCATTTCCCCTGTCATTGGCCGGCTTGACCGGTCAATCCAAACCTATGCGGCCCGTTCGGGGACCAGGCCCTACACAATATTGGTCTTGCCCGTCTCGCTCTGCAATATCATTCCCCTATTATTATGAGGAATTATAATGAGCAACCAGGAATTTTTTGATATAATAAGAAAAATCACAAATGAAAGACACTGACATTTTCAGCGAATCACCGCCAGAGCCTCCTGTGAAAATTTTTATCGTGGAAGACGATGCGGGAATTGCCAAAAGCCTTGAACAGAGTCTTAAAAACAGCGGCTATGAAATATCCGGAATTGCCCTTACCGGAAACGAAGCCTTTGAAAAAATTGAAAGCGCCGAGGCTCCGGTGCCGGATCTCATGATCATTGATATGGGGCTTAATGATAATGTCTCCGGAATTGAAATAGCCGCAGAGGTTCGCTCCCGTTACAAAATTCCGGTTGTCTATCTGACCAGTTTTTCTGAGAGCAAGGTCCTCGATTCAGCCGTGAAAACAGATGCCTATGATTATGTCATCAAGCCTTTTGATAAACAAAAGCTCATCTCAACTCTGAAACTGGCACTTGCCAAAAGCAAAATTGAAAAAAAACTGGCTGAAAGCGAGGAGCGTTTTCGCTCCCAGTATAAAGGGAATCCGGTCCCCATCTACACCTGGCGCAGAGTCAAAGACGATTTTATTCTTTTAGACTGCAATTATGCCAGCGAATTGATCACACGGGGAAGAATCAAAGCCTATAAAGGAAAAAAACTGAGCAAAATTTATGCAAACAGTCCTGAAATCATCAATGACATCCACCGGTGTTTCTCTGAAAAATCCACAATACGCCGGGAAGGTTACGTTCAACTCAAATTCATAAAAGAAAGCAAATATCTGTCCATAACCTATATTTTCATTTCACCGGATCTGGTAATGGTCCACACCGAAGATATCACCTCTCAGAAAAGAACCGAAGACGCCATGCATGAACTATCCGAGCATACGGAGTCCATAAGAGAAGACGAGCGAAGAGAAATAGCCCGGGAGATCCACGATGAACACGGGCAGTCCCTGACTGCCTTGAAAATGGACATATCCTGGCTTAAAAACAAGCTATCTCCCAAAGACCGCTATTATGATGAGCCCTTTATGAAAAAGCTCAATTCCATGATAGAGTTAGTGGATTCTGTTATCAAATCGACCCAGAGGATTTCCTCGGAATTAAGACCGGGCTTACTGGATGACCTTGGTCTGGTTCCGGCTCTGGAATGGCAGGTGCAGCAGTTTCAGGAGCGCTCCGGCATCAAGTGTAACTTTGAATACAGCAGCGAGGATTTCGAACTGGACTCGGCGTGTTCAACAGCCCTGTTCCGCATTTTTCAGGAATCCTTGACCAATATATTAAGGCATGCGCAAGCCACCCAGGCGTCATTCAGCCTGAAAGTCTATGGAGGCAAGTCCAAAAGATTGGAGCTCACAATCAAGGATAATGGCAGGGGCATCACAGAACAGCAGGTGAATTCATACCGCTCGTTTGGCCTTATGGGCATAAGGGAACGGCTGCGTCCTTTTAACGGGAAGATGAAAATAAAAGGAGTCTCCAGAAAAGGAACAACTCTGACTGTTTCCATCCCCTTAAACCGGAAACAAAAAGTCCCCTCTCAAAGGAAAGATTATGGATAAGACAATTAAGGTTTTGATTGCCGATGACCACACCATTGTCCGCCGGGGGATCAAGCAGGTTCTTGCCGAAATTCCCGGTGTGCAAGTCACCGCAGAAGCAGGCACAGGTGCTGAGGTTTTAGAACTCATCGATTCTTCTGAATTCGATCTGGTTCTTCTTGATATTTCCATGCCTCGTCAGAGTGGAATTGAAGTGTTGAAGCAGATAAAATGGCAGAAACCGAATCTCCCTGTTCTGGTGCTGAGTATTTATCCGGAGGAACAGTACGCGGTCCGGGCACTGCGGGCAGGCTCTTCAGGCTATCTCACCAAGGAAAGTGCTCCCGATGAGCTCAAACAAGCCGTGATTAAAATCGCCCGGGGAGAAAAGTACATCACATCTTCCTTAGCAGAGAAGCTGGCTTCAGAGCTCAGCCTGGACAGAAAGAAAATGCCCCATGAAATCCTTTCAGACCGCGAATATGAAGTGTTCAATCTCCTGGCTTCCGGGAATACAGCCTCTCAGGTTGCCCAAAAAATGTCCCTCTCTGTGAAAACCATCTCCACCTACCGTTCCCGCATCCTTTCCAAAATGAACTTTAAAACCAATGCCCAGCTCACTCATTATGCCTTCAAGAACAATCTGATTGAATAGAGAACAAGCCCCTCTATTTGTAGGATAAACCCCTACAGAATAATCAGATAAAATCCTATTTACATATCGTTTTGACTGAAACAGAATA
The DNA here is from genome assembly GCA_964584935.1 of uncultured Eubacteriales bacterium. GTDB lineage: Bacteria > Acidobacteriota > Aminicenantia > Aminicenantales > Aminicenantaceae > CAZPBN01. The sequence continues at coordinate 3,149 of CAZPBN010000008.1, read as the reverse complement.
CTCTTTATTCATTAGGGAGGCAAGTTTCAAAAAAAACCACAGGAGATGAAACGTTGTATTTGCTGATCGCTGACGATTCCAAAGTGCTGCGTACCCGTCTGGTGGAAATGCTTTCTGAAATCCAGGGACTGACCGTCGTGGGTCAGGCTGAAGAGGCTGTCGGAGCCGTCAAAGCCATTGAGAAACTCCATCCTGATGTTGTGATCATGGACATCCGAATGCCTGGAGGAGGGGGGATCAAGGCTCTGGAAGCCATAAAACAAAACAAGCTCAAACCCCTGGTTATCATTCTCACCAATTATCCTTTCTCTCAATACAGGAAAAAGTGTATGGAAAAAGGCGCAGACTACTTTTTTTCAAAATCAACAGAGATGGAATATCTGATGGATACACTCCAAAAAATGGCAAATAAAAGAAAAACACAAAAAACCAATGCATAAAGACATCATATTTGACAGAGATTTTGTGTTAATTTATAATGACTCTTTACAAAGTTGTGTTTTTAGATTTTTTTTGTCAGTCTGCAGGGTTAACAAGAGATTTTTGTTTTGATTTAAAGAATGCTGAACACATGAGCTGAAGATAGATAGACAGGAGATTGTTTTTAAAACTGAATAACCCGAAAAAGCCCACCGGCGGTAGCCTATCAAAAATCAATCCCTATCTAGGTTTGATCTTTCACCACTATTAATGAATAAGTATATCCATTCTATAGAGATAGCAATAAACAGAAATACCGCTGTCTCCTTTACAAAATTAAGAATATGAAACTTCGGTCAAATTTATTTTGATATAAAAATAAATTCCTTTTTGATACGAATATCAATGATTATCCCAAAAGACTTACAGAGAATGGAATCCTGGTTTGAAAACTATGTGCTCAGATTCAAATCCCCTGATCAAAAATACACCCAGAATATTGAGATAAAAAAGGACCACACCTATAGAGTCTGCGAGGAAATCATCCGTCTGGGACAAAGCCTCCATTTAAATAAACAAGACCTTGACCTTGCCAAAACCATTGCCCTTTTCCATGATGTGGGCCGGTTCGAACAATACGAACGCTACCAAACATTTTCTGATTTCAAGTCTGAAAACCATGCTCAATTGAGCATAAAAGTCTTGAATCAGGAAAACGTTTTGGAGGGGATAGAGAAAAATACAGCCGAAATCATTCACTGCTCCATTCTCAATCACAATAAGGCGAGCCTTGTTCAAAATGAAACCGAGCGCTGTCTTTTCTTTCTCAAATTACTCAGAGATGCGGACAAGTTGGATGTTCTGTATGTGGTGACAGACTACTACCACAACGGGAAAAAGCATTCCAATGAAAGCCTTGAACTGGAACTTCCGGATAATTTTTATATATCGGATGATGTCTGCAATGATTTGGTCTCAGGAAAAATCGTAAACCATAGCAACGTCAGAAATCTCAATGATTTGAAACTGCTTCAAATGGCATGGATCTACGACGTCAATTTTCCCCTCACATTCCAGCTGATCCAAAAAAGAGAATACCTGGAGAAAATCCGGGAGGCTCTTCCCCAATCCGATAAAGCCCAAACCGCCTACACCACCACCAAATCCTATTTGAATAAAAATCTTCCGTTATCAACCCAGACTAAAAGGACTAAATAGACTAGATATGATAAACAGACTAGATAGACCAAACAGACCAAACGGACTAAACAGACGAAATAGACTAGATAGACTAAAAGGACTAAATCACCGCATGATGTGTTGGGAATTATTTTGGATAGGTTTGACAACATCTTTCAATATCCTGGATGCATTAAGAATTTCAATCCCTATAAATTCCTTTTTATCGTTATATTCGATATGAACTCCAGCATGGATTTCGATAAAACCATCTTCTATACCCTCTTTAGAAAGAGAAAGGATGTCGTTTTTGCGATCATAAAAAACTTTTAATTCTTTAGTCATAATTTTTTCCACTGCTTATTATTTATTCTATTGGCTTTTTGAGATTTTTTCAATGGATGTATGGTTAAAATTTCAACTATTTTGTTTTTTTTCTGTATAAGCAATTATGACTTCTCGAGTTCTATGACAATATTTAACTTTTTTAATAGCAATAAAGTTCCCTGTTTCATGATCGAAATATTTTTCATCAAAAAATTCAAATATGAGTTTAGGCAAATTCTCTGGAAATTTTCTTAATTCGAGTCTTTGCTTTAAGTGATTGGAATATTCAACTATCAATGGAAAAGGCTCCTATAAATCAATAACTTGATATGACGAGAAAGTGTCAAAAAAGAATCTCACCCAAAAAACGAAAGTAACGAAATGAATCTTTCTCACCCGTCTCGCCCCTCTCGCTTCTTCATAAATCAACCAGACCAAATAGACCAGAAGGACTAAATAGACTAGAATGACCAAACAGACCAGATAGACTAGATTGACTAAAATGAGAAATCTGGATCAAATTAAGAAAATAATAAAGCAACATAGAAAAGAGCTCGAAAAAAAGTTTAAAGTAAAAACGATTGCTATTTTCGGTTCCTATGTGAGGAACGAACAAAAAGGAAAAAGTGATATTGATATTCTTGTAGAATTTAAAAATTCAGTAAGTCTTCTTCATATTGTTTCACTTGAAAATTATTTTTCTGACATTCTTGGAATTAAAGCTGATGTTGTTCCGAGGAAAAATATTCGAAAAGAGTTAAGAGAAACTATAATAAAAGAGACCATTTCATTATGAAGAGAAGCGTAGGCTTTATCTTGAAGATATTGTTAAGTACATGGAAAGAGCCGAGGGGTATGTTGAGGATGTAAGCCGTGACCAATTTTTCAAAGATCATAAAACTTGCGATGCAGTTATAAGGTGTATTGAGGTAGTGGGTGAAGCAGCAAAAAATATACCTGAGGATATCCGAAACAAGTATCCCTCTATACCCTGGCGAGATATGGCTGGGATGAGGGATAAAATCATCCATGGTTATTTTATTGTCGATTTTAAAGAGGTATGGCTTGTTGTAAAAGAAGACATTCCAAAATTGAAACCGTTGATAATCAAAGTGTTAAAAGATATAGAAAAACTTAACTAAGATGTTCAAACCCAACAAACGCAATAAACGCCATGAAAATACGGGACATGTACTAATTTTTTGAAGAAAAATTGGTTACGT
>CAZPBN010000007.1:0-130864 GCA_964584935.1 uncultured Eubacteriales bacterium | reverse complement strand
TTAAACAGTCCGATGTTTTCGATGGATGTTTTTGGGATAAAGAGAATCGAATTGAATTGAACAGGGGCATCGGAGGATAGGTGAAGGTAAGTTTCCGGTTCTTCCTGGGTGTTCTCAAAAAATTTATAAAAGTCGATGTAATCCTTTTTCTTTAGACTGGATTTGGGCTGAGTCCATATTGCTTCGGCGGTTTCCACTTTTTCATTTTCGAAATAAATGGGGAATGGAATGAATTTTGAATAGGTGAGCAGTATGTTTTTTATCCTGTGTTTTTCAAGGAACTCTTTTTCATCTTTTTTTAGAAAAAGTTCTATCCGCGTTCCTCGCACTTTTTTCACTGTTTCTTCTATGGAATAGGCGGATTCTCCTTTTGATTTCCATAAATAGGCTTTGCTTCCTTTTTTAAAGGATTTTGTGCAGATGTGAATTTCGCTGGCAACCATAAAACTGGAATAGAATCCCACTCCGAATTTTCCTATAAGATCGACCTGTTCCTTATCTTTTGATTTCGCTAATTTTTTAAGAAAATTCATGGTTCCTGAATGGGCTATGGTTCCTATGTTTTCGATAAGCTCTTTCTTTGTCATCCCGATTCCGGTGTCTTCGATGGTGAGCTTGTTTTGGGCTTTGGTGGTGGAGATGTCGATTCTCAATTCAGCGTCTTTATTTTCAATTTCTTTGTCCGTTAAAAGCTCGAATTGTATTTTATTGAGAGCATCCACTGCATTGGATACCAGCTCTCTGAGAAAGATTTCTTTATTTTTGTACAGAGAATAAATGATGATATTGAGGAGCTGTTTGACTTCAGACTGGAATTCAAATTTTTCAGTTTTATTTGCGGGCATTTTTTACTCCTTATAAAAATTGTTTCTTCGATATTTTGTTTTTTTATTATAGCAGAGAGTCAGTTTTGGTCAACTTTGAAACCATGACGATATCATATTTGGTTTCGGAATTCATTAATCGGTTTCAGTTTGGCTTTATTCTGATATAAATTAAAAAACTGAAGAAACTTTATAACAATTAATATTTGAATTTGCAGGGGACTTCAATTATCATATAAATATGAGCCGTAAAACACATTCGACAACAATCATATGCATACGCCATAAGAATAAAATTGCTATGGCTGGTGACGGACAGGTGACTGTTGGGCAGACGATTTTGAAACAGAATGCTTCCAAGTTGAGGAGACTTTATCAGGGTAAAGTCTTAGCCGGATTTGCGGGAGCGACTTCAGACGCCTTTGCCCTGTTTTCAAGATTTGAAGCAAAATTGGAAGAATATAGAGGGAATCTTTCCAGAGCCGCCATTGAATTGGCAAAAGACTGGCGAACCGATAAAGTGCTGCGAAGACTGGAAGCCCTTTTAGTCGTCGCAGATAAAGATAATAGTTTTCTAATTTCCGGAACAGGCGATGTGATTGAACCTGATGATGGAATCATTTCAATTGGGTCCGGAGGCCCTTATACCTTGGCAGCAGCTAGAGCTTTGATGAAACACACAAAACTTTCTGCCAAGGAAATCGTGAAAGAAGCGATGGAAATTTGTTCGGCGATATGTATTTACACAAATGAACACATCACGATTGAAGAATTATGATGCCTATTACGCTTCCTCAAAATCTAAAGAAGGTAAAAATGAGACAAAAAGATACAGAACTCACACCCAAAAAGATTGTATCAGAACTTGATAAATATATCGTGGGGCAGGAGGCAGCAAAAAAAGCAGTCGCCATAGCCCTTCGAAACAGATACAGGAGAACCAAAGTTCCTCCGGAGCTTGCTGATGAAATTGCTCCTAAAAATATTCTTATGATAGGTCCGACAGGCGTTGGAAAAACAGAGATCTCCCGCCGCTTAGCCAAATTGACTTCGTCTCCTTTTCTTAAAATTGAAGCCAGTAAGTTTACAGAAGTTGGCTATGTGGGACGGGATGTTGAGTCTATGATCAGAGACCTTGTTCGTATTTCTGTGGAAATGGTAAAGACCGAAAAGATGGAAGAAGTGAAGGAAAAAGCAAAAAGAAATGTGGAAGAAAAAATTTTAGACATCCTATTGCCGCCTGTGAAAAAGCCAGCTGATGCCGTGCAGCAAGATGATCAGGATAAGTTTATTGAAACAAGAGAAAAATTCAGAAATCAGTTTAGAGCCGGTCTTTTGGATGAAAGGATTGTTGATGTTGAAGTGAAAGAGACCAAAGCGCCTCCTTTTGAAATCTTTTCAAACAGCGGAGTGGAGGAAATAGGAATTCATATTCAGGAAATGATCCCTGGATTCTTAGGAGGAAAGACAAAGAGAAAGAAAATGAAAGTGAAGGATGCCGCCAATTATTTCCTTCAAGAAGAGCAGAAGAAGCTGGTGGATATGGATCAGATTTCCAAACTCGCCATAGAAAAAGTGGAACACTCGGGAATTATTTTTCTTGATGAAGTGGATAAGGTTTCCGGCAGAGAATCAGGAAGAGGGCCTGAAGTGAGTAGGGAAGGTGTCCAGAGGGACTTGCTGCCTATCATAGAAGGTACAACCGTTAATACGCGTTATGGACTTGTCAGGACTGACCATATCTTGTTCATTGGAGCAGGAGCCTTTCATGTCACCAAGCCCTCCGATCTCATTCCTGAGCTTCAAGGCAGATTTCCCATCCGTGTGGAATTATCATCTTTATACAAAAAGGATTTCATAAAAATTCTGACCGAGCCGGAAGGTGCATTGGTCAAACAGTATAAAGCACTCATGGCAACAGAAGATATACAGATCGATTATTCTGAAGATTCCATTGATGAAATAGCTTCCATTGCCGAAAAAGTCAACGAAGAATCGGAAAATATTGGTGCGCGGCGGCTTCATACAGTGATGGAAAAAGTTGTGGAGGATATTTCATTTAAAGCTCCCAATACAAAGAAGGAAATCATGATTGATAGAGCCTATGTTCAAGATCAGCTTAAGGATATCATAAAAGACGAGGATTTGAGCCGTTTTATTCTCTAATGAAGAGATATATTTTCTTAACAACTCTGATCATTTCTTTTTTAGTTTTTTCTTCCTGCGGAAAAAAGGGTCCGATATTGGCTCCTTTAAAAAAAATCCCTAAAACAGTAGAAAATGTCAAGCTAAACCAGAAAGGAGATGAATTTATACTGGAATGGATCAATCCAAGTGAATATGTCAATGGAAAACCTTTATCAGAAATAGATGAAATAGAAATCTGGCTGCTTAAGAAAAAAAAGAAAAAAGCAGAGGGAGGTCTCCAAAAAAAAGTTAAAGAAAACGAAGTGTCAAGCAGTGAGTTTAAGAATAAATCCGCACTTCTGAAAACAATAAAGAAAGACGACTTTTCCGATTATTATGTTCAAGATGAAGAAAGTAGTGGTCAATTCAAGTATATTTATGAAATAGAGAATGATGATTTTTCATTAGAATCTCTGGTTTTCGGGATTCAAGTAAAAGACAAAAGAGGGAAAAAATCTGATTTTTCAGAATTATTATCAAAAAAAGCAGTCATTGTTCCTTTACCACCACAGAACATGAAATCCGCTGTTTTTGAGGATCACATTATGCTTGAATGGCAACCTCCTCAAAGCAATATTGATAGTTCTAAGCCTCCCTATGTTGAAGGATATAATGTTTACCGTAGTCATGAAGATGAAAAGCCTCAACGCTTGAATTCTGAGCTCATCATTGAAAATGAATATAGCGATAAAGATTTTCATTTTGGTGAAGAGTACAGATATTTTGTGAGAGCTTCCACCCGACCAGATTTTCCTCTTATTGTGATGAAAAAGACTTTTTTCATATATTTTATGATTCGGTATGGATGGATTGATCTTCCTGAATTGTATGAAATAGATATGCAAGGATCTCCTGTTGAAAGCAGTGATTCCAATGTTGTGAATATAAAGCCTGAGGATACGTTTGCTCCGGATACTCCTTCTGGATTTGTTCTGCTTGTTTCCGGAAATTATTTATCTTTAAGCTGGGACAGAAACAAGGAAGAGGATTTGGCTGGTTATAAGGTGTGGAGAAAGGAAGCCGGAGAAAAGGAATATATTTTGTTAACGGAAGCTCCTATAAAGAAAAATTCATTTATGGACACTGATTTTGAGAAGGACAAGGAATATATGTATGCTGTTTCTGCTGTGGATATTCGGGGAAATGAAAGCGACAAAGTTGTTAAGAAAACAGATCAAGAATAAGGACCACTCCCATGAAGATATACAGGTATCGATACAAACATAAAGACTATTATGGTGTGTTGAAAGAAGAGTTGCTGTATCCCATTGATGGAAAGGTATTCGGTGATTTCAGAATCCATAAAAAAGGAATTCCGGCCGGAGAGGTGATGTTGCTTCCTCCGGTTATTCCTTCAAAGATTGTTGCGGTTGGGGCGAACTATAAAGACCATGTTCTGGAAAGGGGGCGACCCTTGCCTGAAGAGCCTTTGATTTTCCTTAAACCGTCCACATCTGTTATAGGGCCTAATGACATCATAATATATCCCAAGATGTCAAAGAGAATAGATTATGAAGGAGAGCTGGCATTCATTATTAAAAATAAAATTCACTTGCTGGATGAAAATTCAAATGTTGAAGATCATATATTGGGTTACACCTGCTTCAATGATGTCACTGCCAGGGACCTTCAGGACAAAGACGGGCAGTTCACCAGAGCCAAATCTTTTGATACGTTTGCTGCCATAGGGCCGTGTATTGAGACAGAGGCGGATCCTTCTGATTTGAGGATCAAAACTTTTTTAAACGGAAAGCTCAAGCAGTCATCCAGCACAAAAAAGCTGATATTTCCTGTTCCTTATCTGGTGCAATTTATTTCCTCTGTGATGACTTTAAATCCCGGAGATGTTGTCTCAACAGGAACCCCGGCAGGAATCGGTCCCATGTCTCCCGGAGATAGGGTGGATATTCAGATTGAAAATATAGGGACTCTTTCCAATACAGTTATGAAAGTAAAAAGAGGGGACAGTTAAATCTATGAATACCCAGCTTGAATCTATGAATACCAAATACCCAGCTTGGCTGATTTATCTTCAAGAAAATTAAAGAATTATGGAATTACCTTCAGGGGAAGAAAATCTTAAAAGCAATATTTTCAGTAAAATATTGATTTTAAGAATATTTAGCTATATTAACATATTGTTTCGCAAGAAAAGTCACTTATAAAGCTCATGATGAGATATGGACTCTTAGAATTAATTTAAGGCATTAAAAATCCATTCTAAGCAAAATACTCCAGGGAAATGAAAATTCTATATTGTTGAATTGAAAGGAAATAATTCAGCCAAGCTGCTTATTATTACTTATTGCTTATTCAGCTGACTTATTCTTGCTTATCTCCAGGCCATATTTTTATTTTGGATTTTTTTTAGAAGCTGTTTGCATTTTTTGCTGTATCGATATAAAATTTTTTCATTCATTACAATTATATATCAGGAACTTTGGAGGTACTAATGAAATTTTTCCTGGATACGGCAAATTTGGATCAAATCAAAGAAGCAGCTAAGCTGGGGATGCTGGATGGAGTGACAACCAATCCGACTCTTGTTTCAAGAGAAAATGTTGGATTTGAAGAATTGATTAAAGAAATCTGCAAAATATCGCCTGGTCCGGTGAGTGTTGAGTGTGTTTCTTCCTCTGCAGATGAAATGGTCAAGGAGGCTCAAAATCTGGCTGAATTTGCTGATAATGTCGCAATAAAAATCCCTATATGCCTTGAAGGTCTCAAAGCAACAAAAATACTATCCCAGGAAGGTATTGATGTGAATACGACTTTAGTCTTTTCTCCCAATCAGGCGATTATGGCAGCTAAGGCAGGAACCCGGTATGTCAGTCCTTTTATCGGTCGGCTCGATGATATTTCTCACGAGGGCATGGATCTTGTTGAGCAGATAGTCATAATCTATGAAAACTATGCCATTGAAACAGAAGTTATTGTCGCCAGTGTGAGGCATCCTCTTCATGTTGTTGAATCCGCTTTGATCGGAGCTGATATTGTGACCATTCCTTTTGCTGTTTTTGAAAAAATGGTCAAGCACCCTTTGACTGATATAGGGATGGAAAAATTTTTAAAAGACTGGGAAAAAGTGAAAAATAGATAAAGGTTGGTTTTGAGCCATGACGATTAAGAAGAAACTGGAAGAGCTTGCCGAAAAAGCAAAGTCTGCAGAACTGGGAGGAGGAGAAGAAAAGATTGAAAAACGCCATGAAAGCGGGAAACTTACTGCAAGGGAACGGATTGATCTTCTTCTGGATCAAGGTTCATTCCAGGAAACTGACAGACTTGTTGTTCATCATTGTTATGACTTCGGGATGGAAAAAAGGAAAATCCCCGGCGATGGAATTGTCACAGGATATGGGACCATCGAAGGAAGGACTGTTTTTATTTTTGCCCAGGATTTTACTGTATTTGGAGGTTCTTTGAGTGAAGCGAATGCTTCCAAAGTTATCAAAATCATGGAGATGGCTATGAAAGCCGGAGCCCCTATAATTGGGTTGAATGATTCCGGCGGAGCCCGTATTCAGGAAGGTGTTGCCAGCTTGGCTGGTTATGCTGAGATTTTTTTAAGAAATGTCCTTGCCTCAGGGGTGATTCCCCAGATATCTGCCATAATGGGACCCTGTGCCGGGGGAGCAGTGTATTCACCGGCTATAACTGATTTCATTATCATGACCAAAGAAAAAAGCAATATGTTTATAACAGGCCCTGATGTGATAAGGGAAGTGACGCATGAAGAGGTTTCTATGGAGGAATTAGGCGGAGCTGAGGCTCATAACACCTTGAGTGGAGTGGCTCATTTTGCTGCTGAGAATGAAGAGCACACACTGGCATTGGTACGGGAAATTCTTTCTTTTGTTCCTGATAACAATATGGAAGATCCTCCCGAGAAGGAGACCAAGGATCCACCTGACAGGACCAATGAAGAACTCAATTTTGTGGTTCCTGATGATCCCAATCTTCCTTATGACATAAGAAAAATTATCAGGGATGTGCTGGATGATCAATATTTTTTTGAAATCCAAGAGCATTATGCCAAAAACATCGTCATTGGATTTGGAAGACTTGCCGGAAAGCCGGTGGGTATTGTGGCCAATCAACCTGACTATCTTGCCGGCGTTCTTGATATCAATTCTTCGGATAAAGGAGCCCGTTTTATCCGATTTTGTGATGCGTTCAATATTCCTCTCGCAACCCTCGAAGATGTTCCCGGATTTCTCCCGGGAGTATCCCAGGAACACGGAGGGATCATAAGACATGGAGCCAAGATACTCTACGCTTTTGCCGAAGCCACGGTTCCGAAAATAACTCTGATCACAAGAAAATCATACGGAGGGGCTTATTGTGTGATGGCGTCAAAACACATCAGAGCTGATATCAATTATGCCTATCCCACAGCAGAAATAGCGGTTATGGGGCCGGAAGGCGCGGTTAAAATTGTATACAGACGGGAGCTTGAAAAAGCCGAAGATCCTGATCAATTAAGCAAAAAAAAGGTTGAAGAATTCCGGCAAAAGTTTGCCAATCCTTATATTGCTTGTGAAAAAGGGTATCTGGATGAGGTAATTGAACCGAAATTCACAAGACCAAAGCTTATCGCGGCTCTGGAAATGATGAAAAACAAACGGGATAAAAATCCACCGAAAAAACACGGGAATATTCCGTTATGATTAAAATTAATGAATCGTCAGACGTAAGACGTAAGATAAAACAACATTAAAATGAAAGAATCAATATGAATGATCATATGTCAGATATGAAATGATTTGGAGATTGAAAACTAGAAACCGAGGAAAAAACAAGGATATGTATTCATTGCATGTGCCTTTTTTAAAAGCTGTAAAAGGAGAGATCCTAGAGGAAAAGGAAACCGGAAATCGAATCACATTATAGAATAAAATGGCTAAGCTCTTTAAAAAAATTTTGATCGCAAACAGAGGCGAAATAGCAGTAAGAATTATCCGTGCCTGCCGGGAAATGGGGATCATTCCTGTAGCGGTTTATTCTGAAGCTGATAAAAACGCCCTTCATGTGAGACTGGCAGAAGAGGCTTATTTTATCGGAGGTGCGAAACCATCAGAGAGTTATCTCAATATAGACCGAATAATTGAAGCCACAAAAAAAAGCAAAGCCGAAGCCCTCCATCCCGGATACGGTTTTCTTGCAGAGAGCTCCAGACTGGTATCCCGGTGTGAAAAAGAAGGGATCGTCTTTATTGGCCCCCAGTCTGAACCGATGGAATTGATGGGGCAGAAGACTGTGTCCCGTCAAAGAATGTCTGAAGCCGGTGTGCCCATAATTCCCGGAGCAATGAAGCCTGCAAAGAATGAAAAAGAACTTATGCTGATTGCCGAACAGACTGGTTTTCCGGTTTTGCTTAAAGCATCAGCCGGCGGGGGAGGAAAAGGTCTGAGACTGGTGAAGGGGAAAAAAGACCTTATTTCTTCTTTTCGGATAGCCCGTTCGGAAGCAAAATCGAGTTTTGATGATGATTCTGTCTATATAGAGAAATATGTTGAAGAACCTCATCACATTGAAATTCAGATATTGGCAGATCATTTTGGAAACACGGTTTATCTGGGGGAGAGAGAATGTTCCATCCAAAGACGGTACCAGAAGGTTCTGGAAGAAACCCCTTCTCCGTTCATTGATGAAAAAATAAGAAAGAGAATGGGAGAAGTTGCGGTAAGAGCAGCTTCTGCTGTGAATTACAGGAATGCTGGTACAGTGGAATTTGTGGTGGATAAAAACAAAAATTTCTTTTTTTTGGAGATGAATACGAGGCTGCAGGTGGAGCACCCGATTACTGAAATGGTTACAGGAATAGACCTTGTCAAAAACCAGATTAAAGTGGCATCCGGTTTTCATTTGGATTTTGGGCAGGAAGATATCCAGCCAAGAGGGCATTCGATTGAATGCCGGATATATGCGGAAGATCCGGAAAATGATTTTATGCCATCACCGGGGAAAATCAGCCATCTTTGTACCCCATCCGGCGGATTGGGGATCCGGAATGATAATGGAATCTACGAGGGATTTAAAGTTCCCTTGGAATATGATCCGTTACTGTCAAAGCTTATCAGTTGGGGACAGACAAGGGAAGAGGCGATTCAGAGAATGTTGAGAGCATTATCCGAATATCAGATTTATGGAATAAAAACCACGATTCCCTTCTTTAAGCGGATTCTTCTCCATCCTCACTTTTTTAAAGGAAATTACAACACCCATTTTATCGCAAATCTGGAAGCAGAGGAGAAAAAGACAGATCCTGAAGAAATCAATGTTGCTTTAATTGCAGCCGGAATTAAAAGTTACAAAGAGGCAAAATCACGCCTTCTAAGGAATTCAGGGAAAAAGCAAAGCAACTGGAAGTTCCAAGGAAGAGTAGAGAATTTTAGGAACAGGCTGTAGAATGAAATATTCTTTTTTTATAGACAATGAAGAATTCAAATTAGATCTGGATAGCCAGGAGGACAATCAGTTTTTTGCAGGATTGAAAAATAAAAAGTATAGTATCTCGGTAGAGCCTATCAATTCCGATGAAATGATCATCAATATAGATGGGAAAATTTATGATGTGATTGTTAATACGAATAAAGATTCTTACTCGGTGTATTTAGGGGGACATTTTTTTGATGTGAAAAAGAAAACTCTCAGCCAGGTCTTGGCAAGGGAGGATAAAGGAGCAAAAAAAAAGGACATAAAAACATCCATGCCGGGTAAGATCGTGAAAATACTGGTCAAACAAGGAGATAAAGTAAAAAAAGAACAGCCGGTTTTAGTGCTGGAAGCCATGAAGATGCAGAATGAAATCAAGTCTCCTAAAGCGGGAGTGGTAAGAAGCCTGAGTCTTAAAGAAGGGGATTCAGTCGAGGTTAATGCCTTGCTTTTATCAGTGGAATAGAACTTATTGAAAAGCAGGATTATTGGAGCCTTTAAGTAAAGTCTAAAAAAACTGGTTTGAATCCAAAAATTTCCACATAAAAAATAATTTAATGAATTATTGCGAGATATAGAATGAAATTTTTTACAAAAGAATAGATAGTCTAAAAATAACTATTCATAACTATTCCTAATTTCACAAATAAAATCTTTTAAAATCCATTTTTAGGCGAAAAGTGAAATAGTAAAGGAGATATTCTAAACTTTGTAAAAACTTATCTTTATTATTATCAGAAAGATAACAAGTCCTTGGCAGAAACATATTTTTAAGAGTGCTCAGTTCCGTCCCAGCAATAGGTGCAGAGCTTTTCTTTTGGTAAGCCTATGGCAGAAACCAGATCTTCCAGTTTTTGATACTTCAGGCTGGTCAATTTCAATCTTTGTTCAATTTTTTTTACCATTTCATTATACTTTTCTGTTCCTGCTTTTGAATATTCCTTTAAATTAACAGGATTGTCTCCTTCGATATCCTTTATGGCTTTCCTGGCTGCAAGGTCTAATTCGGATTTTGATCTGGAAAAATTAAGAAATTTGCATGAGTATATAAGGGGAGGGCAGGCAGGACGCATGTGTACTTCCAGAGCTCCGACATCATATAATCTTTGTATGGTTTCTTTTAATTGTGTGCCTCTCACGATTGAATCTTCACAAAAAAGAATTTTCCTTCCTTCGATGAGTTTTTTTATGGGAATCAATTTCATTTGTGCCACCAGGTCTCTGACTCTTTGATCTTGAGGCATGAAACTTCTCGGCCAGGTTGGAGTGTATTTCACAAAAGGCCTTTTGAATGGAATTCCTGTTTCACCAGCATAACCCAGTCCATGCCCTGTTCCTGAGTCTGGAATTCCTGATACCATATCGATGTCAATGGAATCATTTTTAGCAAGAAGCCTCCCGCATCTGTTTCTAACAATTTCAACATTTATATTTTCATAGCTCGATGCGGGATAACCATAATAAACCCACAGGAAGGCGCATATTTGCATTTTATCTCTCGGAGGGATTTTTGGTTCGAGTCCATCTTCAGTTATGAAAACAACTTCTCCGGGACTGAGGTATTTTTTTATCTTGAAATCAAGATTTGGAAATGAACATGTTTCTAGAGTTGCCGAGAAACTGTCTTTTTTTTCCCCAATAACAACTGGAGTCCTCCCCAGAAGGTCTCTTGCTGCGTACATCCCTTTTTGTGTCAATATGAGCATTGAACAGGATCCTTCAATCGATTCCTGGGCATTTTTTATGCCGTCTTCAAAAGTCTGTTCCTGGTTTATTAAAATGGCTACCAGTTCAGTGGGATTTATCTCTCCCATACTCATTTCTGAAAAATGGATTTTGTCTTTATGAAATATCTTTTTGGCTAGTTTTGAGGCGTTTTTTATTGCCCCCACAGTCACTATGGCATAGTCTCCCAGGTGGGACCGAATAAGCAAGGGTTGATCGTCGGTGTCACTGATAACACCGATTCCTTTATTCCCGGACATCTTTTTGATGTCTTCTTCAAATTTTGATCGGAACTGTGCATTTTCAATGTTATGGATAAATCTTGTGAATGATCTATTTTTATTGACAACAAGTCCTCCTCTCATAGTTCCAAGATGAGAGTGATAATCGGTTCCAAAAAAAAGATCATCAATACAATCATGCTTTGAGACGACGCCGAACAGGCCTCCCATGGATTCCTCCGCTTAAATTGGATTCATTTCAGATTATTTTAAAAGATTAATATTACAGATTTGAATAATCTGTTCAAGAAAAAAATAAAGTTTAGCTTATTCTTCCTTTCTTGAGGATTTATATTTTGTTAAAAACATGCTATATTAAATACTCAAGCTGAATAGATAATTCAGAATAACTCAACTAGCTTTAAGTATGATAAATAATGAGAATTGTAAAAAAAATAAGATTGCTAGGTATTTTTACTGTTGTTATTGTTCTATTAATAGGAGCAGGTGTCTTAGCCAAAAATATTATTCTGCATCAGATAGAAAAGAGAATTCATGAGAAATACGACTATAAAAGATTGTCAGTCTCTGTTTTTCCTCCTGCCTTAACTCTGGAGGATTTCAGGACAGATTCATTCTCTCCATTTTTATCTGCTGATAAGATTGTTGTCAGAATTTCTTATAAGTCAATTTTTAGCCGGAGGAAACCTTTAATTGTTTATATTGATAAGCCTCTTTTGAGAGTTTATGAATCTTTTCTAAAGAAAGATGAAACCAATGAATTAAAAATCCGTTTTCCCTTCCCTTTTGAAATTGAAAAAGGATTGATTAAAGATGGAGAATTTTATTATTGGGGAAAAGAATTCAGTTTCCAATCTCAAGGAGTTAAAGCTCTTGTTCTTAATAAAAAAAACTCATTTTCACTAAGGATAAAAGCAGAAAAAAATACCCTTTATTCCCGCATTCTTCCAAGACCGTTGGAAGGGGAAATGGAATATTTTCTCCAGGGAAACCATGATGAGATCAGTGTCAGAAAGATGATTATAGATAGCCCGGATTTGATTGTGAAAGGCGAGGGAAATCTAAATAACTTATCCAATCCTGATATTCGGTTGAAAACATTTATGAAAATTAGAACAGATTTAATCGCCAGTTATCTCAATATCCCTTTCGATTGGGAGGGAAAGATAGAAGGGAATGGTATGTTATCGAGGGATAATGAGATCATTGTTTTTGATACGGAATTTGCAAGCAATGATATTATTTTAAACGGGCTACCTGTAGGAAAGGTCAAAGGAAAGGTGAACTTTACTCAAGATAAGGGGGGGACAGTCGAATTCAATGTGTGGGAAGGATCTCTTCCCTCTGAATTTGGAAGGATAAATTTCACCAAGGAAAAGGTCGAAGGACATATAAGAGGTGTTTTTCTGGATCCTATATTGAAAAAAGTATCTGTTCCCTGGCCGGTTGCATCTCCTGTTTGGGGAACATTTCTGGTTAAAGACAAAAAGCTTACTGTGAATGGTGAATTCAGGGATAAATATTTGAAGAAAGGAGATAATAGATTTCCGTTCAGAGGAAGAGTTAAATTCAAGTGGGATGGAAAAAATGATATATCCTTTTCTTCAGAAAATCTTGCATCCAATTTCTTTGACATTGGTTTAAAAGCAAAAATAAATTTTATTGGCGATCTGGATGTGCAAATCGATGGAAAAATCAGTGATGTGAAAAAAGCTAGGAAATTCACATCAATTATTTTGAATGAAGAATTTAACATTCCAGAAATTAGGGGAAGCGGAGATGCTTTCATACACATTTTTGAACAATATCGAAATCCACAGGTCGAAGCAGAATTTTCACTTTCTCCCGGAGGATATGGGAAATTTAATGCTCAATCAGTGAAGGGAGAGGCTGAACTTATCAAAAATGACTTTTTGGGGAATTTTGTAATTGATGATCCTTTTTTGGAGTCAAGAATAGGGGTTGTTTCCAACCGGGAAAGAACCAGAGCAGATATTCAGCTTGAGCGGGGATATATAGAAAACATTCTTCCGGCTTTAGATTTAAACCTCCCTTTGCAGGGACAGGCTGCGGGGAGATTTGAATATTTAAAAGTGGATAACGATGCCAGTGTGGAAGGAGGATTTTCTGGAGAGCAAATTAAAATCTCAGGTCAAGAGCTGAAAGATGTGAAGAGCAGGTTGATCTGGAAAAATGACTCGATTTCTTTTCCCCATTTTGAATGCCGTTTTTATAAAGGGAATATTAAAGGCCATGGAGCATTAAAACCATCAAACAATGAATTTGATATCGATATCTCTGGAGATAGAATTGATTTGTCTTCCGTCAACAAAGATTTTAAAGGCTCTTTATCTTTTGTTTTAAAAGGAAGTGGATTTTTCGGACAGGATACGGCTTCAGGAAGTTATGAGATCAAAAAACTGAGCTATAAATCTTTACAGAAGACAAAAGCCAAAGGA
This sequence comes from uncultured Eubacteriales bacterium, assembly GCA_964584935.1. Lineage (GTDB taxonomy): Bacteria > Acidobacteriota > Aminicenantia > Aminicenantales > Aminicenantaceae > CAZPBN01. Next base: position 116,992 of record CAZPBN010000007.1, on the reverse strand, counting down.
AATCTGAATTTTGGATTAGATAACCAGAATATATTTTTAGAAATTGAAGGGAATTTGTTTCCAGGAGAAAACAGCTACAATGTCACTTGTTTTTTTCCTTTGAATAAGAAATCATTTACTGCTGACATTAAAGGGAATTTAAATAATCTGGATCTTCTTCTTCCCTGGAAAGGAGGCAAAGGGACAATAAATTATCTGGGAGAATTAAAAGGAAAACTGTCGAGTCCTGAAATTAAGGGAGTTATTGATTTTAAAGGGGCTGTGCTTCCTATCAGCCGGTTTCCCCAGGCTTTCAGAAACTATTCCGGTCTCATATTTGTAGAGAACGAAAAGATTTCTCTTCGTTCCTTCCAGGCTAATTTAGGAGGAGGGGATGTTCGGGGAGATGGAGTGATGAAACTTGCCAACGGAAAGATGGTGGATATCGATCTTAAAATGGAAGGGGAAAGGTTGCTTTTAGTTCCCTTAGAAAGGACTAGAGTTTTAACGGATGGGTATTTGAATTTCGTTAAAAACAATGCTCGATATCAATTGAATGGAAATTTTGATATAAGCAGACTTTTATGGAAGCGGGAGCTTAATGAAGAATTTAATTTTTTTTCGAGCTCCCTAAGTGAGGGAAAAAATGGATCGGATTTTATTAAGAATTTGAATCTGAATATTCAATTAAAAGCAGATGATAATGTTTGGATGGAAAACTCTTTAGGCAAAGTGAAGGGACGTCTTGATTTAACAGTGACAGGAACTGTTAATTCACCACTTATTCTTGGAGATATTGAGGCTCTGGAAGGAAAAGTTTATTTTCAGGATAGAGAATTTAAGGTTTTAACAGGAAGAGTAAGCTTTTTTAATCCCACTGCGATCGAGCCTTATTTGAATTTCAAAGGTGAAACCTACGTGAAGGATTATCATGTTATGTTTTCTTTAACCGGGCTTCTCAACAAACTTACCCCGGAATTTAGCTCATCTCCTCCTTTGCCTCCTGAGGATGTTCTAGCCCTTCTGACACTGGGAGAATCCTTTAGAAGGACTTATTCTTATGATGCCAGTGCTCAACAAAGTTCGGCTTCACTGCTTTCTTTCCAGCTGGCGGAAGAAGCAACAAAACGGGCAGAAAAGCTGTTTAGTATAGACAGATTCAGGATTGAACCGTTCATTTTAGGTTCCTCTGCAGAAATGATGGCTCGTTTGACCCTGGGGAAAAAAATATCAAAAAAGATATTTTTTCTTTATTCAACAAATCTTTCCTCCCAAAGAGAGGATATCACTCGTTTGGAGTGGCAGCTGACAGATGATATTTCTATTGTGAGCACCAGTAATGAAGAGGGCAGAATCAGCATTGACGTCAAAATACACAAAAGGTTTTAAAATTGAATTTGTATAAAAGTAATAAAATCCTGGTTTTAATTCTTATATTATTATCGGTTTGTGTTAGTCATAAAATTTCTTATTGTGAATCGAAGGAATTTTCTGTTATTTCCCGAATTTCTGTATATGTTGATAATGAACCCGCCGGGGAAAACATCAAGGATTTGATAGCATTGGAAGAAGGGAGCCCCTTTTCCTATAAAAAAGTTTCCAATTGTATAAAGCAAGTTTATAAAACGGGGCTGTTTTCTGATGTTCAGGTTTTAAAAGAGGGAGATAAAGATATACACCTTACTTTTTTATTAAAAAGCAGATATTATGTGAGGGAATTGTCTTTTGAAAGCAATATTGATATTCCTAAAAAAGAATTAGAAAAACTTCTGTTTTTTTTAAGGCAGGGGAGCTCTTATTCAGAGGAAAAGATTAGAAGAGCTGTTCTTGAATTAAAGGAATTTTTGCATCGACAAGGATATTTTCAAACAGATATCGAAACATTTTCAGAAAAGAATCATGAGAATTCTTCAGTAAGCATTGATTTTCAAATTAAATCTCCGGGACGGTTTCGTATCACAAATATCGATTTTAGGGGAGATTTGGTTGTTTCCGATTCCAAACTAAGAAAATTATTATCATTAAGAGAAGGAAAAACCTTTATCCCTTCAATTTTGGAAGAAGATTTGACCAAGTTAGAAGATTTTTATCATTCCATGAACTACTACAGAGTGGAAATAGAAGTGGGAAAGGATATAGATAAAAATAAGAAAACGATAGCTTTGGTTTTAAATATCAATCTGGGTGAAAAAATAAAAATCGTGATCAAAGGAGGAAACGTTCCAGAAAGCCTTTTAGAACCCATTTGGAAGGAAAGAATTTTTGAGGAATGGGGACTATCTGAAGGAGAAGCGAAGATTGTTGATTACATGAGAAAGAAGAGATATTTGTTTGCTTCTGTGAATTCTTATATCAAAAAAGAAGATAGTGAAATTCTGGTTGTGTATGAAGTAGAACCAGGTCAAAAATACAGGATTAAGGAAGTTTCTTTTAAGGGAAACAAAGAGTTTTCCTCTCCTGAGCTTAAAAAAGAACTAGAGATTAGAAGAGAAATCCCTTTTTCCAGTTTAGTGGAGGGTGATCAAATATTTGAATTGCCCCAGAGGATAAAAGATCTCTATAGTATGCTTGGTTTTCCTGATACAGAAGTGGAATTGAGATTGGATAAAAATGGAAAAAAAGTAAAAGCCATCTACCTCATTCATGAAGGAAAACAAGAAATTATCAAATCTGTTTCTATTGAGGGAATTTCAATTTTTGATCCTGAGAGAATTCATGAGAAGATAACTAGTTTTTCAGGTGGACCTTTTTTCCAGCCCGATATTCAGAAAGATATTGAGAGTATTGAAAGTTTTTATTTAAACCAGGGAGTCAGAGGAACAGAGGTTAAAGCCAAAATTGAGCCCCTGGACAGCAATCTTTATAAGGTGGATTTTATGGTTAATGAAGGAAATAAGGTAAAAATTGAAGAGATTGTTGTAACCGGTAATGTGATAACAAAAAAGGAAATTATAATTAGAGAACTCAGAATAGAGGAAGGAGATTATGCTTTTTATGACTCCATTTTAGAATCAAAAAGAAGACTGGAACGGCTAGGAATTTTCACCAGTGTTAAAATTGAGGAAATTAAACTTTCTCCTAAAAAAGAAAATTTGGTGGTTAATGTGAGAGAAGGTGATAGGAATTATGCCAGTTTAGGAATTGGACTTGAGACTGAGAATGAACCAAAAAGCTTTGCCGTATGGAATAATACCATAAGGCCTAGGGGGACTGCGGAAGTTATCCGGAATAATATCTTTGGAACAGGTTCTCAGATTAGTGTGGTCGGACAGCTCAGTATTAAGGAGAAAAGAGCTGTTGTCTCATGGGAACAGCCTTACCTTTTTCAATTACCAGTGCAGACTTATTTGAACGCCTGGTTGGAAAGAGAAGGGAGAAAGAGCTACAGTTTTTACAGAAGAGGAGTCAGTTTGACAGCTATAAGAAATGTTACAAAGGAGCAAATGATCCTTTTAACTTTGCGGTTTGCCAGAACGACACTGTTTGACCTTCAGTTTTCAGAATCAGAAGTAGACAGGCAGCATTTTCCATTTTCAACAACTTCTATTTCAGGAAGTTACATCATGGATAAAAGAGATGATCCTTTCAATCCTCAAGAAGGGTTTTTTCTTAGTACTGTTCTGGAATGGGCTTATCCTCTTTTTAATGCGGAATCAGATTATTTGAAAACCTTTGCAAAATATCAACAATTCATTCCGCTTTTTAATCAGGTTTCATTGAGCTCCACGGCACGCCTTGGATTGGGAAGAGGGCGGATGCCTATTCATGAGAGGTTTTTTGCTGGGGGTGGTCATTCTTTCAGGGGACAGGAGTTTGATGACCTTGGACCCAAAGATCCGGATTCGTCCAATCCTGTGGGAGGAAAAGCGCTGGTCCTTTTTAATCTGGAACTTACGTTTCCTGTTTTCCCTGCCGTAAAAGATTTATGCGGAGCTTTATTTTATGATACAGGCAATGTGTTTTCAAAGAGAAGCTTGTTTTCGTTATCTTCTTTTCAACATGCCCTGGGATTTGGATTGCGTTATAAAACTCCTCTGGGCCCTTTAAGAGTTGAATGTGCCTGGAACTTGAGTGTTCCCAAAGAAGAAAAGAGATTTTTTACTTTTATCACCATTGGCCATATTTTTTAAACGAATGTTTAGGATAAGTCAGAAAAGATTTTTTATAAAAAGAATTATTCCATTTGTTTTGGCTGTTCTTTACAGCCTTTTGCCTGTTTTAGCAAAGTCTGAAGTTATAGATCGAATTGTCGCCATTGTTAATGATGAAGTGATCACATTGACCGATATTAAAGTCGCTGAGAAATTTCAATTGTTTAAAGATGAGCTGAAAGATGATGAAAAAGACACAAAGTTTCAAATACTAGAAAAAATGATCGATCAAAAACTGGTTATCCAAATGGCTCCAGATAATATTAATGTCACAGAAAAGGAGTTGAATACTTATTTGACTAAGGTGATTTCTCGAATCGGAAGGGACAAGGCGCAGGAAATTCTAAATCAGCTCGGGATGGATTGGGAAGATATTAAATCTTATCTTCGGGAAAGGAAAGTGTATCAAAAAATCATTTCAGAAAGATTTGACCGAAATGTGATTGTCAGCATTAAAGAAATCAAGACCTATTATAATGAAGTGTATAGACCTTCTGTTAAGAAAGCCAACCAAGAACCAAAACCGATGCTGGAAATGCTAGATTTGATTGAATCGAATTTGAAGCAGGAAAAAACAAAACAACAAATAAAGAATTGGCTAATGAATCTTAGAAATGAAGCGTTGATTCAGATTAAATTAAATGATGAAATATTTAATAATAAATCCATAATTTAAGAGGAGTTATCATGACCCAAATGGCTTTTCTGTTTCCTGGACAGGGATCACAGACAATTGGAATGGGCAAAGATTTTTATGAAAAATCAAGTGAAGCCCGTAAGATTTTTAATAAAGCTGATGAAACACTTGGATATGAAATTTCCCGTATTTGTTTTGAAGGGCCTGAAGAAGAATTGAAATTAACCCAGAATACTCAACCAGCTCTTCTTATTGTGAGCACAGTTGCTTACACTCTTTTGGGAAAGGAGCCCGAAATAGCAGCTGGTCATAGTTTAGGAGAGTATTCAGCTCTTGTTGCGGCTGGTTCGTTGGCTTTTGAAGATGCGGTTCAACTTGTTCATAAAAGGGGAAAATATATGCAGGAAGCTGTACCCGTAGGAATCGGTGCGATGGCTGCGGTGCTGGGAAGCACGTATGATGAAGTGAGCAGCGCTCTGGACAAAGTGGATAAAGGAGTTGTTGAAGTTGCCAACTGGAATAGCCAGGAACAAATTGTCATTGCCGGAGAAAAAGAGGCTGTCAAAACAGCCCTGGATATTCTGAATCCTCCCAGATCGGTTATGCTTCCGGTTAGTGCTCCTTTTCATTGTGATTTGATGTTGTCCGCTGAAGAGAAACTGTCGAAAGATTTGGATCAGGTTCCATTCGATGACCTGAAATTTCCGATTGTTACCAATGCTGATGCTGAAGTAATTCATAAAGGGGAAGAAGCTAGAGAAGCTTTAAAGAAGCAGGTCCGGAAGACTGTGCTGTGGTATAACACAATGGAGCGTTTCAAGGAAAAGCAGGTTGATTTGTTTGTGGAATTAGGAAGCGGAAAAGTCCTTTCAGGTCTTGCCAAAAGAATCCTCCGCAAATGGTCTTTGTCTTCGACAATCTTGAATGTGGAAAACATGGATACCCTGGAGAATGTAAAAAATATTTTAGAGGGGAGATAAAAAGATTAAAAAGGGAAGTGATTCAATGATAGCTGAAAATGTCAAAAATCTCCTTGAGGAATTACCTGAAGGAGTAGAGCTGGTGGGAGCTGCAAAGAAAAAAACTCCTGAACAAATAATGAAGGCTGTGGAAGCTGGAGTCAAAATTATAGGAGAAAATTATGTTCAAGAAGCCGAGGAAGCGTTCAACAAAATTGGAAAGATTGTGAAATGGCATTTTATAGGTCATCTACAGAAAAATAAAGTGAAAAAGGCAGTTGAAATATTTGATATGATCGAGACAGTGGATTCGAAACATCTTGCTTTAGAAATAGATAAACGGTGTCGAAATATGGGGAAAGTCACACCTGTCCTCATTGAGGTCAACAGTGGAAGGGAAAAACAGAAGTTCGGTGTGCTGCCCGAAAAAGTGGAAGATTTGATCGATGAAATTGCGGGATTAAAAAATATTAAAATCCAGGGATTGATGACCATGGGTCCTTTTACTGGCGATCCTGAAAATGCAAGACCATATTTTATTGAGACAAGAAAGATATTTGAGAAGATGAAAAGCACGAACATACCTGGTGTTGAAATGAAATATCTCTCTATGGGGATGACGAATTCTTATAAGATTGCTATTGAAGAAGGGGCAAACATTGTCAGAGTCGGCACCAAAATATTCGGGCCGAGATAGTCATTCAAGGACGGTGTCCTTTTAAGACTTGGGATCCATATTTAATATAATACTCCAGGGCTGAGGCGACCGCTATGACAATAATAAGCCAGAGTCCAATTTTTGATAGGAAATAAAGGTTTCCAAGGATTTCTTTTCCTAATATAAACAGGGAGGAGGTGACTGTTTCGATCACCATTTTTGTTTTTCCCAGAAAAGAGGCTTTGATAGTGATTCCTTTGGAAGAAGCCAGAGCTCTGAATCCGGAAACAGAAAGTTCTCTTCCTACAATAATGATAACAATCCAGGCAGGAACGATATTTAATTCCACAAAACAAATGAAAACCGATACCACTAACAATTTATCTGCGCTTGGATCGAGCAGTTGACCAAAAACAGTTGTCTGTTTTTTTCTTCTTGCCAGGAATCCGTCAAGCATATCGGTCATGGCTGCCAAAAGAAAAACTGTAAAAGTAACAAATTCTTTTCCCTCAAATTTGGAAAAGAGAAGCAAAACGACTAACACAGGAATAGATAGTATTCTAAGAATGGTCAGTGTGTTTGGAATATTCATCAGTATTAGAAAAACATTATAGCCTATAAATAAAGACAAATGAAGATCTTTCTGATTTGCATTGTTCATTAATTTTCTTGAAAAAGGAAACATCTCTCAGTATAGTTATTGGAAAAGATGGCAAACAACAAAAATTCAACAACTCCAATGATGGAGCAGTATTTTCGGATCAAAAACAATTATAAAGATACTCTTTTGTTTTTCAGGCTCGGGGATTTTTATGAGATGTTTTATGAAGATGCAACAATTGCTTCTTCTGTATTGGAAATCGCATTGACTTCCAGACAGGAAGTACCGATGTGCGGAGTTCCTTTTCATTCAGTTAATGCCTATCTCCTAAAGCTCCTGAAAAAAGGATATAGAATAGCTATCTGTGAGCAGGTTGAAGATCCGAAAGCTGCCAAAGGAGTTGTTAAAAGAGAGGTGGTTAAAGTATTGACTCCGGGAACAGCGGTCGAACTGGAACTAAATGAGTCTAAAGAAAACACTTATATAGCCAGTCTTTTCTTAAAAAAAGAAGGATGGGGTTTGGCTGTTGTTGATTTGGCTTCCGGGGATATTAAAACAGTTCAAAATGATTCCGGTGAAAAACGGATGTTAGCCGATGAACTTTTTAAGACCTTTCCGAAGGAAATCATTTATCCTGAAGGCTATGAAGATTTGGTTGATGGTTTTTTATTAGATAATGAAATGACCGGTGTGGTCAAAAGTCCGGTTGAGGACTGGAGTTTTAATTTTTCCCAGGCAAAAAACTCGTTATGCACTCATTTTAAAGTGAAGTCTTTGGAAGGATTTGGTCTTTCTGACAAAACTCTGGCTGTTTCCGCAGCTGGGGGATTGTTGAATTATCTTAAAAAAATGAGAAAAGAGTCTCTTTCTCTCATATCAAAAGTCTCTTTCACTGAAACAACCCAGCAAATGGTTCTTGATTCCACTTCCATTAAAAATCTAGAACTTGTGAAAAATTTGAGATATGGAGGGATTAAAGGCTCTTTTCTGGATGTTATTGATTTCACAGTAACAGCTATGGGGGGGAGGCTTTTAAGAAATTGGCTTTTGCATCCTATTCTCGATTGTCCAGAAATAGAGAAAAGGCTTGAAGCTGTGAATGACTTTTTGAATCATATTATTGAGAGAAGGCAACTCAGGGAGAGTTTAAAATCAGTTCTCGATCTGGAACGACTGACAGGAAAAATCTCGCTTTCTGCAGCTCATCCCAGGGATCTGGTGTCTTTGAAAAAATCTTTATTACCGCTTCCTAAAATTCAGTCATCCATAAAGTGTTATTCAGCAAAAAAAATAAAAGAAATTTCAAAGCACTGGGATAATGCTGAAGACATTTCCGAGCTGATTGATAACGCCATTCTGGAGGAACCAGCCTATTTGATGACAGAAGGAAACATCATTAAAGACAATTACAATAGTGAACTGGATGAATTGCGAAAGATATGCCGTTCCGGAAAAACTTTCATTGCTCAACTAGAGAAGAAAGAAAAAGAAAAAACCGGAATTTCTTCCTTAAAAGTCCGTTATAATAAAGTTTTTGGTTATTATATAGAAGTAACCAAGCCCAATTTAAGGTTTGTTCCCTCGGATTATATTCGCAAACAAACTCTTGTGAATTCTGAGCGGTTCATTACTCCGGAATTAAAGGAATATGAGGAGAAAGTCCTGAACGCGGAACAGAGAATTTCAGATCTGGAATACAAGCTTTTTATTGAAATAAGAGAGAAAGTATCGAATGAGATCGAAAGGCTGCGTCGTATTGCTTCTCACATTGCAAAAATTGATATTTTTTCTTCTCTAGGAGAGCTTGCCTCCCAGAGAAACTACAGCCGTCCTGTGGTGAATAATAAGAGTCAAATCGTGATTAAGGAGGGGCGGCATCCGGTTATTGAAGTGTTTAATGAGGAACCTTTTATTCCTAACGATACCTTTCTCAATAATGATGAAGATCAAATATTGATCATCACAGGCCCTAATATGGGAGGCAAATCTACTTATTTAAGGCAGGTTGCACTAATCTGTATTTTAGCTCAGATGGGTTCATTTATTCCTGCCAAAGAAGCAGAAATTGGAATTGTTGACCGCATTTTCACCAGGATAGGAGCCATGGATTTTTTGAGCGCGGGACAGTCTACATTTATGGTGGAAATGCTAGAGACGGCAAATATATTGAATAATGCAACGTCTCAAAGTTTGATCCTGCTGGATGAAATAGGAAGAGGAACCAGTACTTTTGACGGACTCAGCCTTGCCTGGGCAGTGGCTGAATATCTTCACGAGAAAGATGATGTGAGAGCCAAAACTTTATTTGCCACTCATTATCATGAGTTAACGGAACTTTCCTTAACTTTAAAGAGAATCAAGAACTATCATGTCTCAGTGAAAGAATGGAAAGACAATATTGTGTTTTTAAGAAAAATAGTTCAGGGAGCATCAGATCAAAGCTATGGCATTCATGTCGCCAAACTGGCCGGAGTTCCTTCAGAGGTGATAAATAGAGCAAGAGAAATTTTATTCAATATGGAAAAGAATGAACTGGATGATACCGGCAGGCCTCGAAAATCATATAGAACTTCCAATAAAAATCAAGACAAACAGATTATGCTTTTTGAGCAGGATGAAAATAATGAAATTATGAATGAGATTGAACAAAGAATAGCGAGTTGTGATGTCAATTCCATAACTCCTCTGGAAGCGTTGAATTTGTTGAGTGAAATAAAAGAGAAAATTGAGAAGCAGCGGTCAACAAATAAAAGAAACAAAAAAAGATAAGAGAGAATTTTATTTCTTCCCAACCTTATTATGTAAGGGAGGGTTCCCAAACGGCCCGCCTTCTGTAGGGCCTAATTCCCTGTGGAATCTTTAAAAAAAATTTATACTTGACAATTGAAAAAATATGGTTATTTTTCTTTATAGAGATATCCGAATGGAAGAAATCGAATTATTCAGCTGGGAAACTTTAAACGGTATAAAAAAATCAGCCGATGTTATTGAGACTGTGGGGAATCTTCAAAACGGACACTATATGTCTGTCTTTTGCTCAGTGGAAGATGACTTTCTTGAGCTTTTCTACAGTGATTCCGGCTCTAATTTTCTTAGGAGATACGAGGATAGAGAAGAACTTGAAATGGCTATTGAAAAAAGAAAAGAGGATGCCGGGGAAATTCCTTATGAAGAAGAGCGGGGACTCAATGGTTCTTTTGAAGAAATAGACGATGAAGAAAAATTCAAAGATTCTTGATTTTCCCTAAATTTTTGGATTTCATATATATTCTTACCCATTGGTTGACATTAATTTTCAATTCTTTTTCTTGACTTGAGGACAAGTGCATATTTTAATATTATAGGAGTACCTATGAAGTGGGATGAATACACTGTTATGTCACAAGAGGCTATTCAGCTTGCCCAAACAAGGGCAGAAGAATTGGGCCATCCTGAGTTGAAGCCAGAACATCTTCTCTGGGCTTTTCTAAGTCAGGAGGAGAATATTGTTCTTTCAATCTTGAGTAAAATCGGGGCAAACAGTTCAAAAATCCGTTCAGATGTGGAAGATATTCTGAATAAAACACCTAAAGTGAGCGGAGGGGGGAGACTGGCTCTTTCTTCATCTCTGGACAAGGTGATGAAACAGGCCCAAAAGGAATCAAAAAAATTAAAAGATGAATACATTTCCACAGAACATCTTTTTTTAGCCATGCTTAAAGAAGAAGGAACCGCAACCAATAAGGTATTGAAGGAAAATGGAATCGATGAAGATGCCGTTCTTAAAGCATTGATGTCCATTAGAGGAACCCAGAGGGTTACGGATCCTCAACCGGAAGGGAAATACCAGGTTCTGCAGCGCTACACAAGAAATATTACAGAGATGGCAGAAAAAGGGCAATTGGATCCAGTGATCGGACGGGAAGATGAGATACGAAGGGTTATCCAGGTTCTTTCCCGGCGAACCAAGAATAATCCTGTTCTGATTGGAGAAGCCGGAGTGGGAAAGACTGCGGTTGTGGAAGGTCTCGCTCAGAGGATAGCTAATGGAGATGTGCCTCAGTCTTTGAAAAATAAAAAGCTTATTTCACTGGATATCGGCACTTTGATTGCGGGGGCTAAATACAGAGGAGAATTTGAGGATAGACTGAAAGCGGTTATCAAAGAAATTAAAGAAGCAGAGGGTGAAATAGTCCTTTTTATTGATGAACTTCATACCATTATTGGAGCTGGAGCGGCAGAGGGGGCTGTGGATGCTTCCAATATGCTGAAACCTCCTTTGGCTAGGGGAGAATTAAGATGTGTGGGGGCAACAACCTTAAATGAGTATAAAAAGCATATAGAAAAAGATGCCGCTCTGGAGAGAAGGTTTCAACAGGTCTTTATAGGAGAGCCATCAGTTGAGGAAACAATTTCCATATTAAGAGGATTGAAGGAGAAATATGAGGTTCATCATGGAGTTGATATTAAGGATTCTGCTTTAATTGCAGCGGCAACTCTTTCGAACCGTTACATTACAGATAGGTACCTTCCGGATAAGGCTATTGATTTGGTTGATGAAGCTGCCTCCAGAATAAGAATTGAAATAGACAGCATGCCTGCGGAAATTGATGAACTGGAAAGAAGAATTACTCAGATAGAGATTGAAAGACAGGCTTTAAAAAAGGAGAACGATAAAAGTGCAAAGGAGAAGTCAGATAAGTTAGGGGAGGAATTGGCTGCGTTGAAAGAAAAAAGCGCGATTCTCAGGGAACGGTGGCAAAAAGAGAAAGAATTGATTGATTCGATAAACAAAATTAAAGAACATATCGACAATTTGAAGATTGAAGAGCAGAATGCCGAAAGAAGAGGAGAATTGGAGAAAGTAGCAGAAATCAGGCATGGAAAGCTAGTGGAAGCTGACAAAAAACTCAAAGAATTATCAGGAAAACTGGATGAAGTTCAAACAAAAGAGAAAATGCTTAAGGAAGAAGTGGATGAGGAGGATGTTGCCCAGGTTGTTTCCAAATGGACAGGGATTCCGGTATCAAAGATGATGGAAGGAGATGTGGAGAAACTTGTGAAAATGGAATCAAGACTCGAACAAAGAGTTGTCGGACAAAGTCATGCCATAAAATCAGTTTCTGATACCATAAGAAGAGCCAGAGCGGGCATTCAGGATGCTTCCAGGCCTTTGGGTTCTTTCATTTTTTTAGGTCCCACCGGGGTTGGAAAAACCGAGCTAGCGCGGGCTCTTGCAGAATTTCTTTTTGATGATGAACGGGCGATAGTGAGGCTTGATATGTCTGAATACATGGAAAAACACACGGTATCCCGATTGATTGGAGCCCCTCCCGGTTACGTTGGATATGAGGAAGGAGGCCAGCTTACCGAAACAATAAAACGAAGGCCTTATTCGGTGATTCTTCTCGATGAGATAGAAAAAGCTCATATGGATATCTTTAATATTCTTCTTCAAATTCTTGATGATGGACGATTAACGGATGGAAAGGGAAGAACGGTTGATTTTAAGAACACCATTATTATAATGACATCGAATCTGGGAAGCCAGGTGATTAAAGAATACAGTCGCGACTTCACTGAGGCTGAAAAAAAGGTAAAAACTATTTTGGAAAATCAATTCAGGCCTGAATTTCTTAATCGTGTGGATGAAATCATCGTGTTTCAAACTCTTTCTGAGGAATCCATTCTTAAGATTGTGGATTTACAGATTAAGGAATTGGAAAAACTTCTCAAAGACAAGAAAATAAAAATAAAAGTGAGTGACAAAGCAAAAAAATCACTAGCAGAAAAAGGATATGATCCTGTTTACGGAGCAAGACCATTGAAGAGAACGATTCAAAAAGATATCCAGAATCCTTTAGCCCTGAAAATGATAGAAGGGAAATACAGCGAGGGAGATACGGTAAAGGTTGATGTGAATGATAAAAACGATATTGTGATGAATTAAATTTTTTATTTTTTTAAGGAGATGGAATATGGAAGAAGATGTGAAGAAAGCCATTGAAGAGTTAAGACCCCAGCTTCAAGCTGATGGAGGAGATATGGAATTTGTTGAAGTGACCGAGGACGGTGTTGTGAAAATCAGACTCCTAGGGGCATGCGAGGGGTGTCCCATGAAGGAGATCACTTTAACCCAGGGAGTTGCGAAGTTTTTAAAGGAAAAAATCCCTGAAGTCAAAGAAGTCAAAGCTGTTTGAAAAAGTGCTAGTAAAATATTTCATTTGACAACTCAATATCAAATATTATAAACAATATAAAAACTGAGAAGGAGGTAAAATTGAAAAAAACAAAGGTTTTTTTGGGTGTGTTAGTATTTACTTTTTTGTTGAGCACCATGTCTTTTGCTAATGGATTGAACCTGAACAGTCTTGGTTCCCGCGCACAGGCTATGGGAGGTGCCTTTATAGGTCTTGCCGATGATTTCAGCACGATTTTCTGGAATCCAGCCGGAATGGCAATGTTTGAGAAGAAGCATTTTGGATTTTATGGAACAGATCTTATCCCTAAAGGAGAATACAGCCTGGATATGAGCGCTCTGATTCCCGGATATACCATTGATGCTGAGACAAAAAGCAAACACTATCTTGCTGGCATGGGAGCCTATTATCATCCTTTAGGAGATAATCTTGTGGCAGGGATAGGAGTTTATACTCCTTCCGGGCTTGGTGCCAGTTGGGATGGAAGTGATCTTGCTTTAATCAGTGGTGATCCGACTATCGATTGGAGAAGTAAGATAGGAATGATTTCCATTGCTCCTGCTCTGGCTTATAAAATAAGTGATGCCATTGCCATTGGGGCGACGTTGAATGTCAATTATGGGATGTTTGATATTGCCATGCATGCAGGAGGCAGCGGAGCCGCTAATCTCGAGCAGTATGAGGAAAGTCTTAATGGCTGGGGATATGGAGCTACTTTTGGAATTCTTGTAAAACCATGCGAAATGGTCAGTATTGGTGCCACTTACAGGACAGCAACCACTATCAAGTTCAGCGGAGAAGCAACTATTTCCAATATTGGGATTTTATCCATGGATCCTACCAGTCCTTTTTATGGAGTGACTATTGACACAACTTCTGATGCAGAAAGAGAAGTAACCTGGCCGATGTTCATTGGCGGAGGAGTTGCTGTTAAGCCGGTTGATGGTCTCACCGTAACCGCTGATTTGCAATGGACACAGTGGTCAAAAATAGATGAATTGAAAGCCACCTACACGGATCCCATTTGGTCAATTTTCATGCGGGCACAAGGAGAGGATGTCAGACCTATGCATTGGGGAAATGCGATGCAGATAAGATTCGGAGCAGAATATGCAATGAAATCCCTGGCTTTTCGAGCTGGTTATTATATCGATCCTGCCCCTGCTCCGGATAAAACTATGAATATATTGCTGCCCAACTTTGATTTCAACGTGATCTGCCTTGGTTTTGGTTACAGTCTCAACGGCCTTAATATTGATGTTGGTTTTGAATATCTGATGGGCAAAGAAAGAACCATCAATCCCTTGGATCCAGAAATGGCTGAAGCCATGCCGGGAACCCATAATATGAATATCCTGGTTCCCAGCATATCGGTAGGATATAGATTCTAAAAAAATAACAAAACGATTCTGTTATTTTTTTGAACTTCTGATTATTGAAGGGTCAGGTAGAAGCAAATAATTCTGCCTGGCCTTTTTTATAGTTTTTACTTTAAATGAGGTTTTATAATGAAAATTCGAAAAGCAATCATACCAGCAGCTGGATTTGGAACGAGGTTTCTTCCGGCAACCAAATCCCAGCCTAAAGAAATGCTTTCTGTGGTGGACAAACCTCTTATCCAGTATGGAGTTGAGGAAGCGGTCCAGGCAGGCATTGAGAAAATCGCGGTTATCACAAGCAGAGGAAAATCTTCTATGGAAGATTATTTTGACAGCAGTCCGGAATTGGAGCAATTTCTAGAGAAAAAAAACAAAACAGATCTCTTGCAAGAAGTCAGGAACATATCAAACCTTGCTGAATTCTGGTATATTCGGCAGAAAGAAGCTCTCGGACTGGGGCATGCCATCATGGTGGGAGAAGAATTTGTAGGGAATGAACCGTTTGCCGTCCTTTTACCTGATGATATCTTTGTGTGCCCCACTCCCTGCATCGGTCAGCTAATCAGTGCTTATGAACAGTATAAAACTTCCATCATTGTCCTGGGTCGGGTTGATGAAGAGGGTATGAGGAAATATGGAATTGTCAAGCCTAAGAAAATATCGGAAAGAGTTTTTCAGGTCGAGGATATGATTGAAAAGCCGGGCCCTGAAAAAGCGTTTTCTGACCTTGCCATCATAGGCCGTTATGTGTTCACACCTGAAATATTTGATGCCATAAGAAGAACTTCTTCTGATCAATCCGGAGAGGTTCAGATCACCGATGCCATAAAATTGCTTTCCAAAGAACAGCCTGTCTACGGCTATCTTTTTGAAGGGAAGCGGTTTGATGCCGGGAATAAAATGGGCTTTATTAAAGCCAATGTTGAGCTGGCTTTGCAGAGGCCTGAATTTAATAAGGAATTAAAAATTTTTCTGAAAACCTTAACAGAGTGAAGTATTTTATTTTTATATGGTTATTAAGGTCAATGGAATATTGAAAATATTGAACTCAAAACTGTTCAATTATTTCCAGTCATTCAGACTGTGTCACAATAGACGTTTAGAAGTGATATACGTGATTAGATACGACCCAGTCTGATCGTCTGACTTGATCGATCGGACAATCCATCCTGTGTCATTGTTCGACTTGATCGGGCAATCCATCCTGTGTCATTGTTCGACTTGATCGGACAATCCATTCTGTGTCATTGTTCGACTTGATCGGACAATCCATTCTGTGTCATTGTTCGACTTGATCGGACAATCCAGATAAAGATATACCAATAACCAGAATAAAATTCAATTTGACTTTATTTTTAGAGATATTTATACTAATTAAAATCATTAAGGATTGAGATTTTTGACTTGGCGAGGTAGCTCAGACGGTAGAGCGAGAGACTGAAAATCTCTGCGTCGGCGGTTCAATTCCGTCCCTCGCCATCTTCATTATTTTTCCAAGATATTTTAAGGATTCAATTCTTTCAGTCAGGTTCTTGGATTAAAAAAGCAATGAAACCATTCAGCCAGGATGTTCATTGTATTTCTGTTTACCATTTCCATCATTTTATCTTACCATCTTAACTGACAACGTGGTGTCTTTCTGTCTGATTTCTTACATCTGACATCTGAAGAATTTTTTCATCTTTCTTATTCTATGATGATACAATGCACGAATTATTTTTCTCTATTTCTTCGGTTTTGTGAACCAGTTTTCTTACGTCTTGCGTCTTACGTCTGAATATATGGTATGTGATTGAATTCCTAAAAATCTTGTGATATTCTTTCCCACGGAGAATATGTCATGAAAGAAAATGAGATCAAAAAGATAATGCTGAAAAAGAATAAAGAATTTAAAAAAGTTTTTAATGAGCATCAGAATTGTGAAAAAGAACTTGAGAAATTCAACAAAAAGTCATATTTGACGGAAAAAGAAAGAGTTCAAGAAAAAAATTTAAAAAAGAAAAAGCTTATGCTTAAGGATAAAATGTATTTTTTAATGGCGCAGTTCAAAAAAGAAGGTCAATAAAAAGGGGGCGATATACCATTGGCAAATAAGAACATTAGGGTGGCATTGGTAGGCACAGAATCTCTACGGGGAAAAGAGATAAAAAATGTCTTAAGCCGCAATCAATCCTTTGTTCGTGATTTGGAGTTTTATGATTCTCACGTGGAAAAAGAATTCAGTAAACTGACCCATTTCAAGGATGAACCCAAAGTGATCCATAGTCTTGAAAAGGATTTCATTGTTTCCAATGATCTGGTTTTTTTAGCTGCGGAAAAGTCCGTCAATAAAGAGCTGGGACTTCTTGCAAAAAAGCAGAAATCTTTTAGAGCCGTTGATTTGAGTGAGACCTTCAATAATGAGGAAAAAATCCCCATAATTGTGGATGGGGTCAATGATAAAATTATTGAGAAAAATAAACCTGTTTTGGTTGCCAATCCCCATCCGGTTACGATAATCCTTTCTCATTTTCATCATTTGATTTTAAAAGAGTCAAAAATAGTAAAATCTCTTAGTTTTGTTCTTCAACCCATTTCTGTTTATGAAGATATGGGGATCAAAGAGCTCGCAGATCAGAGTTTTTCTTTATTAAGCAGTGGATCGGTATCAAAAAAAGAATTCAAGGAACAGATTGCATTCAATCTCCTTTTAAGAATAGGACCTTCGGATAAAGATGGATTTGATTTTAAAGAACAGCAGATCGTTTCAGAGATTCGGAGGGTCTTGAATAATAGACAATTTCCAATTTCATTATCCATTATTCAAGTTCCTGTGTTCCACGCCTATTCCATAAAGGTCTTTTTGGAATTGAGTGATGATATTGAGATTCCAAGACTTGAAAAACTATTTATCAATTCTCCTTTATTTAAGCTGTCTAAGCGCTCTCTTCCTTCACCGGTTTCGGCTGCTGGGGAGGAACAAATCCATATTGGAAATATTAAAAAAGAGGTGAATATTCCCAGAAGCTACTGGATCTGGATGACCGCTGATAATTTAGTCCTTGGCTCCGCTATGAACGCTTATGAAATTGGTTTGAAAATGATCTCCGTTCCCTAACCCAAATGAAAGACATAATCATACTTTTAAAATTAACCCTTAGTGAAAAGAAAAGACTTATTTTGTCCTTTGTTTTTTCAATTTTTGTGGCATTTTTCACTTATGTTTTCGTTGACCTCATTCAGCCGATTATAGATAAAATGTGGAATGTTTCTTCAGGGGCTCCTCCTGAAAAAACGCGTTTAATGGATTATGTGTTTAACCTCTTTAATATCAGTGAAAACCAGATAGTCAAATTTATCCCTTTGGTCCTTGTTGTGGTTATTTTTGGTAAGGGGTTTTTCACTTTTCTTTCCACCTTTTTCATGAAGTCCATAGGGCATAAAGTGGTGAAAGATTTAAGAGACAATTTGTATACCAACCTTTTGAGTCAATCCACTCGATTTTTCGATCGCACGTCTACCGGCGAATTGATGTCTCGATTGACCAATGATATCGATAAAGTCCGGGAAGCTGTTTCTGGAAGTATGGGGGATGTTATAAGGGAAGCCCTTATTATTTTGGTCCTTTTAGTGGGGATGTTTATTAAGGATTGGCATCTGGCATTAGCCTCATTTGTGGTGGCTCCTCTGGCAGTAGTTCCTTTAGCAGCGTTCAGTGTTCAGTTGAGAAGAAAGGGCTTGCTTAATCAGAAAAGAATGGCAAATATCTTTAATTTGCTTCATGAATCTATTACTGGGAATAAGATTGTGAAATCGTTTACAATGGAAAAATTCGAAATCGGCAAATTTATTCAAGCCACTTACAATTATTTTAAAACCTCTATTAAATTAGCATGGATCGGAAGCCTTTCTTCTCCTTTTATGGAATTCATGGGCGGTGTGTTAGGAGCATTTATTCTTTTTGTGGGAACACAACGGATTGCCGGAGGCTATTTGAGTGCTGGTGATTTCGGTTCCTTTATGGTTGCCATTTTTATGATGTACACACCGATCAAGAGATTGAGCCGGGCAAATAATGTTATCCAGCAGGGAGTGGCAGGTTATATACGGATTAGGGAGATATTTGAAGAAAAGACACAAATCAAAGAATCACCCGATGCCGTTGAGCTTCCTGAAGTCAAGGGAGAAGTTATGTTTGATAAAGTTTCCTTCAGTTATAATCATGAAAAGCCTGTGCTTCATAATGTGAGTTTCAAAGTGAAGCCGGCTCAAACAGTCGCCCTTATTGGTCTCAGTGGGGCAGGGAAGACAACCATTATCAATCTTATTTCTCGGTTTTATGAAATCAACTCAGGTAAAATTTATATCGATGGATATGATATAAGTGAAGTCACCTTGAATTCTCTCCGATCTCAAATAGGACTGGTTACTCAAGAATTGATTCTTTTCAATGATACGGTAAGGAATAATATTGCCTATGGAATTGAGAATGTTAGTGAGGAAAGAATTAAAAAAGCAGCGAAAGCGGCTGAAGCCCATGATTTTATTATGAAACTTCCTCAGAAGTACGATACCATTATTGGGGAAAAAGGAGGGATGCTTTCAAGTGGGCAGCGACAACGATTAGCCATAGCCAGAGCAATGCTCAAGAATCCTCCTATTCTCATACTGGATGAAGCCACTTCAGCCCTCGATTCTGAATCGGAAAAATTTGTCCAAAAAGCCCTGTCCAATTTAATGAAAAATAGGACAACCATTGTGATTGCTCATCGTCTTTCAACCATAAGAAGAGTCAATAAAATCATGGTGGTGGATAAAGGGAAGATAGTGGAAGAGGGGACACACCAGAATTTGTACAGGAAAAATGGAATTTATAGAAAGTTATATGATTTGCAGATTCCCGTCATTGAGGAGGAAGAGCTTTGATTTTTAGTATGTCCGGTTACGCAGAAAAGTGTTTTCATTCAAAGAATCTATCTGCTGAGATAAGCATCAAATCATTGAATAACCGATATTTTGATATGGTTTACAGGGGGCCTCAAATCGGAATATTAGAAAATAAACTGAAAGCGATCTGCCAGAAAAAACTCAACAGAGGTAGAGTTGAAGTTAATTTTGAGTTAGAATTTTTAAAAGAATCAGAATGGAAAGTTGCCGTTAATGAGAATTTATTGAAGGATATTTTATTATCTGCACAAAGAATTTCTTCGGGATTGAAGATGAATACAGAATTAACATTGGGTAACATTTTTAATATTCCTTCTGCCGTAGATATAAAGAGGAGAAAACTTTCAGATGAAGAAAATATTTTCCTGGAAAAAAGTTTCAAGGAAGTTCTTGACCTTCTTGTGAAAGAACGAAGAAAAGAAGGCAAAGAAATCGAAAAAGAGATCAAAAAGCTTATTCTGAATATGAAAAAAGGGCTAGCTAGAATTGAGAAACTTATTAAAAAGCAGCCCCTATTGATCAAAGAAAAATTAAGAGAACGGATGAAGGAATTAAGCAGGGAAACCCCTGTATCTAATGAAAAAATGATGGAAGAAATTGCTTTTTATGCCCAGAAGTATGATTTGTCCGAAGAAGTGGCACGGTTAAAATCTCATTTGAAACTTTCTTCTGAAGTTCTGTCTCAGGAATACACAGAACCTTTGGGAAAGAAAATGGATTTTATTGCCCAGGAGCTTTACAGGGAAGCAAACACAATTAATTCAAAATCCCAGGATATGGAAATAATCAAGGAAATTTTATTCATAAAAGGAGAGATTGAGAGTTTTCGCCAACAAGTGCAGAATGTGGAATAGGATATTCATTTAGGGGTCAACTTTTATTATGATATCCGGCTTGAGATTGTTTTGTGGTCAAAGAGTCATTTATGAGAGGGATTTTTTATAATAACCGAAAAAAATTTTTTATTCAGATTATAAATATATTTTAATTCAGTTGAGTCTTGAGATTGAACTGTTTTAAAAAATAAGTAAACTAAAGATATGTTGTTTGTGATAACAGGACCTTCCGGCTGTGGGAAATCCACACTTGTTTGGAAAATTTTGGGAAATTTAAAAAATATAAATTTTTCTGTATCCCACACCACCAGGAAAAAAAGAGATGCCGAAACAGAGGGAAAAGATTATTATTTTGTTACCAGAGATGAATTCGAAACAATGATCCAGGGAGATAAATTTGCCGAATGGGCTGTTGTTCATGGAAATTACTACGGAACATCCAAGAGGGAAATCGAAAGAAAGGGAATCAGGTCTGATCTCTTACTTGATATTGATATCCAGGGAGCGGAACAAATCAAAGAAAAGCTGAGAAAAGGACTGTTTGTATTTGTATTACCTCCTTCTTTTCGAGTGCTGAAAAAACGCCTATTGAATAGGGGAATTGAAAAAGCAGAATCCGTTGAAAAAAGGCTTGAAGTGGCCCGGAAGGAAGTAAGACATTACTATGAATTTGATTATATAATCATCAATGACAAGCTTGAAGATGCGGTTGAAGAATTGAAAGCGATTATCATATCTTCCAGATGCTCTTTAGAATTAAGCAAAAAAAAGATTCTTCCCATTTTGAGAAGTTTTTCTAAGGATAGATAAATAAAATGAAAAAAATATCACTTGGAGTCAGTTCATCGATTAGTATTTATAAGTCATGCAATATCATACGAAACTTTCAGAAATCCGGATATTCGGTTCAAGTTATTATGACAAAAAACGCAACCAAGCTCATTTGTCCACTTTTATTTAGCGCTGTTTCTAAAAACAATGTTATGGTTGATTTGTTTACCGGTAAGGAAGAAAAGACAATCAGTCATATCGATTTAGCAAAAGAAACCTCCTTATTTGTTGTGGCTCCAGCAACAGCGAATATTATAGGAAAGTTTGCCAATGGAATTGCAGATGACTTTTTATCTACATTCTATATGGCTGTGAGGAGCCCTGTGCTCATTGCTCCTGCTATGAATGAAAAAATGTATTTTCATCAGCAAACTCAATTGAATATAAGAAAACTTGAATCCCTTGGTGTTTATTTCATCAAACCGGAAAAAGGATATCTTGCCTGCAAGGAGGAAGGATGGGGCAGACTGGCTGATTCAGAAACAATTGTCAAGGAAGCAATCAAATTAATAGAAAGAGGCAAAGAATTGAAAGGAAAAAGAATATTGGTGACGGCAGGACCCACTAGAGAATATATGGATTCTGTCCGCTTCCTGAGCAATCCTTCTTCCGGGAAAATGGGCTATATGCTTGCCCAAGAAGCTATAGAGCGTGGAGCAGAAGTGGTTCTTGTATCCGGACCAACAAATATCCCCCCTCCGCCGGGAGTTAAAGTCAGTTTTATTGAAACAGCTGATGAATTGGATAAAGAAATTTCCAGTCGTTATGATGATATGGATATTATCATAATGGCAGCTGCTGTATCTGATTTCCGTTTTACCAAAACGGAATCACGAAAAATAAAAAAACAGGATATTCCCGGTGAGATTAAGATCATTC
Organism: uncultured Eubacteriales bacterium; assembly: GCA_964584935.1. Classification (GTDB taxonomy): domain Bacteria; phylum Acidobacteriota; class Aminicenantia; order Aminicenantales; family Aminicenantaceae; genus CAZPBN01. The sequence goes on along the minus strand of CAZPBN010000007.1, from coordinate 94,977 downwards.
GGAATAAAGATATATTGGCTGAATTAGGCAAAAAAAAGGGAAAAAAGATCGTGGTTGGTTTTGCTGCAGAGACAGAACATATCTTGGAGAATGCTAAAAAGAAAGCCAGAATGAAGAATCTTGATTTCATTGTTGCTAACGATATCTCAAAAAAAGGGACAGGATTTTCCTCAGATGACAATGATGTGTTCATTGTCACTCCTGATGGAGAATCCAAAAAAACCGGCAAAAAGAGTAAAATTGAGATCAGCCGGATCATCATGGATAGGATCGGGAAATTAATTGGAAGATAACAATTTAAAGGTCATTAGAGAGCTGGAAAAAACAGTTGAATTCTTTAATCAGTTAGGGATTGATTTTATTTCAAAAATGTCTTCTTCCAAATCTGCTGATTATTCAGAACTAAAGAACAGAATATTAAATTGCCAGAGATGTGCTTTAGCCCGAACAAGAAAGAATGCGGTTCCAGGAGAAGGCAATATCGATACTAATCTGATGTTCGTTGGAGAAGCTCCAGGGGGAGATGAAGATATTCAGGGGAAGCCTTTTGTGGGGAAGGCAGGACAGCTTCTCACAAGGATTATCAATGCGATGACTTTTGAAAGAAAAGATATATATATAACAAATATCATTAAGTGCAGGCCCCCTCATAATAGAAATCCTTATAGTGAGGAAATTGATAAGTGTAAAGGTTATCTTTTGAAACAAATAGATATGATAAATCCGAAGGTTATTGTAACACTGGGTAAAGTGGCATCCGATTTTTTTATCAGAAGCACAAAGGGAATGACCTCATTGAGAGGGGAGTTCTATGATTTTGGGAATATTAAGGTGATGCCTACTTTTCATCCTTCCTATCTCGTGAGAAATCCCGGGAACAAACAAATCAAAAAAATGGTCTGGGAGGACATGAAAAAAGTGATGGTTCTTCTGGGCAAAAAATGAACCTTTACGCAGAAATTGTTTTTTCTATCCCTCTTAATAAGACTTTTTTGTATATTGTTCCAGAAATCCATCAAGAAAAAGCAAAAGTTGGCTCAAGAATTCTTGCTCCGTTCAAACAGAGATTATTAACAGGAATTATTATCAATCTGAAGAAGAAACTGCCCACCGAAAATTTCAAGCTTAAAGAGATTAAAGAAGTGTTAGACGATGTTCCTGTCTTTTCTCCTTCTTTTCTAAAATTCACAAGAAAATTAAGTTCATATTATTATTCTTCGTGGGGGAGTATTCTTATGGCTTCACTACCGCCTTCTCTTATTGTAAAGAGTAAAACAACTGTAATGATTTCTGAAAAAGGCAAAAAGAAAATCAATGATGATAATTTACCGGAAAAAGAAAAAAAATTATTGAAGTTTCTTAGAAACAAATCGTATTCGTCTCTTTTTTTGAAAAGAAAGATGGGAATGGATGATGTATCGGGTCTTATATCCCGCCTGGAAAAGAAAGGATTGTTATATGTTAGTGAAGATATTAAAAAAACGAAGAGGAAAAAACAGGAGGGGAATGTTTTTCCGGATCAAAAACAACTGGAGATCGATTTTTCTGTGGATAATAACAATTATAAGAAAGCGGCTAAAGTTGAATCTCAAATTGATAAGAATACATATTCCCAATTTTTACTTTACGGTCCTCCACAGAAAAGAGAATCCTTTTATTTTTATTTAATAAAGACTGTACTGGCATTGAATAAAAAGGTTTTGTATCTTACTCCAGAAATTATTTTTACTGGCGCAATTATGGAGAAATTTGAAACGAAACTGGGAAGAAAAGCGGCGCTTCTTCACAGCCGGCTTACAGAACGCCAAAGAGAGCTTGAATGGAGGAAGATAAAGAAAGGAGAAGTTGATGTGGTTGTGGGCCCTCGGTCCGCGCTTTTCTCTCCCCTTGATCATATTGGGCTTATCATAGTGGATGAAGAACAGGATGAATCATTCTATCAAAAAGAAAGCCCCACTTACGATACCATAGTAGGTGCCCGGTTGAGAGCAAAACAGGAAAAAGCGGTTGTCCTCTATGGTTCTGAATCTCCTTCAATTGAATCATTTTACAGGGCTAAGAAAAAAGGCTTTTTATTGCGTCTTGAGGAGCCGAAAAAAGGTGACACTGTGGAAATAGTGGATAGTAGAAAGGAAAATGAATTGATTTCCAATAAACTTAAGCAAAAGATCGAAAACAGACTTAGTAAGAGAGAGCCTGTTATTGTTTTTTCCAATCAAAGGGGGTATTCATCGTATGTTTATTGCTCAAAATGTCATTTCATTCCCCGTTGTCAGAGATGTGATAAGGCTTTGATTTATCATAAAGAAGAAAATAAATTGATTTGTCATTATTGCAATTATTCTGTTCCTTTTACAGATACCTGTCAGAAATGCAAAGGTAAGATGTTAAAAAAAAGAGGAGTGGGAATAGAAAGGATTGAAGAGGAATTGAATAATCTTTTTCCTCATAAACGAATATCATTTTTTGCTTCTGATAAAATGAAAAGCATCAAAGAAAAGGATACAATTATAAATGAATTTAAAAAAGGAAGAATAGATATTTTATGTGGAACTCGTTTTCTTGCTCATAGAATTGATCTGCCTAAAGCATCGCTGGTTGCTATTCTGTATCCTGAAACCATTCTGAGTTTGCCTGATTTTAGAGCCAGCCAGATAACTTATCAGACTTTGCATAAAATGCTCCGTTTTCTTCAACCAGGAAAAGGAGAAGCTGTGGTGCAGACATCTTTTCCCGATCACTTTAGTATATATGAGGCAGTCAGAAATGATTATGATTCTTTTTTTTATCGTGAAATTGGGCTCCGGAAGGTTATGAATTATCCTCCCTTTTATTCTTTGGCTGAGATTCTGTTTTTTGGAAAAGATTTAAGAAGTTTAGCTCAAAACTCAAGGAAATTCCTGTCGCGGCTTAGGAAAATATCCGAAGATAAAATTGATTTTTTTGGTCCGGCTTTAGCACCAGTTTCTAGAATGAAAGGAATAAACAGAATTCAGGTGATTTTAAAATCAAAGAGTAAAAAAGATTTGGATGAAGTGTTGAACAGTAATTATTACCTGATTAAATCCAAGAAATCAATTCGATTCTATCATTAACCTCATCGTTTAGTTTTTGTTAAGCCGGATTTTTACTTCTTCATGAATGTAATAAGGAGTTGCTGTTTGAGGTTGAGCTCTGATTTCCACAAACCGGTCATATGGGAGTTCGTCATTTGTCGGCCCTATATAAGTTACAGTAGCAATTCCCATGGAATCAGTGAGCATATAAGTCTTTGTTTTATGACCTTTAAATTCTCCAGGACCTTTTAATATTGTAAAGAATATTTTTCTTCCTATAATAGGAGTTCCGTCGATTTTTGTGAACATAGCGGTTACATGGGATTTAGGCCTTACGTTTGTGACCAATAAAACATTAGGATCAGCGGATAGACTCAAGGTAACTTCCTGTACATCCTGTATTATATAAACGGGAGTTGTTTCATAGATTATATCTTTTCCATCCCCAGCGACGAATGCATATATATATACGAAAGAATCACCAAGAATTTCACCAGCGAGAGGGCCGAAGTATTCTGCTGTCACCTTTCCATTCTGGTCGGTCGTTTTTGACAGTATTGATTGATTATCTTCAAAGAATCCGACATAGGCTTTGGCTCCGGATGCATCTCGGACTTCAAATATAAGTGTTTCGCCTATAATCGGAATTCCTGTGTATTTTTTTAGAGTTGCTGTTAATGTTGTTGTCTCCCTTTGATCACCGGCAAATATAACATTTGGGCTTGTGGATAATTTCAGTACTGTCGAAAAAGTTGAAGGGCCAGTTGGAAGAGGTTCTTCAACTGCATTCCTGCAGTAGGTTAAAGAAAAAATCAGGATTAGAGGTAATACCAAAAAAGTTAATAAACACTTTTTTACTTTCATTTTTTTTTCCTTCTTATTCATCTATATAATTAGCAAAGAATATGTTCAAATATCCCGTAGCTTTTACTGTATTATTTGAAAGGTCATGTCCGTAAAAATCAATGGTTGCGGTTACTTGTAAAACTCCATTGCCTCTTCCATCCTTGAGATCCAGAAGGGGAGATTCCAGTTTTGCCACTTCCCTTACCACAGTAAATGAGACACTTATACTTGTTCCAATTTCAACATAGGTGCTTAAAGAACCTTCGAATGGATAGGGAACATCAACTCCAGGAGTATTGTTTCCATCAGTCCGTGAATAGGAAACGATGTAACGGTTAACAATGATATCATTGTACTGGGAGGTTTGAGTCGTAGGATCAGGATTCATTAGTTTTGCTTCAAAGGTCACTGTGGCGGAATCAGCGGTTACATATTCTTGACCTGTATCTTCATCCACTTTGACAACATCGGATTGAAGATAATTCACATCATTTCCTTCTAAATCTGTGCCCAGAAGATTTGATACAATAAGCAAGCTGTTCGATTGGGATTCGTTAACCAGTGGATTACAAGAAAGAAAAATAAATAACGGGATAAAAGCGAGACATTTTAAAATATTTTTTAAATACTTCATTTTTTTTCCTATCTTTTTATTATCCTTGGAGTGATAAAGATGAGTAGTTCTCTATTTTGTTTCAATCGGGAAAACGATTGAAATAATTTTCCTAATATAGGTATTTTATGTAGAAAAGGAACCTTTTCTCGGGTTATTGAATCTTCTGTCCTGTATATTCCACCGATCACGGTGGTTCCTCCATCTTCAACCATAACGGTTGTATTGGCACTCTGGGTTGTGATAGGAGGAATTCCATTGACAAGATTTGCAAAGTCCGCAGCATTGTTTCTAATTTCGAGTTCCATTATAATTGTTCCTTCAGCAGTGATTTGCGGAGTCACAGAAAGTTCCAGAGCAGCATTTTGATATCTTGTCGTAACTGTAAAATTTTGTACGGTTTGAACAGGGATCTGCCTGCCTTGAATAATTTCAGCCTGGGAATTATTTTGAGTGGTTATAGAAGGGCAGGAAATGATCTTCCCTTTTCCGGATGTTTCAAGAGCAGTTAAAGCAACATCGAGACGGAAAGTATCAAGAACATTTCCGAAAGACAGGCCGAGAGCAGTGGTGAAGGATGGAGCTGGAAGGTTGATAGCATATCCTTCTAGCGGTCCGCCTATTCCTTTAGTTGTGATTCCTTCTGGTATTAAGGAGCCGTCGAGCAGCATGTTATTGGGGAATTGGAGAGAGGTTTGGTTTCCGTAAAACGGATCAACGATTCCCTGGATTCCCCATTGAATACCAAGGTTGCGGACAAAATTAGAGTTCGCTTCAACAATTCTTGCTTGTATGGAAACCTGAGGAGTCGATTTGTCAAGAATGGAAATCAAATCTTCGATGACTTCCATTCTTTCTTTGACATCAGAAATGATTAAAGTATTTGTTCTGGTATCGATTATTAATTTTCCTCTTGAAGAAATTTTATTTTGAAGTAGGGCTTGGACATCTGGAGCTCGAGCATAGGATAGTTCAAATGTTTTGTGAATCAAAGGACCAGATAATTCCTGGCTTTCTCTTAGTCTTCTTTGTTCTTCTTGTTCAGTAGTCAGGGTTGAAATAGGAGCAATCCGCAGCACATTACCCACTATTGTTTTTCCCATTTTATTCTGTTTGAGAATTAAATCCAGTGCCTGATCCCAGGGAACATTTTTCCAGTTACAGGTGACTGTTCCTCTCACTCCTGGATCAAAAACTGTATTTAATCCGACTTCTTCGGCTATGGAAAAAATCACATCTCTCAAGTCTGCATCCTTGAAGATGAGATCGATTGGATGGCCTGTGTATTCTTCTTCTGTATCTGCTATTGTAATAGATTGGAATCTTTGTTTCCCTGTTTGAGTTTTTTCTTGTTTTTCTTGGCTGGGAGTTGTTTCTTCTTCTTTCTTCTGATTAGTCTGATTTGATTCGGTGTCTTTGGCGGATAGTACATTGTTTGTGGTTGTTTTTTCTGTGGAAACCTCCTTTGTTTCGGAAATATCGGGTTCGGAACTCTTTCTTGCAGAAGGTGTAGGAGTTGGCTTTTCCTTTTCAGGTGGACTTAAATCAGAGTCTTGAGAAGTGGATTCTGGCTGAGATTTTTGTTTCTCAGCAGATGGGGTGGTGTCTTCTTTAGGAGGAGAAGCCGATTGACTTGGAACAGTAACAGGAAGTATTGTTTGGGAAGATTTGGTTTTGTAAAAAGATACAGTTAGCTCTTTTTGATCAGAGGCCAGTTTATAATATTTTGGTTGATTCAAGTCAAAAACCATTCTTGCTATAGGGAAAGGATCCGTTGTTTTAAATTGAGCAGTTCTTATTTTCTCTAATCCCATACTGTTTACAGGATAAATATTTGTTGGGCTCGAATAGGAGGTATTCAAAAGATCTATAATAAGCCTCAAAGGATTGTCCAGTGAGAAAATGTTTGTTATGGGTTCACCATTGAGTTTTGCCTTAATATTTATTCTATCTGTTTCTTCGTAGATTTCGACTTTTTCCAAGATATTGGCTTTTTTATTTTTTTCAAGGGCTTCAGTTGCTTCGGAAGAAAGCAAGTATTCTTCTCCTTCAAGAGATAAAGCCTTGTTGAGTTCCACTGTTAATTGTTTTTCTTCAGAGGTTATATGAAAGGGAACCCGTTTAGTTAAATGGATGAGCATATTCAGAGAGGTGTCTTCATCTTCAGAATCAATGCTTTCGATAAGAGGTGCCTTTTTTGGAGTTAAGGGGAGTTCCTGGTTTAGCTCCACTTCCCCTAATTGCAAGACAATTGTCGATGGTTGAGCCTGGGAATAATAAATTTTTGTCACAGGCAAAAGCGAATTTGTATTTAATATGATTTTTGTGCTCAATGTTTCCGAAAAAACCGATATTTTCTCTACGATTGGTATATTTTTAAAGTTGTTTTGTCCTAAAAGTGGAGAGAAGAGGCATAAACAGAATAATATTATTATAAGAAAATATTTTTTTACGTTCATTTTTTGCTCCTACGGGTTGAATTTTTTAACAATATCTTTGGGCTTATAGAGTTTAATGCCCCTTTCTTTCGTTTTTCGGAATGTGATTTGAGTTTTATCTATAGACGAAACAAATCCGTCTGCAAATTCATACCCTTTTGAAATCGTAATAGGGAAATTTTCTGGACCTGTGATAATGGCTTTTATTTTCCCCTCAGATTTCATCATACCTGATATTTTAACATCGTCAATATACAGGAGCGGTTTTCCGGTTTCGGTTTTTTTTTCAACTTCTTTTCCTCCCAGCAAATCTCTAAAAGGATCTCTTCTTCCTTTCCGGGAATAAGGGGGTTTTGTTTTTTGAGTGATATCAGCAAGTTCTTCTTTTGATTCCTCTTTTTTTTGTTCTTCTTGAAAAGAGAGCAATTGGATTCCCGCCACCACAAAGATAATTAAAAATAATAGAGTAAAAATATTTTTTTTCATTGTTGTTCTTCGCTTCCTTCAAGGGATATATAAGTTTTTGCAATCATTGATGAGGAAATTGTGGCTGTATCTGATTGATTTTGAAGGGCATTAATGGAAAAATTTTCAATTTTAAATAGGCGTTCAAAACGGCTGATTTTATCGAAGAAAATGGCGAGATTATGGTAACTTCCAATAATCTTTAATTCGATGGGCCATTCAAGGAAAAATTCCTTCTTGGTTTCTCCTTTCGGGGTGAAACCTATGATATTAAGACGGGAATCATAAGCAAGTTCCTGCATTTTATTTAAAATATTACTTAATTCTCTCTTATTGGGTATTTTGGTTTCCAGCTTGGCGAATACTAAATTGAGATTTTCGATTTCAGCTTCGATTTGATCCAGTTTTTTCTTTTTTCTCCGCAAATCCGCTACTTCTGCTTCCACTCGCATCCTTTGATTCCTTAGAGATTGCAATTGTTGATTTTTAGGTTTAAAGTAAGCGAGATAGAGAATTCCTAAAAGAATAGCCGCTATAATTAAATAACCGTACCAGGGCAAATTTTTCATTTAGCTTCTCCTTTCTCTACATTTTTTTCATCAGGAGTGGTTTCGCTTTCAGGTTGAGGTGTTGTGTATTGGGCGGAGAGAGAGAAATCTATATATTTTTTGGATCTTTGTGTCCGTTCATTTGCGGTATGAAGCTTAACATTTTTAAAATAATCACACTGTTCAAGATTATAAATATAGTCGGCTGTTAAATTCATTGAAAGTGATTTTCCTTTCAGCTGGATGGAATTATTTTCATAGTTTGCAGAATGTAACCACACCCATTCAGGAATATTGGCACTGAGTTCATCCATTATATTGACTGCAACCGATTGTTCAGACTGCAACTGTTTTATAAGATTTATTTTCCTATCAATGGACTCTTTCAATTGTCTTGTTTTTTCTAGCTTGGAAGAGACATCCCGAAGTTTTTGTTTTTCGTTATTGGCATAATGCAAGAGATCTTGTTCTTTTTTAATTGCATTGTTTTGAAGATAATAAAGAGTTCCTACAACAACAATAAATAATAAAATAATAAGCCTGGACGGGGGAATCTCTTTTTTCTTTTTGGATTCTTTTGCAGGAGCAGCTTTAACCCTTTTTATCTTCTTTTTTTCAGGAGACAATAAATTTATTTTTATCATAATTTAACTTCCTGTTTCTCTGGTTGCCAATCCCGTTGCCACACCAAATGATGAAGCCATTTCTTGGGAAAAGGCTTTGTTTAATTTTGATTTATCAAAGTAAATTTTTAAAAAGGGATTTAAAATTTCTGTCTTTATATTAAATTTTTCTTCAATGCGATCACGAAGGTTGTTTAAACTTGCCAATCCTCCGCTCAATATAATATGATCAATTGTCTTTTCTGTCTCTTTGCCGGCGAAATAAAATGAAAACGTTTTTTCAATTTCCACAATGAGGTTTTCTATATTTGATCTAAGAATAGGTTCTATTCTTTCATTTGGGATATCTTCAACTGGAATGCCTCTTAAAGCTTTTTCTGCGTTTTCAAAACTTATATTTAGCTCTTTTCTCATATTTTCTGTGAAAAAGAGACCACCCACGGACAAATCTCGAAAAAGTTGAGGAATTTTCTTTTCGATGATGACAACATTTGTGGTGTTCGCTCCTAGATTGATAATCACAACGGTATTATCTTTGAGAGTTTCTGGATAATTGATTTCCATAGAATTTTGCAGAGCAAACACATCGACTTCTATCGCTTTTAAATTTTTATTAGCTTGAGAAACCACATTTGTGTAATTTGTTATCTTATCTTTTTTTGCTGCCACCAGAAGAATATCTAGATTTGTGTTGCCCGATCCTGGTTGAGGATTTAAAACCGTATAATCCACATTTGTTTCTTCGTAAGGATAGGGAATATTGTGTTTTGCTTCCCATATGATGGATTCATCCAGTTCTTGCTGTTCCATTTGAGGGAGAGATATTTTTTTTATGATTACTGAATTCCCTGATATTGAAATAACAACATTTTTATTTGATATTTTGTTTTTATTAAAAACTAACTTTAAGCCTTCGATAACAGCCCGGGTATCGATAATCGTTCCTTCCACGATCGCATCGTTGGGAAGAAGCTGGTATCCTATTTTCTTAACTTCATAGACTTTGTTCTTATCTTTCTTTTTCTGGTTAAGTTCTACTGCTTTAATAGCATAAGAGCCTATATCCAATCCGACAATGTTTTTTGATCCTAACATAGTTCTCCTTTTTCAAAATTCATATTTTGAGGATTGGTGTTTATTTTTTGTTTGAGTTTATTCTTGACTTCATTTGGAACAAGATTTTTAATGCTTCCTCCGAGGAAAAAAATTTCTTTAACAAGTTTGGAACTCAAGTATGAATAATCAACACTCGGCATCATAAAAAATGTTTCAATTTCAGTATTGAGATTTCTATTCATCAGGGCCATTTGGAATTCATATTCAAAGTCAGAAATGGCTCTAAGTCCCCTTATGAGAATCTTTGCATTCTTCTTTTTAGCAAAGTCAACCAGGAGGCCGTGGAAAACCTGGACTTCTACATTTTTTTCATCAGAAAAAATTTGTTTGATGATATTGACTCGTTCATTTGCTGAAAATAAAGGTTTCTTTTTTGGATTTTTCAAAACAGCAATCGTGACATAGTTGAATATTTTTAATCCTCTTTGTATGATATCAACATGTCCGTTTGTAATGGGATCGAATGATCCCGGATATATAGCAGTATGCTCTATTTTGTTTTTTTTCATTTTAAATGAATTTTCTTATTTTAATTCACGCTTTCATTCCTAAAATCTTAAATCTCAACCATTTAAAAGATGACCTCATCTTTTCAAAGAAGTTCGAAACTGTCAATCACTTAAGAGGATGATTTAAGGGGTGAATTTTCATGACTATTTCTCACCTCAAAAGGGCATGCATTATCACCTATGGACACAGTCATAAAATTAACGAAATTTGACAAAATTTATTCTCACTTTCAAAAATTAATGGTATAATAATAACGTCATGACGTTTAGGGATATTTTCTTAAGAAAAATCATTTTTATAGCACTGAGTTTGATTATATTATTATTTTTATTTGGAAAGGATAAAAAAGACTTTTCGAGCCAAAGAAAGAATATGGTTCAAAGGCAACTGAAGGCTCGAGATATCACGGATAAAAAAGTACTTGATGCCATGAGTAAAGTTCCCAGACATCTTTTTGTTCCATCAAGATACAGAAAACAAGCATATAATGACAATCCTTTGCCAATCGATGAAGGGCAGACAATCTCTCAACCTTATATTGTCGCTTTAATGACCAAGCACCTTTCCTTAGAAAAAGGAGACCGGGTTCTTGAAATCGGAACAGGATCAGGATATCAGGCTGCTGTTTTATCTTGTATAGCCAAGGATGTCTATTCCATTGAAATTCGCAAGAAATTAGCCCGGCAAGCATCAGAAATTCTGAAAAAATTGGAATATAATAATGTCAAAGTTAAATGTGGTGATGGTTATTTTGGATGGGAAAAGTATGCTCCTTTTGATGCCATCATTGTCACATGTGCGGCAAACCATGTTCCTCCTCCTTTACTGAAGCAGCTTAAAGAAGGAGGGCAGCTTGTGATTCCTCTGGGTAGTACTCTTTATTTTCAGACATTGACTCTCATCACAAAAAAGAACGGTAAACCGAAGGTAAAGCATATATCAGGAGTCCGGTTTGTTCCTATGGTTGGTGAAATTCAGAAAAAAAGAGAAAGTGAATAGGCTTTAGTAAGAGTATTGAGCCTATTATTAATTTCCACTTTTGATCAGTTCCAGCATTTCCGATGGATGGTTTGTAGGAAACTGACATTTATAATTCCTGCAAACATAAGCAGTTGCTTTGTCATTAACACACACCTGCTTCCGGGTAAACTCTGCCAACCGGTGTATATGCGGTGAGCCCTCGTTGATTGGATTCAAAAGGACTATTTTGTTGGGAATGAATTGAGTTTGAAGCACCTGAAGCAAATTTTTTGTATCTTTTGCTTCCTTTTTGCCTGCAATGACAATTTCAGAAGAAGGGCCGATAGCAAAGTTTAAAGCGCACATGAGCTGGGGATAAGCAAACGGAGATTTTTCTATTTCCCTGGAGAATGCTTTGCCAAGTTGGGATGCTTTTTCTTCCAAAGATGGGTTGGCTGTCATACGGCCGAGCCGAAGAAGATTGAGCATTGCAACTGAATTAGCAGATGGAACCGCCCCATCATATATCTCCTTTTTGCGAAGGAAAAGATTTTTACCGTCATCCGGTGAAGTAAAGAAGCCTCCCTATTCGTCATCCCAGAAACGATCAATCAAAATCTGATTCAATTTAAGGACTGTCTGTAAGTAGCGGACCTCAAAGGTTGCCTCATAAAGCTCCAGTAAACCCCAGATTAAGAAAGTGTAATCCGCAGAATAAACCGGTATCCCTGCTTTTCCATCTCGACTTTAACGGACACAAACACATCGTTCATGAGTCGTGCGACTTGCTTGTCATTAAAAGATTCATGTGCCATGACATAGCACCACTGACAAGTGGAATAACCAATGGAAAGAAAAATGGGTTTGTTTTCTTTTATGGCCTTTTGGAACGCTTCTTCGGACCAAGGATACCAAGCAACAGGATTATCCGCATGCTGAAGAAGATAAGGACTGTTCTCATCTCTAAGATGGTTTTGATGTTTTTTTTCCAGGTGTCATGAAGCTGTCTTCCAGTTTAAAAAAACGTTCTTATTTTTTCGGTTAAAATTTAGCAAAAAGATAGAAAGCAGATATCCGGATCCTGCCAGAATCAGGACAAAATCATATCCTATCCAGAATGCAAATAGAAGGGCGGTGATTGAGTTTATCACAGTGGAAAAAGCATTGATAGCCCATGCCCAGGGGATATAATCTTTATTCTGAAGTTCCAGGATTCGTATTCCGGTAGGAAATGGGAATCCCATCACAAATCCGAGAGGAAATATCAAAGCAAAAGTGATGATTATTTTTAATAATAGATCAAGTTCAATGAAATGTTCAAATAATAAAGGAAATATAAAAAGAGAAATAAGGATAAAACAAACACACAAGATAAGGCCCATTTTCAAGTTCTTAATGATATTTTTTCCTAAGATTTTTTTCGAAAAAAAACTTCCAATTCCGGATGAAAAAAGCAAGGAAAAAACAATAATAGATGTAGAGTAAACCGGATGACCTAGAAATAGAATAAATTTTTGGATGAAGGTGATTTCAACAAAAATAAAGGAAAGGCCTAATATGCCGAAATAGCCCATTATTCTTGATAAAGAACATTTTTTATCCGGCTTTTTTTTCCGGATTATGAAAAGAGGTAGAATAATCAGAACGATAGAAATAAAAATGGCTTGAACAAGCAAAACATAAACAAGAAATTTTCCCTTTAATAGAGGATACAATTTGTTTCCGAGAGCTTTATAAGTGGATTTGAATTTGTTTATTTTTAAGAAATTGTAAAAAAAAGGTTTTAAATCTGTGGCAGGATTTATCTGAAAAAGGTAATTATCATATAGTCTTTTCCTTTTTGTAGGAGAGAGAAGCTTTTGAGTTAAGTTGTAATAAATGGGTTCCTCAAATTCATTATAAATATTGGTTTCGTTTTTATTAATTCCGGGATAATAAACAATGTCAAAAAGACATTTTTCGGAAAAGTTTTTGATTTTTTGTTTTTCATTTTCTGTAAAGGGTATTTTCTTTATAAAGAAACTTATGGTTCCCCAGGTTCTTATACAAACAAGATTATTTACTGGATTCATGCCCGATTTTTCCATGGCTTCGATCCAGGTTGCCAACATTTTAATTTCACTTCTGGGAGGGGGGAGCATGAAGAGAGTCATGCTGATAATTCCATCATCGGACAGGATTTGTAATATATGTTCAAAAGAATCCACAGTGAACAGATAATTTTCACCTAATCCGAATTGAGTGGCTGAGGAGGCACCGAAGACATCTGGCAAAGAAAAGACGATTAAATCATATTTTTCTTTTTCCTTTTTTATGGCAGCCCGAGGATAAGAAACCGCCAGTTGAACATTCTGTTTTTCATAGAGATTTCCCCAAAAATTGGAGAATTCATTTTTCAGCAGCTTTACAATGAGAGGATTGTGTTCGATGACTTTGATTTTATTGGATTTAAAATAAAGGGCAGACAATATATCCAACCCCCCTTTAGGATTGATTATAAGAGTGTTTGGATTTTGGTGACAGGAATAAGCCAATGAAGCAGGGAGGAAATCCAGAAATCTTAAAGAAGAATGTTGCGAATCTCTGTATTTTGTGATGGCAGTGATGCTTCCTCCGTCAATGGAGAGTCCAAGCTGGGGCGGGAGTTTCTCTTGATATAAGAGGCTTAGCCCTGGAGCATATCTCACAGCTGGAGATTCGAATATATCTATTCTTGAAATGGAATTCCATTCTGTGAGGAAATGCTTGGCATCGGGATATTTTAAAGCCACTTGAAGAGATTTGAATGGAGAAATTCGAAAACTAAGCCATGAAGGAGCCAATAAAAATAGAAAGACTTCTGCAATCATAAAAAGGGAAATGAATGACTTCCAGAAATAAGAAGCTTTGCCGATGAATAAGAGAGAAGCGAGCAGTGGCATCAATGAAATGATCAGAATGGATCCTTTGTCTCCCTTTATCAAGAATACCACTATAACCAGTAAAGTACCGGTCCCAGCTCCGAAAAGGTCTGAAAAATATATTTTATTCACTTCCTGGGCAGATTTTCTTATGGCAAATGATATGATCATTCCTGAAAAGAAAAATGGAATACTGAAGAGTATATAATAAAGGAAAATGAGAAATATTTGATTTTGGTTCCAAGAAAGCTGAATGAAATCGAAATGGATGCTGTTTGATATGAGAAATGTGAAAAAAATAGAAATAGAGAAAAGAAATGAATTATAGGAAAGAAATTTGTTTTCATCGAGCGAGTGAATGTTTTTTAGAAAAGAAAGGAAAGATCCACTGGCTCCATAGCCAAGAAAGGAGATGCTTATAACCAGGAAAGCGAAGTGATAATGTTGGGAAACAGAAAAATATCTTAACAGGCATAATTCCAGGCAGAGTGTGGCAGACGAAATAAGGAAAATTCCGGCAAGTGATCGTTTATTCATGGCAACCAAAATCCAGATACATTGGCAATTGGTTTTTATGTTATTCACACATAGATGCTTGTTAATTAAGTCAATGACCTGGATATTTTACAATTCAACAATTGTAAAGTTAAAAAAGATATTCCTTATTGTCAAATGATTATCTTGTCATAATATATCAATAAGAAGAAATCCCATAAAATTGACGGAACTTCAAATCCAATAAGTATTGCTTTTCATATGTTCTTGTGATAATTTAAATCCAAATGATTTGTTTCGGTACGTCAGGATGGCGGGCTATTATGGGGGAAGAATTTACCTTTCAGAATGTCAGAATTGTTGTTCAGGCAATAGTGAATTATCTAAAAGCAAAATACAAAGATGAAAAGATTTCGATAATTGTAAATTTTGATACAAGATTTTTATCCGAACGATTCGCCTATGAATCTTCAAAGGTGCTTTCGCATAATGATATTCATGTTTATTTATCGGATCGAGATGCTCCTACTCAAGCGCAGGCATATCAATTGATAAAACGCAAAGCTCATGGAGGGATTAATTTTACAGGTTCTTTTAATCCTCCGGAGTATAACGGTTTAAAATTCAATACAGCAGAAGGAGCTCCCGCTCTTCCTGAGGTGACAGATAAAATAGAGGAAGAAATTAAAAAACTGGAAAGAGCTTATTCATTCTGCCCTTATTACCCGAAGGCTGAATATATCGAAAAAATTGACCTTCAGAAAGATTATCTATCTTATATTCAGAATAAAGTTGATTTTGATCTGATTCGCAATTCAGGCATGAAAATTGCTGTGGATTTACTTTATGGAGCAAGCAGGGAATATCTTGATGAAATTCTGGAGGAAAATCAAATTGAGGTTGAAGAAATTCACGGCTACATAGATCCCTATTTTGGAGGTATTAACCCTTCCTGTGCAGAAGAGAATTTAAAAGAACTAAAACATTTGATTAAAGAAAAGAAATGTCATTTAGGTATTGCAACAGATGCTGACGGAGATAGATTTGGAGTTCTTGATGAAAAAGGAAATTTTATTATCCAAAATTTAGTCATTTCTTTGCTTCTCGATTATCTGGTTTCAGATAAAAAATGGAGAGGCGGAGTTGCCCGTTCAATAGCAACAACTCATCTTATGGATCGAATAGCCAGGAAATATGAGTTGCCTCTTTTTAAAACCCGTGTAGGATTTAAATATCTGGCAGATCTTTTTTTAAGAAAACAAATCATTTTTGGGGGAGAAGAAAGTGCCTGTATCGCTATAAAGGATCATCTTCCGGAAAAGGATGGAATATTTGCAGGGCTTTTGGTTGCTGAAATGATGGCTTCAAAAGGAAAAACCTTATCTGAACTCATTAAGGATTTATTCAATAATTACGGGAAAAGAGTTGGGAGTCAAGTGAATGTTCCTTTGACCTTTGAACAAAAAAAGAAACTTGATAAAATAATAAAGGTTCCTCCAAAAATATTAACGGGGAGAAAAGTCCTAAATACAGAGAAAATTGAAGGAATCAAGTTGGATTTTTCAGATGATGATTGGTTTCTTTTACGGAGTTCAGGAACTGAACCTTTGATACGCTGTTATGCTGAAGCCGGTACTCATAAAGAATTGAACAATCTTATGAAAGCCGGTCTTGAGTTGATATCCTAATGAATAAAGACAATAAAAAATCAAATTCTTTGAAGAAGAAAATCATTATCGGGAGTCTGTTTTTCATATTTCTTGTATTGATCATCACCACTTTTTTCGGGGAGAAGGGTTTGATTGAAATCTATAAAGCTAGAAAAAGATATAAGACTCTATCCCGTGAAATTGAAAGTCTTAAAAAGAAGAAAGCAAAGCTTGAAATTGAGATAGAGGAGCTGGAGAAAAATCCGAAAGCTGTTGAAATGAAAGCCCGGAAAAACCTATGGCTAATGAAATCGGACGAAGTGGTCATTATAAAAAAAGATAATAAATAACTCCAAATCTTTTCATTTGTACAATGGCAATTTTATCTTCCAAGGAAAGTCTGCATAATTTATTAAAAGATCTGAATCCTGCTCAGAAAGCAGCTGTCTTTCATAAACAACATCCTCTTCTTATAATAGCTGGAGCTGGTACAGGAAAAACAAAAGTCATCACTCACAGAATTGCCTATCTGGTGGCATCAAAATTAGCCCAACCGGAAGAAATACTGGCAGTTACTTTCACTGAAAAAGCGGCGAATGAAATGGAAGAACGAGTCGATGTGTTGATTCCCTATAGTTATTCCTTTGTTGAAATCAGCACCTTTAATTCTTTTGGAGAGAGAATATTAAGGGATTATGGATTGGAACTGGGTTTAAGTCCGGATTTTAAATTGCTTGATGAAGTTGAACAGGCTATTTTTTTCAGGAAGCATATTTTTAAGTTTCCCATGAAGTATTTCCGGCCTTTGAGTTCACCTATAAAATATATTCAGGAGATTTTAGGGAATATAAAGAAATTAAAGCAGGAGGATGTTAAGCCGGAAGAGTACTTAGAATATTCAAAAGATCTGGAAGTGAAAGCGTCTAATGGAGCGGAAGAAGAAGTGGCGTTAAAACATCGCGAAATGGCTGACATTTATTCCATATATCAACAGATGCTTAGAGAAGAAGGGAAGATTGATTTTGAAGATCAGGTGATGCTTGTCATTGACCTTTTGAAAAAAAGACCTTCTGTTCTTCAAAAACTTCAGGATAAATACAAATATATCCTAGTTGATGAGTTTCAGGATACCAATTATGTGCAATTTGAACTTCTTAAATTTTTAGCAGAAAAACATGAGAATATTACAGTGGTGGGAGATGATGATCAGAGCATTTTTCGTTTTAGAGGGGCTTCATTGAGCAACATCTTGAATTTCATGGATTATTATCCTGATGCGAAGACCATTGTACTGACTACTAATTATCGATCAACCCAGGCAATCCTTGATTCTGCCTATAAGTTGATTAAACTAAACAATCCAAATCGCCTTGAGTATAAACTTTCAGATAAAATAGATATAAAAAAACATCTTAAATCCATAGCAAAAGAGACTGGAAAAGATATCTTTATGCTTCAGTTCGATACAATCTCTCATGAGGCAGACAGAATTGCAGAAATCATTGCTGAGCTTGGACAAAGAGGATTCAAATATTCAGATTGTGCCATTCTTGTCCGCCGGAATACGGATGCCATTCCTTTTTTAAAAGCCCTTAATATTAAGGAAATCCCATATAGATTTTCAGGGAGCAGGGGATTATACTCAAGAGAAGAAGTAAAGATTCTTATTTCCTTTATAAGAGCCTTAGCCGATTTTGATGACAGCCAAAGTCTTTTTTTTCTTGCCTTATCTCAAATCTATAAAGTCGATCCTTATGATTTAACCATAGTTTCAAACTATGCCCAAAAAAAGAATATACCCTTACACAAGTTGTTTAAAGAAATTTATGAAAAGAAAAGCACCTTAGAGATATCTTCATTATCTAAAGAGAAGATTGGGAAGATATACAGTGATCTCCTTTATTTTATTAAGTTTGCTGCTTCTCAGAATGCCGGAAGAGTGATTTATGCTTTTCTCGAAAAGTCAGGCTTTTTAAAAAGTCTTATCGAAGAGCAGGACTTAGAGGCTGAAGTGAAAATCAAGAATATAAGAATATTTTTTGATAAGGTAAAAAATTTTTCAGAGCTGGTTGAAGATGATTCCATATATTCGTTTTCCCAGCATCTTGAACTTCTCCAGCAGGTAGGTGATAATCCGGCTTCAGCTGAAGCTGAGCTGGAACAGGATGCTGTGAATGTCTTAACTGTCCACAAAGCAAAAGGACTGGAATTTTCTGTTGTCTTTATGGTTAGTCTTATTAAGGATAGGTTCCCTGGACGAAACATAAAGGAAAAAATTGCTATCCCTATAGAGATCATGAAGGAAGAACTTCCTCAGAAAGAAAATTATCTTCAGGAAGAACGAAGGCTTTTTTATGTGGGAATGACAAGAGCAAAAAAGCTGCTCTATTTTACCTGGGCAAAGGATTACGGTTTGAAAAGATTGAAAAAAGTCAGCCCTTTTATTCTTGAAGCTTTGGATCTTACTAAGGTTCCTGATGAAGTCATACAGAAGTCAGACGCAGAGGAAATCAAGAGATACAGCGCTGAGAATATCCCCCGCCGGGATTATTCTATTGAAGAAGGCAAAGCTGTTTTATCTTTAAGTTATTTTCAGGTTGAGAATTATTTAACCTGTCCGATGAAATACAAATTCAAGCACAAAATGAAAATTCAAGTTCCTCCAAGCCACAATATTGTTTTTGGAAGAGTGCTCCATAATGCTATCTATTTTTATTTAATGAATAAGATGAAAGGAAAAAAGATCAGTGAGGAGGAATTTCTGAGTAAGTATAGGGATATGTGGATTAATGCGGGGTTTCTAAGCAGAGAACACGAAGAAATGAGAAAAAATTCCGGTGAAAAAGCCCTTCGTATGTTTTACCGCAAAGAAGAAAAATCAGACCGTTCACCTTTGTATATTGAACAAAGTTTTAAATGGTATCAGGGAAATGTCAGATTTACTGGACGTTGGGATAGGATTGAACAAACTAAAAAAGGAATCCTTATTATTGACTACAAAGCAACAGAAGTTAAAGACCAAAAGACAGCTGATGACAAGGCTAAAAACAGCCTTCAAATGAATCTGTATGCGCTTTCCTTTGTGAAAACCCAGGACGAACCATTGCATGAGACTCAACTTTATTTTTTAGAATCAGGTATTATTGGTCACAGTAAAAAACAAAACAAGGACCTGAAAGAAGCTGAGGAATCCATAAGAGAGACAGAGAAAGGAATAAGAAGTCAAGATTTCAGGGCAAAACCCAATTGGCATAATTGTCATTTGTGTGAGTTTAAAACGATATGCCCCTCCTCTTATGCATACTAGTAAAAATTGTAAGAAGTAAGACGTCAGACGAAAAATATGAATCGTCAAGTTTCTGGTAGACCTGGGTGAAAAAATGGAATAATTTTTTAAATATATTGACATTTATATTTTTTTTATATAAATTAAATTCAAAAATAAGCATTTAAATTAAAAGTAGTGGGAAATTATAAATCTTTTATTTATAGAATGAAAGAAGTTCTATGAACAAGTTTCCGAATCCAGAAAGAATTGAAACAAAAAAGGGGGTGAATATGAGATAGCTTTTTTATTTATGTTAATCCCATTAAAATAGAATAAAATAAGGAGGGAAATGTGAATGTAAAAAAAATAATTCCAATATTTATTGTGTTTATGCTGCTCGTTTTTTCATCCGTTGGCTTTGCTGATGTTTTAAAAATCAGAGTAGCTGTGGATAATGCAAATGTAAGGCTTAAAGCAAATTTATCAAGCCAGACTATAGGTCAAGTTTCTTCAGGAACTGTATTTAAAGTGAAGAAAAAAACAGGAGATTGGTATCTCATCTCTTTACCTCCGGATGAAAATGGATTTGTTTTATCAGGTTATATACATAACAGTGTTGTTGAAGAAATCGGGGCAGAGCAGGAAAGAATATCAGAACCAGTAGAGGAACCAGTTGAGGTTAAAAGAGAAGAAAAGACAAATGTTTCGCCTCCACCCCCCCCACCGGAAAGGCAAACTCAATATCCTCCACCAAGACATAAAAAATCGCTACCAAAAATGTGTTTTGGAATTAAAGGCGGGTATGCCATGCTTTCAGAAGCAAAATACAGCGGAGGAATCACTTATGGAGCCAGTTTTACTTTTTCCATCATGGAATATGTTGCTGTCGAAGTCAGCGGAATGATGTTCCAGAGCGATGTTGAAGGGGATGTATCAGGATTGAGTCAGGGAAGTCTTTCCTCTATACCGATTCAATTGAGCATTCAAGGACGATTTCCAGTGGGAGAAAAAATAGTTCCTTATGTCTCAGGAGGAGCCGGTTATTTTTTAAACAGTTTCACTCTTAATGAAGAGATTGTCAACAATTGGGACAGCCTGGGATTTGATATAGTAGAAAATGTTGATAATTCAATTGGATTCCATTTTGGAGCGGGTGTTGATGTTTTCTTTTCACCCAATATAGGTTTGAATCTTGATTTCAAGTATTGTATTGCTTCAATGGAAGGTTCATGGAAATTAACGGATCAAGCCACAAGTACAGAAGTTAGTGGAACCCTGAGTGATCTTAATTTGGATTCTATGATTTTTACAGCAGGCCTAAAATTCTGCTTTTAAAATAAAAGGAGGGATAAGTGATAAGAACTATTATTAAATCAAAGAAAGACATATGCATAGGGCTTGCTTTGGTAACCTTGGTGTTTTTTATTTCACCTTCTATAGCAAACAGTCAAAATCTAGCTCCGATTGATGGTAAAAAAGACATCCATCCCAAGATGGAGTCCTATGTGCATCGTTTGTTTAAAACTTATTATTATGAGGGAATAGAAAAAGCCAAGGAGTTTGCACAAAAAAGAGAAATTCATATGGAAGGGGATTTGGTTCAGGTTGTTTTTGAAACAGCTCCTAATCATGAAAGCAATATTCAATCGGCAGTCCGAATTGTGGAGCAAAAAGTAGAGAGTTTAGGAGGAATTGTCCAAACGTCAGCCCGGAACTTGGTTCAGACTCTTTCTCCTGTATCTGCTTTAACGGCATTGGCTGATTTGAAAATGGTGAAATACGTGCGGCTTCCCATAAGACCTATTCCACTGGTTTATAAGAGTGAAGGAGTGTCAAAAACAGGTGCCAATCTATGGCACTCTATGAATTCTTACCGTTCAACCGATTCTGTGAAGGTCTGTGTGCTGGATGCAGGATTTAAAAATTATAATTCATTGCTGGGTACAGAGCTCCCTTCCAGTGTGGACACCAATACTTTTAGCGGAAACCTTTATGCAAGCAAACACGGTACCGCATGTGCTGAAATTGTTCATGATATGGCTCCAGATGCCAATCTTCTGCTGGTTAATTTTGCAACCCTGACCCAGCATCACAACGCCATCGACTGGTTGAAAGGTCAAGATGTGGATGTGGTTTCTTATTCAATGGGCTGGTATAATGCCGGTGCTGGAGACGGAACAGGACCTGTTTGTGAGGATGTCAAGGAAATTGCCAATGGCACCACCAAATGGGTGTCTGCAGCCGGCAATTCAGCAGAAGATCACTGGGAAGGAATTTATAATACCACGGATGGTGATAAATGGCATAATTTCAGTGGTGGGGATGAAACAATCAATATTAATCAGCCTGCATACTATCCTATTTATGTTTATATGAACTGGAATGACTGGGGGAATTGGAACGGCAGCACTTACAGTGGTTCAAACCAGGATTATGACCTTTATCTTTATGTCCAGTGGGGAGGAGGCTCTCTTTATTATGTAGATAAGTCAATCAACAATCAGACAGGATCCCAGTGGCCAACGGAATATATTGGCGGCTGGTATTGCACTTCTTCATGCACCTGGCATGTTGCCATCTTGAAATACAGCGCCACCAAAAACTGCAAGCTGGAAATCTTCACCAGAAACAATGTGTATCCTATCCAATATGATAAAGCACTGGGGAGTCTGACCATTCCAGCCGATTCCGAGTCTGCCATTGCGGTTGGAGCGGTTGACTGGTCTAATGATTCCTACCATGATTACAGTTCAAGAGGCCCAACCTCAGATAATAAAGTTAAGCCTGAGTTATGCGCTCCTGCTGGAGTTTCAACCTGGACTTATGGAACAAAAAGTTTCTATGGGACCTCAGCAGCAACCCCTCATGTTGCCGGAGCCATTGCCCTGTTATATGGAAAAACTCCCTATAGTCTGGACCAGATAGAGGATATTCTTTATGGAAAGGCAAAAGATCTGGGTGTGAGCGGTAAAGATAACAAATTCGGCTGGGGAAGGCTGAAAATAAAAAAGTAGATTCAGTCTTTTTTCAGGTTAGGGTTCCTTAAGAGAAAGGAGATCTCTAATCCGTTTGAACAAAGTTGTTGCTGAGAAGTGAGTTAAAAATAAGTTAATCTATATAGTCCTGAGAAATGTCTATAGAGGGCCCGATTCCGTATCGGGCCCCTTTAACTAACAATTAAAAAAACTTGAGTCTCATTTTGACGAGAAGTTTAGGTTTTGAGTTCTGATATTGAGAATATTTTATTGTGAAATTATTCCCAATGGCATAAGAGCCCACATTCTATTTTGTTCAAGGAGTTTGAAGACCCGGATTGTTTTCTCAATTTTGGAGTTTGTCTTTCCTGATAATAACGTTTGTCCTTTACCTAAAAGAGTTTGAAGAAAAGATACTTTTTTAGGCCACACAACGAGTTGAATGCTTTCCTTCTCAGGGATATCTGCTTGCTGTTTAGCCAGTTTTATGGCTGTTAAAAGACCTCCGGTTTCGTCTATGAGTCCAATTTTTTTGGCTTGAGCCCCGGTCCAGACCCGTCCTTTACCGATTTTATCGACGTTGTCTTTGGTCATATTCCGGCTTTCTGCCACTTTTGTTATGAATCTATCGTAAATCCAGAGAATTTCATTTTTTATGAGATTTTTTTCTTCATTGGTGAATCCTCTGAAGGAAGAGAAAATATCAGCTCTTTTTCCATAAATTACTTTTTCTGAAGTAACTCCGATTTTTTGGTAGAGCTTTTCCAAGTTAAATTTTCCTGAAAGTACCCCTATGGAACCGGTGAGAGTCTGAGGGTGAGCAACAATTTTATGAGCGCACATCGATATCCAGTATCCTCCTGAGCCGGCCATATCGGACATAGAAACAATCACTGGTTTGTCCTTTTTTGCCAGGATCATTTGCCTCCAAATGACATCAGACGCCATTGCCGAACCACCCGGACTGTTGACTCTTAAAATAATTGCTTTTATAGATTTATCTTTTCTGGCTTTTTTAATTATAGTGGAATAAGTAGAGCTGCCTATAGTCTGGTAAGAATTTTCCCCACAGTGGATGGGCCCCATGGCATAAATAAGAGCAATTTGTTCCCCTTTGTGAAAGCCGGATGCTGAATACCGAACTTCTTTGTAATTTTCATGCGTGATTTTTGATGTTTTATCCGATTCTTCCTTAATGAGATCCTCGAATTGGTCTTTATACAGAACTTTATCCACAAGTCCTGCTTCAAGGGCTTTTTCTCCTTGGAAAAAGCCATGGTCTATCAATGATTTGATTTCTGTTTCCGCTTTGTTTCTGGATTCAGCTATTGTATTCACGTAAGTCGCATAGATGTTTCCATAGAGGGATTTCATCATTTCTTCGTGAGCAGGAGTGAATCCTTTTTCTGTGAACATATTATATGCTGTTTTGTATTCTTCCACATGTTCAAATTCTGCTTCAATTCCGAGCTTATCCAGAGTTTTTTTAAAGAAAGGAATATTGCCTCCAATACCGTTGATTCCGAGCCACCCCAGGGGATGCAGAACAATCTGGTCGCAAGCCGTTGCCAGGAAATATTCTTTATCAAAATCAAGAGCTTCTCCGATATAAGCGTATACTTTTTTTCCGGATTTTCTGAAATCCAGAATGGATTCTCTGATTTCGTTTATTTTGCCCCAGTCACAGACAAGATAGCCAAGATTGATCACAATGCCTTTTATTCGAGAGTCCTTTTTTGCTTTGTGAAAATTCATCCATATATCGTGCATGGAAAGAGCTTTTGTTCCTGAAATGAAAAATTGCAAGAAGTCGGGTTGGGTTATTTCTTGGATTTTACCCGAGAGATTCAATTCAAGGTAGGAATTTTCTTTGACTGATGGAGGTTTGGCAAAGGAAAAATATAAAAATGATAGAAATGTAGCTATGATTAAAAAGAAAAAGAATAAAAGTATAATAAAGACGTACGACCTTTTTTTCATTTTAACTCCTTAATTAAAAGAAATGGCAATAGAACAAAATATATCAAAAAGCCGAATGATTGTATATAGCTCTGGAAATATTTGTGTTTCTTTAGTATATTACTTATTTATTTGTGCAGTGAAGTAAGATTTATATTAAATAAAGAGGTTGAGAGAATGAGTGTACTTAAAGTTGAAAATATTTCTAAGAAATATGGGAATTTTGTGGCAGTGAAAAATCTGTCTTTTAGCATTTCTGAAGGTATGATTTATGGGCTTTTAGGACCAAATGGAGCCGGCAAAACAACCACAATCAGGATGATCATGAACATCATCATGCCTGATCAAGGAACCATTGAAATCCTGAATCATAAGATGGATGAACAAACAAAAGAAAAAGTCGGCTATCTTCCTGAAGAGAGAGGGCTCTATCCCAAAATGAAGGTTGAAGAGTTGCTTGTGTTTATTGCTGAAATAAAGGGATTGAAAAGAGGAGAAGCCAAAGAAAAAATATACATGTGGTTGGATCGGTTTTCTCTGTCCGATTGGAAAACAAAAAAAGTAGAGGAGCTTTCCAAAGGAATGCAGCAAAAACTTCAGTTTATAGCCACAATTATTCATCAACCTGAACTGATTATACTTGATGAACCCTTTGCCGGTTTGGACCCTGTAAACACAAAATTATTAAAGGATATTATGTTGGAAATGAAACATGAAGGGCGGAGTATCATATTTTCGACTCACCGGATGGAACAGGTGGAAATGATTTGTGACAATATATGCCTCATCAATAAGGCGGAATCAGTTATAGAAGGAGAATTGGATTTTATAAAGAAGCAGTACGGAAAAAACTCAATCATTCTTGATTATGATGGGAACGGAAGTTATATAAGAAGTCTGCCTGAAATTGAAACAATAGACGACTATGGAAAATCTATGGAGATCAAACTTAAAGAAAAAAAGGGTCCTCAAGATTTGTTGAAAAAGATTGCAGGGCGAATTGATATTAATAAATTCGAAATTAAAGAGCCGACATTAAACGCTATTTTTATTGAAAAAGTGGAAGAAAAAGATGAAAAAAATATGGACAGTTATTAAGAGAGAATACACTCAGATTGTTAAAACAAAAGGTTTTATTATAGGCGCAATTTTAGGACCTGTGCTTATGGTTGGAATTATATTAGTGCCAGTTTTTGTTTCTGTGGTTTCTGTTGGAAAACAGGAGACAATCGGCGTTATTGATATGAGCGGAGAGATGTGTAAGCAGCTGGATGAAAAATTGGATTTCAAATTAAAAGATGGAAGCAGACGCTATTTGCTGAATAGTTATAAGATCCCTGCTGATGTTGATAGTCTTCGGGAAAAACTGAATACGATGATAAAAAATAAAGAGCTTTCCGCCTATATTTTTATACCTGAAAACATAATGAATGGAGGGGAGGCAGAATATGTTTCTGAACATGTTTCTGATTTTGATGAAATTAAAAATATCAGCCAGGCAATAAACAATGTGGTTATAGAAAAAAGATTAAGAACAGAAGGTTTGGATCCAGAAAAAATATCAGGGTACCTAAAGAGAGTGGGATTGAAAACTGTCAAAGTGACAAAGAAAGGAGCTGAAGAAGATACAGGCGGTACTTTTGCCATATCCTATATTCTGGTGTTGATTCTTTATTTTACCCTTTTTTATTATGGTTCCATAATCATGAGAGGCGTTATTGAAGAAAAGAATTCCAGAATGGTGGAAGTCGTCCTTTCTTCCTTGAAGCCTTTCCAGCTAATGTTTGGGAAGATTTTAGGAATCGGGGCCGTTGGTCTCACTCAGTATACGATATGGGCTTTATTTGGGCTGGCGGCAACTCAATACGGAAGGCCGCTGGTCTCTTCGGTTTTCCCAGCAGCCCAGGCTTTTAAAATGCCCAGTATTCCAGCTTATATTTTCATATATTTTGTTATCTTTTTTATCCTTGGTTATTTTCTTTTTGGGACTGTGTATGCCGCCACCGCTTCTATGGTGAATTCAGAAAAAGAAGCCCAGCAGCTGGTTATGCCCATATCCATGCTTCTGGTTATTCCCATACTGCTCATTATGTTTGTAATCAGGGCTCCTAATAGCACTCTATCGGTTGTGTTGTCAATGATTCCTTTTTTTGCACCAGTCCTTATGCTTCTCCGTATTTGTGTTCTCCTTCCCCCGTTCATTCAAATAGCGGCATCGATCACACTGATGTTTCTGACTATATTGATAATGATATGGCTTGCAGCTAAGATTTACCGGGTGGGAATACTGATGTATGGGAAACCCCCCAATTTCAAAGAAATTGTAAAATGGGTTCGGTATAGCTAATTTCCAACTCATCTTACCTCTTTAGGATTCACTGTCTTACATCATGCGTCTGAAATCTGCCGTTTGAGGATTCATTAGTTTCCAGAATCCGGTTTTCATTAAGATAAGGTAAAAAGGGAAAGTGTCCAAGATATCGACTTTCTTAAATATAAAGAACACGTAAAGCACCAAACGCAAATAATCCAGCAAACGCTATAAACGCAATTAACTTGTAAAGATGCTGGCTGTTGGAGAAAATAAGCAAAAGGGGGTAAAAGGAGGGGCCCTTGTCCAGCCAGCTAAACAAGGTACTCATATCATTGCATACAAATAATTAAACCGCAATCATCGTTAAAGATGAAATTGGGGGTGAATTGAATTTACCTCACCGTTTTTTGATTCTCAGAGAGAAAAAAATGGGAGGTTATAATCCTTTTTTTCTTCTTGAAATTATTTTGTTTATGGCATTCACTCTATGGGCCGCTATGGGAATTTTCTTGTGCTTTATTCGGAAAGGATTTTTTCCATTTATCCAAACCAGCTTCACACACACAAATATTCCTTTTATTTTGATGACTTGGACTTTCTTTAGTCTTTTCCACTGGATCATTTCTTTACTCAAGTATATTCCTTCCGCTCCGATAATGTTTACAAATCGGGGTATATAACTGAAAGAATATAATAAAATGGTTGTTCCTGTATACCCTGCATATCTGTGCGAGTCTGAAAGGATCAGGGTAAAACTCCAATAGAAATAGAGAAGGATCAAAATCCAGGCAAGAATATTCAAGGGGAATAAAAAAAGAAAATGGGATGACCATTGTTCATAGACATAACCAAGATATCTCTTTTTCATTTCAAGCTTTTCCCTATTTATAAAATACAGGTATAAGCCTCCTAGCAGGGCGAGTAAATGGCAGATTCCAAAGAGATCCATTTCTATGCCTTTAGTCATTCAGACAAAATAAAAGACAGAAAAACTCCCTCTATATTCTCATAGAAAAAGAATAAAGGAACTTCATTTGTTTTATCATTGACAAAGTTTCCCCAGCTTTGAATAATAGAGTATGAAATGGAAAGGTGAAAAAGAGATTGGCGCGATTATTTGAATATCAGAGTAAAAACATTTTAAAAGAAGGAGGGATTCGTATACCTGAAGGGAAAATAGCTTTTTCTCCTGAAGACGTGTACAAAATTTCAAAAAAGATAGGAAAGCCGGTTGTTCTAAAGATACAAGTATGGTTTACAGGCAGAGCCGGAATCGGAGGAATTGAATTTGCAGAAACACCGGAAGAGGCAGAAAAGAAATCCAGGAAGTTGCTGGGGATGAAGGTGAAAGGTTTTGTGGTCGACAGGATTCTCGTTGAAGAAAAGCTTTGGATAATGAAAGAGTATTTTGCAGGATTGGTCATTGATGATTCCGAAAAATGTCCGGTTTTGATATTCAGTTCTTCGGGGGGAACAGGAATAGAAGAGATTGCCCGCAAGCATCCTGAAAAAATCACCCGCATATCAGTTGATGTTGGAAAAGGAGTAAGTGACTATGAAGTCCGGAATATAATAAAAAATGCAGGCTTTTCCGGTAAACAACTCCTTCAAATATCTGATGTGTTGACAAAGCTTTATGAGATATCCCGCAGGTATGATGCCCGGTCAGCGGAAATGAATCCTCTGGTTTTAACCAAGGAAAATCTGATATATGCGGCAGATTGTCATCTAACTATTGATGATTATGCTGTCTTTCGTCATCCTGAGTTAGGGATAGAAGTGGCAAGGGAGTTTGACCGTCCTCCTACTGAATTGGAAAAAATTGCTTATAAAATCGAGGAAAAGGATTACAGGGGAACTTTTTATTTCTTTCAAATGGCTGATGGACTCAAAGGTAAAAGCAATTACATTGGTTTTCACGGAGCAGGAGGAGGCGGTTCGATGATGTCTATGGATTCGGTTCTGAGAGAAGGGTATGAATTGGCAAATTTTTGTGATACCAGCGGCAATCCTCCGGCAAGTAAAGTATACCGAGCCGCAAAAATTATTCTTTCCCAGAAGGGGATAATGGGATATTTTGCTTCAGGTTCCGGTGTTGCCAGTCAGGAACAATTCCATTCTGCCAGGGGAATGGTTAAAGCTTTTCTGGAAGAAAAACTGGAAATCCCAGCAGTCATCCGCCTGGGAGGAAATTATGAAGAAAAAGCAATTGAAATACTTTCCTCTTATCTCCAAGATATCCCAGGGACAGTTGAAGGATACGGTCGCGATGATTCTCCTGAGTTTTGTGCAAAAAGATTAAAGAAATTAATCGAAGAAAATGAGTTTTCCTGCCATGAAATACAGCCTGAGATAAAGCCTGATCTTACTGAGGATGCTTATTCTTTTGAGACCATGACAGGGAAGATTTTTATTGATCAAAAAAAATGTATCCACTGTCAAACCAAGGGATGTATAAAAGCTTGTGCCGCAGGTATTTTGAAACTGGAAAAGGAAAAACCGGTTCTTTCAATCTCAAGAGAGGAAGCAAAAAAAGGGAAATGCACGGAATGCCTGGCTTGTGAACTCTTTTGTTCCTTCTATGAGAAGAAGGCACTCTATATAAGTCTTCCCATACCTGGATTAAAAGAATATAAAGAGCGATTGTTATCAGAATAAAAGTAAAGTAATATATTAACAGTTGAAAAAAAGTTTCTTCTCTAGTTAATTTTTTCAACGAGAGAGAACAATGTCTATACTTGTCGATAAAAAATCAAAAGTTATGATTCAGGGCATCACTGGAAGGGAAGGAATAGTCCGGACAAAGTTAATGAAAGATTACGGAACCAGAATCGTTGCTGGCGTAACTCCGGGGAAAGGAGGAAAAGAAGTCTATGATGTTCCTGTGTTTGATACGGTTAAGGAAGCCGTTTCAAATGTCGATAAGATAGATATCAGTGTGATATTTGTTCGTGCTTCGCTGGTAAAAAATGCTGCTTTTGAAGCCATAGATGGGGGAGTGAAGCTGTTGATTATAGTGCCTGATCGGGTTCCAATTTATGATGTGTTGGAAATATCCAGTTTTGCCAAAGAGAAAAATGCTCGTTTTGTGGGACCCAATACTCTCGGGGTTATAAGTCCGGGTAAAGCCGTCCTTGGCATGATTGGGGGGCGTGCAGAATCAGCAAGAGATTGGTTTCGTCACGGGGGTATTGGAGTGAGTTCAAGAAGCGGAGGAATGACCTCGGCTATTTCTTATTATATAACCAAATCTGGATTTGGAGAAAGCACTATTGTTCATGTTGGAGGTGATGCGGTTGTCGGAATGTCCCATCCAGAAGTCATGAAGCTATTTGAACAGGATGAACAGACAAAGATGGCAGTCATGTTCGGAGAAATAGGGACGTCCCAGGAAGAAAGAGTGGCTGATTTGATAGAAGGGGGAAGTTTCACAAAACCTCTTATAGCCTATATCGGAGGAAAGGCTGCAAAATCAGGCACCAGATTTTC
Source organism: uncultured Eubacteriales bacterium (assembly GCA_964584935.1). Taxonomy (GTDB): domain Bacteria; phylum Acidobacteriota; class Aminicenantia; order Aminicenantales; family Aminicenantaceae; genus CAZPBN01. The sequence continues at coordinate 64,753 of CAZPBN010000007.1, read as the reverse complement.
TCATGCCGGTGCGATTGTGGAAGGCTCAAGAGGTTCTTATGAAACCAAGGTAAAAAGATTAAAAGAGGTTGGGGTTCATGTGGTGGAAGCGATTTCTGATATACCTGATGCTGTTAAAAAAGTAAAGAGTAAAATGGGAGGAAAATAATGAGTGATTTTCATTGGAAGACATCCATAACTGAGGTCAGTCCTAATAAAATATCTATAAGAGGTTATCCTGTGGATAAATTAATGGATAAATTGACTTTTGCTCAGGCGATTTTTCTTGTTTTGAAAGGAGAAATGCCTACCCCGAAAGCAGGAAAACTTATAGATGCCATCCTGGTTTCCTCTATTGATCATGGAGCCAGTCCTCCCTCTGTGTTGACTTCCAGAACTGTGGCGTCAACCGGCGCGGAACTGAATTCTGCTGTGGCGGCTGGGGTGCTTGCCATATCAAAATACCATGGAGGAGCTATTGAACAGGGAATGAATCTTTTTATAAGGATTTCCTCTTTAATGGATGAAAAGGGATTGAATGATGATCAAGCAACGGAAGAAGTTTTAACTGAAATGAAGAAAAAAGGGAAACGGGCTTCAGGATTTGGACACAGAATTCACACTCAAGACCCGAGAACAAAAAAACTTTTTTCCCTAGCCGAAGAACTTGGATTTTCGAGTAAGTTTGTATCCATTGCTCTGTCTGTTGAAAAACATCTGGAAAAGAAATTGGATAAGCCCATCCCCATAAATGTCGACGGGGCTATTGCAGCGCTTTTGTGCGAACTGGGAATATCCCCAGAGATAGGGAATGCCTTTTTTATTATAGCCAGAGTTCCTGGTCTGGTTGCTCAAGTTCATGAGGAAAAAATGAGAATGAAACCTATGAGAAAAATTCATCCTCAGGATTTTGAGTATGATGGACCGAAAGAAAGGGAGATTTAGATGAAAGGAGAAATTGTATCTTTAATGAAGGAATTTTACCTGATTGAAGATGTGGATTTAAGGAATAAAACCATTCTTATATGGGAAGATGCCGTCAGAAAAGGAGGATGGAAAATCGAGGATTTGCATCAAATGCCCTTCACTTTACTGCTTGAAAAGACATCCATTAATATTTTGGAACACACAAAAGCGGTCACCCTTTGTTCTTCAAAAATTGCCGAAGTCATGGAAGAAATTTATAATGGAATAATTTCCATAAATAAAGATTATCTTGTATCAGGAGCTTTGCTTCATGATGTGGGCAAACTTTTTGAATATGAAAAAAAGGAGGGGAGATTTGTCAAAAGTGAAGAGGGCAAATTGATACGACACCCCATATCCGGAGCCGCTTTTGCTTCCAAATACGGAATTCCAGCGGAAATCATTCATATCATTGCTGCCCATTCTAAAGAAGGAGATGGAGCCAGAAAAACCATAGAAGCGGTTATAGTGAATCACGCGGACTTTGTCAATTTTGATGGATTGAAAATATAGAAGGAGAAAAGGAGTATTTTTTGGGAAAAACATTTTCAGAAAAAATCCTGGGTTTAAAATCAGGAAAAGATGTGAAGGCAGGAGATGTGATAACCGTAACTCCGGATTATTTGCTTTCTCATGATAACACGGCTGCGATCATAAAAAAATTCAAAAAGTTTGGAATTAAAAAAGTTGTCAAACCCCGGAAAATCATTATTATTCTAGACCATGTTGTTCCTGCCTCTCAGGAAGAATATGCCCAGAATCATAAATTGATAAGAGAATTTGTGGAGGAACAAAACATAGAGAATTTCTTTGATGTCAACAATGGAATTTGCCACCAGGTTTTACCTGAAAATGGATTTGCTCTTCCCGGAAAACTGATCCTCGGTGCTGATTCCCACACCACAACCTACGGCGCATTTGGGGCTTTTTCGGCAGGTATAGGGCGGTCAGAGGTTGCTTCACTTTGGGGAACAGATGAGATTTGGCTAAAAGTTCCTGAAACTTTGAAAATAACAATAAATGGAGATTTAAAACCTTTTGTCTATCCGAAAGATGTCATTTTAAAAATAATAGGTGATCTAGGAGCTGACAAGGCTAACTATAAGGCTGTAGAATTTTCAGGAGATTTTTCTCGGAGGATAACCATTCCATCCAGAATGGTTTTAGCAAATATGGCTGCAGAGATGGGTGCGAAAAATGCCTATTTTGAAGCTGACGACGCGACAGATCAATGGCTGAACCAAAAAACAAAAGAAGAATCAAATCCCCTAAAGTCAGATCCCGATGCTTCTTTTGAAAAAGTGCTCGAATATGATGTTTCTTCTGTAGAACCCCAGGTAGCCTGTCCCCATACAGTGGATAATGTGAAACCAGTATCTGCAGTTAAAGGTATTGAATTCCATCAGGCTCTTCTGGGAACTTGCACAAACGGTCGGTTTGGAGATCTGAAGACAGCTGCCGATGTGGTCAGAGGAAAAAGGATTCATCCCAAAGTACGAATGCTGGTTGTTCCAGCTTCAAGAGTTGAGTATTTGAAAGCGTTGAAGAAGGGTATTATCGAGGACTTGTCAGAAGCTGGATGCATCATATTGAATCCCGGATGTGGTCCCTGTTTGGGTGCACACCAGGGTGTTCTTGCTTCCGGTGAGAGAGCCTTGAGTACGGCAAATAGAAATTTTAGAGGAAGAATGGGAAGCCGGGATTCAGAAATTTATCTTGCTTCTCCAGCCACGGTGGCTGCTTCTGCTCTTGAAGGCAGAATTACAGATCCGAGGACGATGAAATGAAGAAAGGAAAAGTCTGGAAATATGGAGATAATGTGAATACGGATGTTATTTTCCCCGGAAAATATACCTATTCGATCTCTGAGCCTGAAGAAATGGCACGCCATGCCATGGAAGATCTTGACCCAAATTTTGCTGGTGATGTGAAATCTGGAGATGTTGTTGTGGCTGGGAAAAACTTTGGCTGTGGAAGTTCAAGAGAACAGGCTGCGACCTGCTTAAAATTTGCCGGTGTTCAGGCGGTGGTGGCAAAGTCTTTTGCCAGGATTTTTTTCAGGAATGCCATAAATCAAGGATTGCCTGTTATTGTCTCTGAAGAAGCTTCAGAAAGAATCTGTACAGGAGATGAAATTGAGATTGACCTTAGCTCTGGAAAAATAAATTCTGATAAAGGAGAATTTTGTTTCCCCCCTTTTCCAGAGAAAGTGATGGGTATTTTAAATGCTGGGGGGCTTATTCCTTATACTAAAAAGAATATAAAAGAAAAAAAATAAATATTTATAGGAGAAGGGAATGCCAAAATATAAAATCGCCGTTCTTCCAGGAGACGGAGTTGGAAAAGATGTTATAGAAGCCGCTATGATAGCACTGGAAAAAATAGAGCTCAATGCTGAGTATCTTTATGGAGACATAGGCTGGGAATATTGGTGCAAAGAAGGAGATCCTTTGCCTGAACGGACTATACAGTTGTTGAAAGAAACGGATGCATGCCTTTTTGGAGCGATTACCTCAAAACCAAAGGATGATGCCTTGAAAGAGCTGGCTCCTGAATTGAGGGGAAAAGGATTTTCCTATTTCAGTCCAATTGTTCGTTTGCGCCAAGAGCTTGACCTCTATACAAACATGAGGCCTTGCAAAGCTTATCCGGGGAATCCGTTGAATTACAGGGATGATATTGACCTGGTTATATTTCGAGAAAACACAGAAGGGATGTATGCTGGAGTCGAGTTTCATCCTGTACCAGAAGAAGTAAGGAAGGCTTTATTGATTCATCCTAAGATGAAAAAGTTTGAAGATGTTCCTGTTGAGGAAATGGCTCTTTCGACCCGGATCATGACCAAAAAAGCCTGTGCAAGAATCGTTAGGCGTGCGTTTGAGTATGCCAAAGAACACAAACGCCCCAGTGTGACCATTGTAGAAAAACCTAATGTGTTAAGAGAAACAGGAGGGCTGATTCTGGATATTGCGAGGAATATCGCTAAGGAATATCCTGAAATCAGTTTATGGGAAACCAATGTTGATGCCATGGCAATGTGGCTTGTGAAAAATCCTCAGGACTATGGAGTTCTTGTAGCGGAAAACCTATTTGGAGATATTATTTCAGACCTTTCGGCTCAGCTTATTGGAGGCCTGGGTTTTGCCTGTAGCGGAAATATTGGCGATCATTACGCTGTATTTGAGCCCACTCATGGTTCGGCTCCGAAATATGATGGAATGTATAAGGTGAATCCCAACGCAATGCTTCTGGCAACAAAGATGATGCTTGAATGGCTTGGTGAGAACGAAAAAGCTTTAAAGCTCGAGCAAGCTCTTGCCCAGGTTATTAAGGAAGGGAAAGTCAGGACTTATGATATGGGTGGGGATGATTCGACCTTGGATGTTGTGAATGAGGTAGTGAAGAAGCTATAAATCAGAAAGATATGGGAAAAACAGTAATTGAACAAATAATTCAGAATCATACCCAGGAGGAGGTTAAACCAGGTAAAGTGGTGTGGATGGACATTGATATTCGTTCTGCCAGAGATTTTGGAGGTCCTAATGTTGTGAGAAATTACCGGAGAGAATACAGAGATGCGGCTGTTGCCGATTCGAAAAAAACTTTTTTTACTTTTGACTTGTGTGTTCCTGCCTGTTCTCTGAAGTATGCGGATAATCAGCAAATATGTCGCGAGTATGCCCAAAGTCAAGGATTTGAAATTTATGATATTGACCAGGGAATTGGTTCTCATATATTAATGGAAAAAGGATTAGCCAAAGCCGGTTCAACGGTGGTGGGAACCGATAGTCACATGAATATTTTGGGAGCAGTTGGATGCTTTGGACAGGGAATGGGAGATATGGATGTAACCTTTGCCTTCAGAACCGGGAAAACCTGGTTTGAAATTCCAGAGACTCTTAGAGTCATTATTAAAGGTGAACTGCCCAAAACAGCTAGTGCCAAAGATTTAACACTTTATATTTTGAAGAACCTGGGCACTAAAAAAGCCGCATTGAAAGCGATTGAATTTTATGGAGATACTGTGAGAAAGTTATCTCTATCAGAGAGAATAACACTTTGCAGTATGGTAACTGAGATGGCAGGAATTATTGGATTTGTTCCTGAATGCGACCGGTCTTTTAGTAAAGAAATGGAAAAGTTTTCAGGTGTTTCCTACAATCCTTTGAATTCGGATGAAGATTGCATTTATTCAGATACGGTTGAGATAAACATAAATGATATCGAACCTCAAATTGCCGCTCCTTTTTCTCCGGATAATGTTATGAAAATTTCCGAATTGAGGAATGTAAAGATTCACACTGGATTTATTGGTTCTTGTACTAACGGGCGCACCGACGATATAGCCTGTGCCGCTCATATTTTAAAAGGAAACAGGATAAAGAAAGGTGTGACGCTTAAAGTCGTTCCTGCGACCAGAACTGTTTATAGGGAACTTTTGGAGAATGGAATACTTGAAGACCTTTTTAAGTCCGGAGCGATTATCCGAAATCCTGGCTGTAGTGGATGTGCCAATGGCCATATAGGATTGACAGGAAAGAATGAAATCCAGATCAGCACAGGCAACAGAAATTTTGAAGGGAAACAGGGAAAAGGGAAGACTTATTTGGCGAGCCCTGCTGTTGTTGCGGCTTCCTGTATAACAGGACAGATTACAAGCCCAGAGGATTTATAAAATGAAAGAAATATCGAGGAGAGGAAAAGTATGGATTCTTACTAATAAAAAGGGAAAACTTATAGAAAATATCGATACAGATCAAATATATCACAATGAATTTCTTCATATCACAGAACTATCTCAAATGGGGCAGTATGCGCTGGGAAACCTGGAAGGATGGAACGATTTCTCTGCAAAAGCCGATCCTGGAGATGTCATTGTGGCAGGAAGAAATTTTGGAGCTGGCTCGTCCAGACAGCAGGCTGTTGATTGTTTTATTTCTCTTAAAATAAATATGATACTGGCTCCCTCTTTTGGTGCTATCTATTTTAGAAATGCAGTCAATTCCGGATTCCCGGTTCTTAAGTGTCCTTTGATGGAACAATTTATTGAATCAGATGATATCAGACAGGGAAATTCGATTGAAGTTAATTTTAGAACAGGTGAAGCGAGGAATGAAACGAACAACTCTCATTTTGTCGTTGAACCCATGAGTCAAGTGCAGTTTGATATTTATCAAGCCGGAGGATTATTCAATTACGGCAGAAAAATAAAAGAGGATCAATCATAAGATGCTCATCCTTGCAGTGGATACAACAACGTTTGCCGGTTCCGTGGCACTGCTCAATAACAGAAGACTTATAGGGGAAATCAACATTGATTCAGACTTGACTTATTCAGAAAGACTCCTTCCTGCTGTAAACTTCCTTCTGGATTCCAATAATATTGATATAAAAAACATATCCGGTTATGCCTTGGCTGTCGGTCCAGGTTCCTTTACAGGAATCAGGATAGGGATCAGCGCCATTAAATCTTTTTCGTATGCATCAGGAAAACAGGTCGCTTGTGTGTCATCTTTAGAGGCGTTGGCATTGAAACTCAAACTTTATCACAGCCATCTTGTCTGCCCTGTATTGGATGCCAAAAAAGGAGAAATTTATGGGGCTCTTTTTGAAATGAGAGAAAGAAAACTGAAAGAGATCGTAAAACAAGGAGCCTTTACTCCTGACTATTTTTTTTCTTTGCTTCCATCAAAGAGAATTATTTCTTTTATAGGGAATGGAATCGAAGCTTATAGAGAAACAGCAATCAAATATTTTAAAGATAAAGCCCGGTTTCCTTTGAGGTCGGTTTTTATAGCAAATGAAGTGGGTCAGCTTGGATATGAAATTTTAAAGAAAAAAAAAGGAGTGCTATTCCATGAAGTGAAGCCTTTGTATTTTAGAAAGTCCCAGGCGGAGGAAAAAAATTAATGATTCAGTTTTTTCCTTTTTATATTATTTGAGAAGAATGGAGGAAAAGGATCTTTCCACTGTTTGTGAAATAGAAAACAATTCTTTTCAAAATCCGTGGAGTCCCATTACATTTTTGGGAGAAATTCAAAATGATTCCATATCATTTCCCTATGTGGTTGTTTCCAGAAAAAATAAAAAAATAGTGGGTTATATCATTTGTTGGCATGTAAAAGATGAAGTTCAAATCAGTAATATTGCCGTCCATCCTAATTACAGGAGAAGGGGTTTAGCTGAGATGGTGCTCCATTCTGTGATTGAAAAGTTCAAAGAGAAAGGCGCAAGGGATTTTGTTCTTGAAGTAAGGCCATCTAATCAGGCTGCCCTTTCTTTGTATAAAAAAATGGGATTTAAGGTGCTGGGAGTCAAGGAGAATTATTATCATAATCCTTGTGAAGACGCCGTTGTTATGAAAAAATCATTGGAGAAAAGATAATCATTGAAAGCTTTTGAGCGGCTGGGATTATACAAGATAAATCAAAATAAACTAGCTTTAAAAAAGAAGAAAGAAAGTTTTTTGTTAAGAGTTTTCTTTCCCCTGTTTTATTTTTAATATTTAAATATGACAGTTTGCTATTTTTTAAATTGACCTTATTTTTTCTGTATGGTATATAAACTGTTCGTATCAATTATGATTGAGTTTAAAAAAATTGGAAAAAAAGATCTTTTCCTGGGGAAGATGATCCCATGAATGTTATAAAATCAAAGGAGGACATATGATCAAAGAACATCCAAAAGGCTTGTTTGTTGCTTTTTTCACCAACATGGGAGAACGATTTGGCTTCTATACCATGTTGGCTATCTTTATTCTTTATATTCAGGCAAAATTCGGATATACAGCTACTCAAGCTGGAGCAGTTTATGGAGCTTTTCTATTTGGAATTTATTTCTTTCCCTTGATAGGCGGAGTGGTTGCTGACCGATGGCTTGGATATGGGAAAACAGTAACCTTAGGTACAATTGTTATGTTTCTTGGATATGGCTTGATGGCTTTGCCAGGATTAGGAAAGGGAATTCTTTTTATTTCCCTTGCTGTCATCTCAATAGGAACGGGGTTTTTTAAAGGAAATTTGCAAGCGTTGGTAGGAAATCTATATGACGATCCCAGGTATGAGAAAAAACGTGATTTTGCATTCAATATTTTCTATATGGGGATTAATGTGGGTGCTTTTTTTGCTCCCCATGCGGCAACAGGAATCAGCAATCTAATCCTAAAAAGTTCCGGTTTAACCTATAATGCAAGAATTCCTGCCCTGGCTCATCAATTTCTTGATGGAACATTGAGTGATACGGCTGAATTGCTAAGTTTGGCAAAAGCCCAATTAGGAAGCAGTTTCACAAACCTGACTGAATTTTCAAAAACATATATTGAGACCTTGAGTAAGTCTTATAATGCCGGATTTGCGATCACAGCAGGAAGTATTATTTTGTCTTTTTTGGTTTTTATTCTATTTAAAAAGTATTATAAGCATGCAGATTTGACTGAAAAACAGAAGGAAAAAAGTATTGAACATAAAGACAAAATGATTAAATTGACTCCGGAACAGATACGAGGCCGGCTGTTTGCTCTTTTCTTTGTATTTTTTGTGGCTATTTTCTTCTGGATGAGTTTTCACCAGAACGGTTTCACTCTCACTATCTTTGCCAGGGATTATACAGTTAGTAAAGTGAGTGATGTCACCTTTACTTTTTTTAATCTCAAATCATTTCTTCCCTTTCTTGCTGCTGTAGCGGGATTGGCGCTTTTGATTCGAAAAGCGTCAAAAAAACTCGCCAGGCTCATTGGGCTCGGTCTTTTGGTCGGTGGTGGATTGCTGACTTACGTTGTTGTAACCGGATATAATGACACAATGCCCATCACTCCCCAACTCTTTGCTCATTTCAATCCGATATTTATTGTGTTTTTAACGCCTGTTATTATTGGGTTTTTCACTTTCCTCCAGAAAAGAGGAAAAGAACCCAGCACTCCCAAAAAAATCGGTATAGGAATGATCATCACAGGTCTTTCATTTGCTATAATGATGCTTGCTTCCAAAAACCTTCCCTCTCCGGCAACGTTAGGAGGGAATGTGTCTGATGTGCTCATTTCTCCTTATTGGCTCATTGCGACCTATTTTTCTGTGACCATTGCTGAATTATGTCTTTCGCCTATGGGGATATCTTTTGTTTCGAAAGTATCTCCACCTCAATACAAAGGGACTATGCAGGGTGGATGGCTGGCAGCTACAGCCATAGGAAATGCTCTCGCCGGTTTTATCGGTTATTTCTGGGATAGATGGGAATTGTGGCAGTTTTTCCTTTTATTGATTGTCATGTGTTTTCTTTCAGCTGGTTTGATTTTCTCAGTCATGAAAAGACTTGAAAAGGCATCTAAATCATAAGAGAGAGGCATTTATAGTAAGACCATTATTTTGAATAAGTTAGAAATATCTATAGAAGTTTGAAAAGAGGGAGAGCTATAAGGGTTAATGGGTGCAGTCTTTTATATTTTTTTGACTTGTCTTGCTTGATATTTTTTCATCAAAGGGAAATTGTTTTGGATAGGTATTTTTTTCTGACTTTGTAAAAAGGAGAATCCGATGAAATATATAAAAGTTATGTTTGCCATAGTTTTGATTGTGATTTCCACAGGTTGCGGAAAAGTTCCTTCGGAAAGTCAGGTTGTGTTCGCTCCCAATCAGCCGGTATCAGGGGAATCAGTTCAAGTGGATTTTATGCCTGGAAAGGATTCGCCTCTTTTAAATGCTGATTCGGTTACCATGTATGCTCAATCTTATCCTGTCTCAAAGTCAGATGATGTTGTTTTGTACGAAGTGTCTATGAATAAAAAAGGAAAAAAATGGAAGGGGGAAATTATTGTTGACGGTTCTGATGTGGGTTGTGTCTTATTTCAATTTGTATCAGGAGAGGATATCGACAGCAATGATGGAAAATGCTGGGATTTTATTGTTTACAATGAAAAAGGAGATCCGGTGAAAGGGGCATACACAGCCCTTTCTCACACTTATTCAAATTCATTTTATATGGACAGAATACAGGACACAGGGAAAGCTTTGGGTTATTTGAAAAAAGAAGTGGAATTGCATGCGGGCAACTGGAGAGCCATATCGGAAAGCTGGAATTTTCGAATACGGAGATTCAGCGGGGATCAGCAAATACTAAAGACTATAGATGAAGAGGTGGAATTTCTTCTAGGAAAATATCCTGAAGAGGCTGAACTTCTTCAGAACGCATATTCCTATTATTCGAGAGTAGGAAATGAAAATAAATCCAAAAAAATTATTGAAAAAATGAACAATCTTGATCCTGATCATTCCATTATATTGTCTGCAAAGTGGAGAGAAATTGATCAATTGAGTGATCCGGATGAAAAAATAAAGAAAGCATTGAAATTCTATCAGGAGATCAAAGATAAAGATTATAAAAATTTCATTGATTTTATAAACAGTTGGTTAGTAAAAATATTAATCAAAGAAAAGAGATTCAAAAGAGCTGTTGGATTTGTGAACAACATCCAACAGCCTGATCCAAATGTGTTAAACGCAGTTTCTTGGAGTCTTTCTCAGGAAGGTGTCATGCTGAAGGAAGCAGAAAAATTTGCGGCTGAGAGCTTAGAATTGATTAAAGCAAAAGATATCAAGGATAAACCATTGTACATGCCAGAGAAAAGGTGGCTTGAGAATCAAAAGAATTCTCTTGGAAATGGTCAGGATATTTCCGGTTCTATACAATACAAACTTGGAAAAACGGATGAAGCGGAAAGTTCATTTCGCAAAGCTTATGAAAACAGCGGAGGAAAAAATCCTGAGATAACCAGCCATTATGTTCAGTGTCTGCTGGATAATGATAAGCTCGATAAAGCCATATCAGTAGCGAGAAAAGCTGTCGAAGAAAACAATTCCACTAGTGAAATTTTAAACCTTCTTCACACAGCTTATGAAAAGCAAAAAGGAAGCTCTGAAAAAGCGGAAGAATTGATTGCGCAAGCAAAAAATAAAGCATTTCAAAATAAAAAGAGAGAAATTGCCAAGAATTTTATTAGAGATGCTCAAAATGCGCCGGATTTTTCTCTTGTGGATATAAATGGAAAAAATGTCTCCCTTCAATCCCTGAGAGGAAAAACCGTTATTATAGATTTTTGGGCAACCTGGTGCAGGCCGTGTTTAGCCTCTTTTCCTTATTTGCAGAAATTCTGGAAAAAGCACAAAAATGATTCTGATGTGATGGTTTTAGCTATTAACTGCTGGGAAAAACCGAAAGGTGAGGAAAGAATGAAATTGGTTCGAAAATTTATGGATGACAGCAATTATAATTTTCCTGTATTGATTGATGAAAATGATAAGGTTGTGACGTCGTTTAAGGTAGAAGGCATTCCCACAAAATTTTTTGTTGGCCCGGATGGAAAAATTTATTTTAAGGATGTGGGATTTCACGGACCAGAGATGATAGAAAAGATGGAAGTTGAGTTGGATATGATCCGCAATGTTGTAAAGTAAAAAGGTTAAATCTTTATAGGTTGACTTTTATCAGACAAAGTCCTTTTGCAGGAGCTGTGGGACTGGAAAGGGTTCTTTTTTTTTCTCTGAACAATTGATCGATAATATCAGGTTTGACTTTGCCTCTGCCGATTTCAAGGAGTGTCCCCACCATGGATCGAACCATATATCTTAAAAATCCATTGGCTTCAACTGTATAAATGATTTCATCCTCGTTTTTTTGTATATCCGAAATGGTTACTTTCCTTACTGGGTATAAAAGCCGATTGGAAGAAAAGGCTGAAAAGTCATCTTCTCTGATAAAAAGACAGGCTCCTTTTTTCATGGATTCAATATCCAGGGGAGAATTCCACTGATAAACATACCTGTGTATGAATGGGCTCATATAGGGACTGTTGAATATTCTGTATTGGTAAATTTTCGATTTTGCCATTTTTATAGAGTGAAATTCGTGGTTAACTTTTTCCACTGAGTTTATTCTGATAGAACCGGGAAGATGGGAATTCAATGCAAAAAAAAGTTCATTTTCATTAAGTCGGATATCAGCTTTGAAGTTTGCTATTTGTCCTTGGGCATGAACTCCTGCGTCTGTTCTCCCTGCTCCAGTAATACTGATTCTATTTTTTGTGATTTTTAATAGGGAATCTTCAATGATTCCCTGAATAGTGGGTTTATGAGACTGCCTCTGCCACCCATGAAAATCAGTGCCATCGTAGCTAATGAGAATTTTGTAGTTTTGAAGCATTAAAAATTCAGTGTGTTGTTTAAAGCCATTTGGACAGCTTTTTCTGCTGATTCAGCCCTTATGACTCCATTAATATTCCAGGTGTTGAGTCCAATAATTTTTTTTTTGTATATGCGGCCGTAGGCAATTTCTGATAATGTTCCGAATTGCCCGTCAATAGCAATGAGAATATCAGAGTTCATGGCAACAAGAGAGTTACGGCTGTAGCCTAATCCCGTGACGATGGGGATGTCAATGAATGGATTCGCATCGGAACGGGAAAATCCGGGGAGCACTCCTATGGTTAATCCTCCGGCTTCTTTGGCTCCCCCGGCAGCCGCTTCCATAACTCCGGAGAGGCCTCCACATAAAAGAATAGCATTGTTTTCTCCAATCAGATGTCCTACTGTGAAGGCATCTTTTAAGGCTTTTTCATCAGGATTGGCACCCCCGATAACTCCGATAATTCGTTGATTTCTTATTTCTGACATTATACTTCCTTATTCCATATAATATGACTAAAAATTATCACAGAAAAACTCACTGTGCAAGAAAATAGAGGAAAGACCCTCATTTTGTCCTTCCTAACATAATAACAGTATTACCAATCCGGTCAATGAATTTCCACAAACGCAAGATTTTTCACCCGCAGGCAGGGAACGATCCCCGCATCGGGCTTCACTCTGCGACAAATAGGAAAAATAACATTGGATTCCCTGTGGATTTGAATAAATGCCAATCCGAAAGCAAGGATAGGAAAAAACCGTCAAAGCCCTATCAATATTTAATGATTCTCTGTCTTTAATAGAGCCTTAGAAAAAGGGGAAACTTCTCTTCAACTACATATTGCACATAACGTTTAAATCCATTAAAATGCCTAATAATTATGATGATACAGAACAATTGTTTTCCCGGAGGATAGGAATGGAAGATTTTTTAAAGATAAATGGCATCAATGAAAAGGAAAAGAAGAAAATCATAGAACAAATAGAAAAGAGAATAGCTGATAAGAAAAAGCAGGGGATTTTAAAAGAAAAAGATATTAAGGAAATAGAGGAAATGAGGCTCCGTCCTTTACCGGATATTCTGGATGTTCAAAGTGTTTACGAAGACTTTATGTATAAAAAGAAATCTTAAATAACATATTTGATAAAAATATGGATATGAATAGAAAGGTTTTTAGCTTTAATTCTAATTTATAGCCCTGTATCCATAGATGAACATAACTCACATAGGCATGAGCTATAAATGGAGGAAATGAAATGACTGAAGAGAAAATACAAAATGAACCAAACGATGAACAGCATGAGATTAAGATTGATTATGACAATATCGATGTTGCTCACATAATGGAACAAATTAAGAAAAAAATTGCCTCACAACCAAGTGAACATGATTTTGATTCGATTCCTGAGGAAGCGCTTTATATTGATAAGGATTTGCAATCCGTTACTGAATTAGAGGGGAAAGCTTCCGGAGTTAAAGGAAAAGCCAGACAACTATTGCTTAAAATAATGAGTCCGTTTTTTCCATTTATTAAATTACTTGTGCTGCCGGTTTATGAAGAATTATGCAATACCATTCGGATCCTTGATGATACAAACCGAAGATTGGATCTGCTGAGCAAAAAAACTGAGATGGAGATAAAAAAATTAAATGATGAGCTTAAAACGACGAAAGAATACACCAAGCATCTTCACAGCGTGGAACACAATATCATCGTGGAACTCACAAAATTAAAGATAGAAGAAGAACACCTTAAAAATAAGGCCAGAATTCTGGAAAAGGACTTTGATTTTCTAGGGAAACGAGAAAAAGCTTTGGAGAAAGAAATATTGAAATGAAATTGGCGTTTGTTGTTCAAAGATATGGTCTTGACATCAATGGTGGAGCTGAACTGCATTGCCGGTGGATTGCTGAATTAATGAAAAGGCATTTTGACGTGGAGGTTTTAACCACTAAAGCTCATGATTATATTTCTTGGAGGGATTATTATGACCAGGATGAAGAAACGATAAACGGAATATTGATAAGAAGATTCCCGGTTACCCGATCCAGGAATCCAATCCGATTTGGGAGAATTCAGGATTATATACTGAATAACAAGCATAGAGAAGAAGATGAAATGAGATGGTTGAATGAAGAGGGGCCCATGTCGCCGGCGCTCATTCAATACATAAAAAAGAATGAACATGTTTATGACTACTTCATTTTCTTCAGTTATCGCTATTATCATTCTTATTGGGGAATCAATCTGGTGCCGGATAAGAGCATACTGGTTCCGACGGCAGAAGAAGATCCGGTTGTGAATCTTAATATTTTTAAGAAATTATTCAAGAAGCCGAGAGCCTTTATTTATAATTCCTTGGAAGAAAAGATGATGATCAATGCTGTTTCCCAAAATGAACATATTCTTGGAGATATTGTGGGAGTGGGAACCAAAATACCATCCTATTTTTCAGGGACGGAGTTCTGTGAAAAGTATGGTATTGAGAATGATTACCTCGTGTATATAGGGAGAATAGATGAGAATAAAGGATGTGATGAACTATTTAGATATTTTCTTTTATTTAAAAAGGAAATTGACTCGGATATAAAATTGGTTTTAATTGGTAATACAAAAATAAATATCCCTTCCTCTTCAGATATTATATATCTCGGATTTTTATCAGAAGAAGATAAATTCAGCGCTTTGGATGGATCATCTATTTTAATGATGCCTTCCTATTATGAAAGCCTTTCCATGGTGGCTCTTGAAGCCTGGGCATTAAAAAAGCCTGTTTTGGCGAATGCACGGTGCCGGGTTTTAAAAGGGCAGTGCATAAGAAGCAATGGAGGACTTTATTATGAACATTATGCCGAGTTCAGAGAAGCATTGAATTTACTGGTTTTTAATCCCGAATTCTGTAAAGCTATGGGTGAGAATGGAAGAAAATATTTTGAAAACAATTACACCTGGAATATCATTGAGAAAAAATATTTATCTGTTATTGAGCAACTGGAAAAGGAGAAATAGTGGAGATTCATCAATTTGCCACGTCTTTAACCTTTGGGGATGCCATTTCAGATGAAATGCTTGAAATACAGAGTTTGTTGAGGGAAAAAGGATTTGAATCTGAGATATTTGTGAAATTCTATGATCCTCGGATGGCAGGATATATAACCGACTATAAAGAATACAAAAGATACAGCTCTTCTGAGAATATTGTGATATTTCATTTTTCAATTGGTTCCCCTGTTTCAAAGATGTTTTTCCGTATTCCTGATAAGAAAATAATGATTTATCATAACATAACTCCTCACCAATTTTTCCTGGATTATCACCGCATATTAACAAGGGAGTGCTATAAAGGACGTCTGGAAATAAAACTTTTCTCTGATAAAGTGGATTTAGCTCTCGGAGATTCTGAATTCAACCGAAAGGAGCTGGAAAAAGCAGGGTATTCCAACACCGGAGTTTTACCCATTCTTTTGAACTTTTCAAAATTTGATATTGAAGGGAATCCATTGGTGAAGCGAATGTTTTCAAATGGAAAGACTACCCTCCTATTTGTGGGAAGACTCATTCCTAACAAAAAGTATGAAGATATTATAAAGGTTTTTTATTTTTATAAGAAATTATTCAATCCGAACTCCCAGCTTATACTGGCTGGAGACTATAGAGGAATGGAAAAATACTTCGCTTCCCTTAGGGAGCTTATTGACAGATTAGATATATCTGATATTCACTTCACCGGCCATGTTGATTTCCCGGAGCTGGTTTCTTATTACCGCCTTTCGGATTGCTATCTCAGCATGAGTGAACATGAAGGATTCGGGGTCCCTCTTTTGGAAGCTTTTTATATGAAAAAACCGGTTATTGCCTATGCTGCAGGAGCGGTTGAAGAAACCATGAACGGGGGAGGAGTGATTTTGTATAAGAAAAAATTCATTGAAGTGGCAGGTTTTCTGGATATGATGAACAAAAATCAGAAGATGAGAAAGGATATCATTGATCCCCAAACAAGAGCTTTGGATAAATACAACAGGGAGAATATAAGCCGGATTCTATTCAATCACATTGAAAAGATTAGCAAAAAGTGAGAATCGATCAACTGATACCTGCTTTTCACAAAGGAGATGCGATTGGAGATACAGGGCTTCATATGAAGCAGTTCCTTAGATCAAAGGGTTTTTCCTCCCAGATTTATTGTTTGAATTGTGACGAGGATCTGGAAAATGATTCGGAATTTTTTAAAAATTTTAAGAAGCCGGAACGTTCTGATATAACAATTCTCCATTATGCCCTCCCTTCTCCTTTGACTAAGGAATTTATGGAACTTTCGAATAAAAAAGTGATGATTTATCACAATATAACTCCACCCGAGTTCTTCATTGATTACAGCGAGGAAATGACCAGAATTTCAATGCTAGGGAGAAAAGAGCTCCAATCACTTGTTTCCCATGTGGATTTGGCTTTTGCAGATTCAGAATACAACCGCAGTGAACTTGAAGAGATGGGATATGAACAAACCGAAGTTTTTTCTCTTTTTGTTGATTTTGATAAGTATGAGAAATCGGAAAGCAAGTTTATATATAACTTGTTTAATGACGACAGGATAAATATTGTATTTGTCGGTCGTATTGTTCCCAATAAAAAAATCGATGACCTTATAAAAGTTGTTTTTTACTACAAAAAATTCATTTCCCCTTTAGTCAGATTGATTGTGATTGGAAAAACATCCTCTCTTCCCAAATATTATCAAAGTTTGATACGCCTGGCTGATGAATTTTATCTCAAACCAGAGGAGATCTGTTTCACTGGCCATATTCCGGATGAAGAAATGTTTGCCATTTACAAAGCTTCGGACCTGTTTCTGTCAATGAGTGAACATGAAGGTTTTGGATTGCCTTTTATAGAAAGCATGGTATTTGATGTTCCCATCCTTGCTTATAATTGCACAGCTGTTCCTTACACTCTGGATGGCGCTGGAATTCTTATTAATAAAAAAAAGATAGATTATATTTCCGAATTGGTCGATATTGTTGCCCGTAATAACCAGATAAGAAACGAAATAATCAAAAGACAAAAACAGAGTTTACAAAGGTTTAAAGAAAAAGGATTAGAGGATTTTCTTCTTCAAAAATTAAAGGATATCTGAGGTTCATGACGAAGAGAATAGCGTTTGTCATTCAGAGGTATGGAAAGGAAGTTATGGGGGGCTCAGAACTTCACTGCAGTCAAATTGCAGAGCGGTTGGTTAAGGCAGGTTGTGACTGCACTGTGTATACAACCACCGCAAAAGATTATACCACCTGGAAAAATGAATATTCTCCCGGGACCACAACAATCCAGGGAATTGTGGTCAAACGCTTCCCGGTTGAAAAAGAAAGAGATATGGATTCATTCAATGACTACTCCTCCTGGATATTTTTTAACAATCATACCTATGAAGATGAAATCGAGTGGCTGGAAAGACAGGGGCCTTATTGTCCCTCTCTTATCGATGCATTGAAAAAAGAAGAAGATGACCACGACATTTTCATCTTTTTTACTTATCTCTATTACAATACTTATTGGGGATTGAAAGCTGTTCATAAGAACCGGGTCCTTGTGCCCACAGCTCATGACGAGCCGCCTTTGTATCTTGATATGATGAAAGAAGTGTTTTCATATCCCCAGGCGTTTATGTTTAACACCCAATCCGAAAAGGAAATGCTGAGCCGGCAATTCTCCTTTGAAGGGAAATATCAGGAAACCGTTGGAGTGGGAGTTAAAATTCCTTCTGAAAAAGGAACAGCCCAATTTAAGGAGAAATACGGCATTCGAAATCCTTTTATTCTGTATGCGGGGAGAATTGAGCCGGGAAAAGGATGCCAAGAACTGATTGATTTTTTTCTGGAGTATCATAAAAAAAATAACAATATAACTCTGGTTCTGGTTGGGAATTTATTGATGCAACTGCCCTCTCATCCTCGTATAAAATATCTTGGATTTTTATCTGAAGGAGAAAAGAACAGGGCTATGAGTTCAGCCCTGATAACCGTTCACCCTTCCCATTTTGAAAGTTTGTGTATGGCAGCGCTGGAATCAATGGCTGCTCAAACCCCGATTTTGGTACAGGAAAAAACAAATCCTCTCAAGCAGCACTGCATTAAAGGGAAAAGCGGTCTGTATTATTCCAATTATAATGAATTTGAAGAGTCCTTGAATCTTCTGCGGAAAGATGAACAATTAAGAAAAGAGCTGGGGAAAAATGGACAATTCTATATAAAGGAAAATTATTCGTGGTCAAAAATAATAGAAAAGTATTTGAAACTTTTTGATCACATGACCCGATAAAGAATTTACTTTCTAAATTTCTAAAATCAGAAAGAAAGTTTTGTTTATCCATGTTGACAAGCTTCAATAGTCTTTCTAGAAATTCCTGGAGTTTTTTAATTTTATTCTCAATAACTTCGGGTTCAACCAATGAGACCTCTTGTTTTTATGGAATTGAAATAAATCCTTCTCATGGAGTGAAGTATGGGGAGAAAATCGAAATATCGATCTCTGATGAATGTTTCAAAGAAAATTCGGAGATTTTCATCTGAACAGTAAATAAGCTGGCCATGTGTGATAATTTCACCCTTTACTCGCAATGGGGCATCGTTTATACAACGAATGTCAAATTTGGACTGAAACTCTTTTTCCAAGATTGAAGCAATCTGCATTTCGATTTTAAGTCTCTTCAGTGGATTCAGGTTATTCTTAAAAACAAGGGCTATGTCGATATCGCTGTTTGAATTTTGAGTTCCCTTTGCATAAGACCCATAAAGATAAACTATGCCGACAGGGAAGTTTGTAAAGATATCCGATAGATAGGATTGGAATTCATTTTTGTTAGGCGGATTCCGGAGTTTCTGAAATCAAGAATACCCAAAAAAGAGTACAGAGATTGGAGAGTCGGTGAATAAAGTTATATTATAATATTCAATTCCCATTATTTTTTTCAATTTTAATCAAAAAAAAGAGTGTGAGATATGATCCAGCGGTCTATGGTCGTCCCCTCTGTTTTATTCATCTCTCAAACTCCTTTAATGTTATCCTGATCATTGATGTTGTTTATTGAATTTCAATAGAAATGAAGCAGGAGAAGGTCATTCTTATTTTTCCCAGAATCCATTTTAAACTTGGGAAGAAAATCATTTTATGATACCTTTAGACAGCATGGATCAAGTCATTGTTTTTATCACCCTGGGCGTAGCTCTTATCCTTTTTGCCTGGGGGAAACTCCGTTATGATATCGTTGCCTTGATTGCTTTGTTCATTTTGGTCCTTGCTGGCATTGTCTCTGAGGAAAAAGTATTTTCGGGATTCGCACATCCTGCGGTCATCACAGTAGCTGCTGTGCTCATCATTAGCAGTGCTTTGAAGAATTCAGGTCTTATCGATGTGATTGCTTCCTGGGTGTTAAAAGTTGGGAAAAAGCTGGTGGTGCAAATTATTGTTTTAACCGTAGTGGTGGCTGTTGCCTCGGCTTTTATGAATAATGTGGGGGCTCTTGCCATTCTTATGCCGGTGGGATTGTATCTGGCAAGAAAAAGCGGAAATCCCCCCTCTTATATTTTAATGCCTCTGTGGATCCATTTTTGATGGCTATTGCTGTGGGGGGGGGCTGCGCCTTCTTGACCCCCATTGGTCATCAATCGAATACACTAGTCATGGGACCGGGAGGTTATAAATTCAGTGACTACTGGCGAATGGGATTTCCCCTGGAAGTCATGATTGTTATTGTGAGCATCATTCTCATCCCCATTTTCTGGCCATTTTAACAAATAGCTGAAAAGGACTTAAGTCTTTCCTTTTTTTGTCTTAGTTACGACTAAACTATTCGCAATGATTGATTTGACTAGTGAATGAAATTATGCTAAGAGTTGAGATTAATGGGCAATGGATAGATGGCTTTCATTAATTATGCGACCAAAACTATAGCCATAAAAGTTGTGTATTATGGTCCTGGTTTGAGTGGCAAAACCACAAATCTTCGCTATGTCTATTACAAATTAGATCCTGTATCCAGAGGAGAATTCATTTGCCTGGAAACTCCTATGGAAAGAACTTTTTTCTTTGATTTGCTTCCTGTCAAAGCGGGCCGTATAGGACAGTTTAAGATTCATTTTCAGTTGATTACTGTTCCCGGACAAGTGTTTTATGAAGCTTCAAGAAAAAGTGTCCTCAAAGGAGTGGATGGACTGGTTTTTGTTGCTGATTCTCAAATACCTCTTCTTGATGCCAATCTAGAAAGTTTTGACGGTATGAGAAATAATTTACTTGAATATGATATTGACTTGAATATCATTCCGTTAGTTCTCCAGTATAACAAACGTGATCTGGAAAGGATTATTCCTGTGGAGACGTTTAACAATCTTCTGAATCCAAAAAAAGCACCTCATATTGAATCTTCCGCCCTTTACGGGATCGGTGTCATTGAGACTCTCAAAGAAATATCAAAAATAACCGTTCCTGTAATAAGGAAGAAGCTATTTGAAAAGAAAGATGAGAAGGAAAAAAAGAAAAGAGATGATGAAAAATCGGTAAAAGAAAAGGATATGGAACAGGACGAAATTGAGTTCAAGTCTGCCAAAAAAACAGAGCCTATTCAACTCACCAAGATTCAAATGGAATCTCATAAAGATGTTGAAAAAAAGATAAATGATTTGATTGAAAGCTATACAGAAAAAGATGACAAAGAGGACTAAAGGATTTCATTTGATGCAAATTTAAAAATTAACTTTTTGTTAAAATTTTTTATCCCTCCGATTCTGATAAAATTGGCTGCATTCATTCGTCTTATAATGAGGAAGAAAACTAGAAATAGCTATAATGTTGTTCAAGATAAAGAGTGCATCTCTACTGGGAATCGAATCATTTTTAGTAGATGTCGAAGTGGATATTTCTGCCGGTATTCCTGCTTTTGTCACAGTCGGTTTACCGGATACTTCTGTAAGGGAAAGTAAGGAGAGAGTGAGAGCTGCTTTAAAAAATTGTGGTTATAAATTTCCTTCCAGAAGAGTGACTGTGAACTTATCTCCTGCTCATATAAGAAAAGAAGGGTCAATGTTTGACCTTCCCATTTCATTGGGATTGCTTGCCTATTTGGATATTTTTCCCTCTGAAAAACTTAACCAGTTCTTGTTTTTAGGTGAATTGACCTTGGATGGAAAAATAAAACCCGGGAAAGGAGTTCTTTCTGCAGCGGTGTTAGCAAAGAAAAAAAGGATTAAAGGAATAATTGTTCCAAAGGAAAACGAAAAAGAAGCTGTTCTTGTTAAAAACATAGATATTTACGGATTTGAAAGCATAGTCCAGGTTGTTCAATTTCTTAATTCTCAGGATAATAGGGAACCAGTTAACTATAATGTTCAAGAGCTTTGTTCCAATTTAGATAATGAGCTGGATTTTTGTGAAATAAAAGGACAACAGCATGTCAAAAGGGGATTGGAAGTTGCTGCCGCCGGTGGACACAATGTTCTTTTGGTAGGGCCTCCTGGATCTGGAAAGACGATGCTTGCTCGAAGACTCCCAACCATTCTTCCGCCAATGTCTTTTGAAGAAATCATAGAAGTAACTCTCATTTATAGTGCTTCAGGATTATTGAAAAACCAAGGAGCAGTGGTTCAAAGACCTTTTCGAACTCCTCACCATACCATTTCGGATGCTGGGATGGTAGGGGGAGGAATCATTCCTAAACCCGGAGAAGTGAGTCTGGCACACCGGGGGGTCTTATTTCTTGATGAGCTGCCTGAATTCAAAAGGAAAGTACTCGAAGCCCTAAGACAACCTGTGGAAGATGGAAATGTTACTGTATCCCGGGCATCCATAAGCATTAATTTTCCCTCCACTTTTATGTTGGTTGCTGCCATGAATCCTTGTGAGGATGTTTATAATTCTTTTTTTTCAGAAGATTATGAATGTACGGATGAGCGAAGAATCAAATATTATTCAAAAATATCAGGTCCCCTTCTGGACAGAATTGACATTCATATTGAAGTTCCTAAAGTAAAATTCAAAGAGATTGTTTCCCGGAATGAAGCGGAATGTTCCGGCGAAATACGAAAAAGAGTTTATAATGCCCGAAAAATACAGCTCATCCGATACAAATCTGGCGGAGGCCTGTGCAATGCTTTAATGACATCCAGGCAGCTTGGAAAATATTGTCAAATAGACAATAAGAGTAGAGAACTGATGGAAATGGCGGTGGATAAGCTAGGATTCAGTGCCCGTGGCTATACCAGAGTGTTAAAAGTGGCGCGGACTATTGCCGATCTCGATGGGGAGGAAAAAATAAGAACTGTCCATATTTCGGAGGCGATCCAGTACAGAATGATGGATAAATATACTTAAGTGTAAGACGTGAGACGTGAGATGAAAGAAACAATGTCGTCAGATGGAAGATAATAAATATAATTTCGTAAGACTGGTTCATAAAAGCTAAGAATTAAAGAAAAAATTAAAATAGAAAGGAGGCATTTATTATAAAAACCTTTGTGGATTTTTGACAGCCGGTGTGATGGCTGTCGGATTTGCATCCGGAGAGCTGGAAAAAGAGAGGAAAGAGAAAAAAGCTCATTGCAAGAAGCTGGTTAATGAATACTGGAAATGGTGGGATTCCCTTGCTCTTTTACATTGTTCTGAAA
The DNA here is from genome assembly GCA_964584935.1 of uncultured Eubacteriales bacterium. Lineage (GTDB taxonomy): Bacteria > Acidobacteriota > Aminicenantia > Aminicenantales > Aminicenantaceae > CAZPBN01. Next base: position 41,980 of record CAZPBN010000007.1, on the reverse strand, counting down.
TTAGAAAGCCGGGGACAAGCTCAAAAGTATGCTCGAGGCTGGGGCAGCTGGCAGCAGCTAAAATTGAAGAACTCATAACCTCATAATAATGGAGAATTTAACGAAAAAAAAATACATGAAGTTTTACTTTCAGTCTTTAAAGATTGACATTTCTTGGTGTCGATGGTATATCACGTTTCCGTCTTTAACCACCCATTGACCGTTTTTTATAACATGTTTGATGGGATTGATACCAAGATGATAAACAAGGTGGAGGTAATTGGGCAGGTCACAGAGAAGGATGTCCATTTTTTTTCCCAGCTCAAGGCTCCCTACAGAGTTGTGCCTGTCTAAAGCATAGGCGGCATTGGCTGTGGAAGCATTGATGGCTTCTTCGATGGTTAGATTCATGGTGAAAACAGCCAGACAGAGAATGAAAAGCATGGATTCGGTCATGGAGCTTCCTGGGTTGAAATCAGAGGCTAAAGCCACAGCAGCCCCATGTTTGATGAGTTTTCGTGCCGGGGCGACTTTATTTTGCATGAGAAAAAACGAAACTCCTGGTAAGAGAGTGGCAGTGGTTTTGCTTTTAGAGAGCTTTTTTATACCTTCCTCGGAAATAGCAATGAGATGGTCTGCGGAAAAGGCTTGTTCTTCTGCTGCAAGCTCTGCTCCTCCCAGCGAGGAAAATTCATCCGCATGAATTTTTATTTTAAATCCTGCTTTTTTTGCAGCTTTAATAAGAATTTTCGTGTCTTCTGCTGAAAAAACTCCTTCTTCACAAAACACATCAAAAAATTCGGCAAGATTCTTTTTCTTTACTTCTGGAAGGACCTGGTTTAAGAGAAAATCGATGTACTTTTTTTTCTGGTTCTTGTATTCATTAGGGATTTCATGAGCTCCCATAAAAGTGGCAACGATATCCACAGGATGGAGCTCATTAACCTGTTTTATAACCTCAAGCTGCTTGATTTCATCTTCGAGATTTAATCCATATCCACTTTTAGCTTCAGTTGTGGTTGTGCCGTGCAGCAGCATGCTTTCGAGTCTGGAAAAACACAAGGATTTGAGTTCTTCCAGGGATGATTGACGGGTTGAATTGACCGATGTTTGTATTCCCATTCCTTTTTGAGAAAGCTGTTGATAGGTATAGCCCTTGATCCTGAGATTGAATTCTTCTTCTCTGGTTCCACCAAATGGAAGATGGGTGTGGGAGTCAATAAATCCAGGCAGGCAGACTAATCCTTTTCCGTCTATGATAATGCCGTGATTTTCAAGTTGAATTTCCTGTTTGAATTTCTTTTCATCACCTATAAAAACAATTATTCCTTTATAAGAGGCAATACAAGCATTTTCCAGGAGCCCGATATTCTGGAGGGACTGATTCCTTTTGGGGATAGGCCCCTTGCAGGTAAGCAGCTGACTGCAATTCTTCACCACCAGATCAGCTGATCTCATCAGGAGTTTTCCTTAAGGGAGTTGATTTATTTTTTCTTATAAAAGAAGGGGTTTCGTAAGGTTCCCATTTCTTCTCCCACTCCTGTTTTTTCCAAAGTCTTTCTTTATCTTTTGGTTCGAATAAATAAGGAGGGGTTTCGTGTTTAACCGGGAACGGGGGAGGAATGTCCTGATAGTCCGGAGTGATTTTGTCATGGGAGATTGAGTCGGACTGGTTGGTAGAGTCAAAACCTGTTGCGATCACAGTCACTTTAACCATTTCTTTCATTGTTTCGTCGGTCACAAAACCGAAAATGACATTCGCTTCAGGATGTGCCAGGCTATGAATCAATTGGGATGCTTTGGTGACTTCATGGAGAGTGATGTCCTTTCCTCCTGTAATATTAATGATTATTCCCTGTGCTCCTTCTATCGATGTGTCAACCAGAAGCGGACTGGAGATGGCTTTTTGAGCCGCATCAGTTGCTCGGTTTTCTCCAGAAGCCATTCCTGTTCCCATAAAAGCCATGCCCATGCCTTTCATTATTGATTTGACGTCGGCAAAGTCAAGATTAATGAGACCTGGTTTGATAATGAGATCAGATATTCCTTGGGCCGCCTGACGTAAGACATCATCTGTCATCTTGAAAGCATCCTGAATGGCAGTGCCTATATTAACGGTTTGGAGAAGTCTTTCATTCGGAATAGAAATGACTGTATCAACGGAAGACTGCAAATCGGACAATCCTTCTTCGGCTTGTTTTGCTCTGACTTTACCTTCGAAATTGAACGGTAGTGTCACAATGGCAATCGTCAGTATATCCATTTCAGTAGCCAGATTGGCAATGATCGGGGTTGTGCCTGTTCCTGTTCCTCCTCCGAGACCTGTGGTCAGAAAAACCATGTCCGCCCCTTGAGTGATATTAATAAGATTTTCTGTGTCTTCTATAGCTGCTTCTCTTCCTATTTCAGGACGTCCTCCTGAGCCGAGGCCTTTTGTGAGCTGTTGGCCTATTTGGATTTTATGTCTGGCTCTGTTGTTGTTGAGTGCCTGAAGGTCTGTATTGACGGCGATAAACTCAACTCCTTCTATGTTGGCTTCGATCATTCTGTTTATAGCATTTCCTCCGCCTCCCCCAATTCCAATGACTTTGATTCGAGCCCCGAAATTTTCTTCAACAAGATGAAATTTTAATTTATTTTTTTTATTGTCATTCATTTTTTCCTCCTATACTTCTTTTAACCAATCTTTTATTTTTGTCCAAAGGCTTGATTTTCTTTCCTTTGAAGTTCCTTTTGTTTGCAATGTGTTATATCCATAGATCAGAAGGCCTACCGAAGTGGAATAATCGGGATTTCCCACTCTATCTATTAATCCTCCCACGCCATTGGGATTTCCTACTCTGACAGGGAGGTCAAAGATTTCTTCGGCAATTTCCTCGATGCCTTCCAGCAGGGCAGTGCCTCCTGTTAATACAATTCCGGAGTTGAGTGATTTTTCATAGCCCATTCTTTTTATATCGTTATCAACAAGACGAAATATTTCTTCAGCTCGAGGTTGAATGATATCTGCCAGTATCTGGCGGGAGAGGACTCTTGGTTTCTTTCCTCTTCCTACGGAAGGGACTTCAATTGTATCCTCTTCTTCCCCAAGCGAGCTGGACATACATCCGTATTTTTTCTTGATTTTTTCAGCTTCTGGAATGGGGGTTCTGAGCCCCACTGCGATATCGTTTGTGAAATTATCACCGCCGATGGGGATGATAGATGTGTACCATAGGCTTCCCCGTTCAAAAATCGCTATTTCTGTTGTTCCTCCTCCTATGTCTATCAGTCCCACTCCTAGTTCCTTTTCATCGTGAGTTAGTGTGGAGCTGCTGGTCGCTATTTGGTTAAGAATAATATCTTCTATCTCTATTCCTGCCCGGGCAACACAGGTTCTGAGATTTTGAACTGAGGTTATGGCACTGGTGATGATATGAACATTGACTTCAAGTTTAATACCATTCATCCCCAGAGGATTTTCAATCCCGTCCTGTTCATCCACCACAAACTCCTGGGGGATCACATGTATAATTTCTCTATCCGGGGGGATAGAGACTGCCTTTGCTTGCTCAATGACTCGATTGATATCGTCTTTGGATATTTTTCTATTTTTGCTGGAAACAGCGATGACCCCTCTGCTGTTGAAGCTTTTTATATGGGCTCCGGATATTCCGATAAAAGCGGAATCAATTTCAACTCCAGCCATAAGTTCTGATTCTTCTTGAGCTTTTTTTATCGCATTGATGGTTGCTTCAAGATTCACAACCACTCCTTTTCTCAGTCCTCTGGATTCACTGGTTCCTATCCCGATAATTTCAATTTTTTTGTCTTCTGTCATTTCTCCTATGAGTGCGGAAGTTTTTTTGGTTCCAATATCAAAACCTACGATATATCCATTTTTTTGCATTTTTTTACCTCCTGGGCACCTTAAATATCCCTCTTAGTTGTGCTGTTATAGGGCTTAATATAAATCCGGTCATCGAAACGGAGATCAATGTATTTGAGCGTTCCAAACTGATTCTTAAGAACAGGATAACACTTTTTATATAAAGCAAACTTTTCAGAAAAGCGATTGTCCCCTAAAATAACTTCTGTTTGCTTTCCTTTGAGTAAAATTTTCAAATTGAAATGATTTGAAACATCCAGTGCTTTTATTTTGGTTTGTTCCTTAGAAGGAATTGTATTAAGAAAGTTCAGCGCTAATGTCATTTTTTTATCATAATTTGCCCTGAAACCGTAGCCATCATATAGAATGGGAAGGATAGAATGATGATTTTTATTGATTTCCTTTAGTATGATGCCCTCTTTATCTATAAGATAAAATTTCTCCTTTTTAAAAATAGCCACCGGAATCCTTTCTTGAACCGATATTTTTAAAGAGGAAGGTAATATTTTCCTCACCTGCACGTTTTTTATCCATTTGCAGGATAAAATATTATTTTGAAGTTCAGATGCGTCAACCAAAAATATATTTCCCAATTTTGTCTTTTGTAATGTTTCATTAATATACATTTTCGTTTCCGTTCTTTGGCACATAACCTCCACTTTCTTTACATTCAATTTTTCCCATTGTATAAGAAAGAAATAGGCCTGTTTGAGAAGAAAAAAGAACCCTACTAACAAGAAAAAAGAAATGATGATTTGGGAATATTTGAGTTTGACTTTTCTATAGATTTTTTTTCTTCTAGTTTTTTTATCTCTGCGCTGGAAAGCGATATGCTTTGAACTTAGAGAGTCAGCTTTATTTTTAAACGCAGGATTCAAATAAGAGTCCATTATTATTTTCTTCCTTCCAGACTTTTTATTATTTTTGGAATTATTCTGTAAATATCGCCTGCTCCTAGAATAAAAACCATGTCATTTGGTTGGATTAATTTGGTGGCAAGAACAGGGATTTTCTTTATATCTGGTTCAAAATAAACATTTTTATGTCCAAAATTTAAGATTTCGTTGTAAAGCTCTTTTCCTGAAATTCCTGGAATGGGATTTTCTCCTGCAGAGTAAATTTCTGTTACAATGAGTTCGTCGGCTTGATTGAATGAAGAAGCAAAATCTTTCATGAGATTCGATAACCTGGAATAACGATGGGGTTGAAACACGGCAACAACCCTGGCTTTCCATCCTTTTTTTGCCGCATCTAATGTTGTTTTGATTTCAGAAGGATGGTGGGCGTAATCCTCAAAGATCATTGTTCCGCCTATTTTTTTCTTTAATTCAAAACGCCTCCCTATTCCTCTATATTCTTCAAGTCCTTGAAGAATGGTTCTCGAGGATATCTCCAGGTCCAGACCGACAGCTACCGCAGCCATGGCATTATAAACACTGTGTACACCGGGGACATTTAATTTCAGAGTCCCAAGTTTTTTATTTTTCCAAAAAAGAGAAGCTGTGCTGGAAAATTGTTTAAAATGCAAATCTGTTGCATAAATATCCGCTTGAGTTGAAAAACCGTAAGTAATCACTTTCCTTTCCAGATGTTTGATGAGACTTTGCAGATTAATATCATCCAGGCAAAGAATGACAGGACAGTAAAAAGGGACTTTATTGGCAAAGTTGATAAATGTTTTTTTGATCTCATCGATATTCTTGTATTGATCCAAATGCTCTTCATCCAGGTTTGTAAGGACAGCTATAAAAGGAGAAAGATAGAGAAAGGAACGGTCGCTTTCATCAGCTTCAGCAACAATAAAGTCTCCTTCTCCCAATTTTCCGTGAGCTCCTATGGTGTTTAACCGGCCTCCCACGATGATCGTGGGATCGAATCCGCCGGATTCAAGCACTTGACCGATCATTGAAGTTGTCGACGTTTTACCGTGAGAACCAGCAACAGCAATCCCGTATTTCATCCGCATTAATTCGGCGAGCATTTCCGCTCTTGGAATAACAGGAATATTTTGTCTTTTCGCTTCCTTGATTTCCACATTGTCTTCTTTTATAGCGGAAGAGACGACAACCACATCTGCTCCATTGACTTTTTTTGCTTTATGTCCGATGGAAATACGGGCTCCAATCCGAGACAAGCGTTTTGTTGCCTGATTGGGTCTAATATCAGTTCCAGTTACTTTATAGCCTAGATTTAAAAGAACTTCAGCGATTCCGTTCATTCCGGTTCCGCCTATTCCAACCATGTGTATATGACTGAGTTTTCTGTATTCTGTTTTTACCAACTTTTATGCTCCTCTGATCTGGACTTCATCAATGAGAAACAGAGTTCGGATATTTTATCGGCAGCTTTTTCAATATTCAATTTCGCCAGATTTTTTTCCATATCTGTTATTTTGTTTTTGTTATTTATGAAATCATTTATTTTGCCAGCAAATGTGTCCGGTGTAAAATTATTTTCTGTGAGAATTTCAGCTCCCTTCCTTTTTTCCAGTTCTTTGGCGTTGAATAATTGGTGATTATCCGAAGCTTTGGCAAAAGGAACAAGAAGAGAGGCTTTCCGGGAAGCTATGAGTTCTGCGATTGTTGTGGCTCCAGCCCGGCTTATAATCAAATCGGATTGTTTGAAATAATGAGCCATATTATCAAAATAAGGGGCAACAGTGACATTTTCAAATTGATTTTGAACATAATTATTTTTAACCCATTCAAAATCCTGTTCTCCGGTTTGATGGAATATTTTTAATTTTTCTTTTGCTTTTGTTAATAAGGGAATTGACTTGATAATGTTTTTATTCAAAAAATGAGATCCTTGGCTTCCTCCAAAAATGAGAACTGTGAGTTTTTCATTCCTTTTTTTTGGAGGCAAGGAATAGAAAACTTTTCTCACTGGATTTCCTGTATATATTCCTTTTTCTTTGAAATAGGATAGAGAACGTTTAAAAGAAACAGCAACTTTATCCACCCAGGGAAGCAAAACCCTGTTTGTAAAGCCAGGAAATCGGTTTTGTTCAATAATAAGAGTGGGAATTCTTAGAATTGATGCCAGGATTAAAATAGGTCCTGAACTATATCCTCCTAATCCAACTGCTAAATCCGGTTTTATTTTAAACAGAATAAATAATGCCTGAAAAAATGAAACAGGAAGGATAAACAAAGATTTCATCTTTCTTATTCCTTTTCCCTTTATACCTTGGATATTTAAAGAGATGAAATGAGCATCATGTTTCTTCATAATCTTTTTTTCGATTCCACGCTGGCTCCCCATATAGGTGATAGAGATAAAAGGATCAAGTTCTTTCATCTTTCTTCCCAATTCAAGAGCTGAATATAAATGGCCTCCTGTGCCTCCTCCGCTAATGATGACTTTTCTTTTATTCATTTTTTTACTCTTGATCCTTCCCTTCTTTGTGAAATATTGAGAATGATTCCGGTAGCTAAAAGAGTGCATATAAGAGAGGATCTGCCATAGCTAATAAATGGAAGGGGAATACCTGTTGGAGGGCCTAACCCCATGACAATACTCATATTAAGCATTGCTTGGAAAAAAATCGATATCGTAAGACCTGCTGCTGCTATTTTACAAAAAAGATTAGGGGCTTTTCTGGATATAGCCAATCCTCTCCAGAGAAAAACAAAGAAGAGGAGCAATATGAGAGCAGAACCAACCAGGCCGAGTTCTTCTCCAACAATGGCAAAAATGTAGTCCGTATGAGCACAAGGGAGATAAAATAGTTTTTGCGTGCTTTCTCCGATACTAACTCCCAAGATGCCACCGGAACCAATTGCGATTTTGGATTGAATAATTTGAAATCCACTGTTTAAAGGATCTTGAGACGGGAAAATAAAAGCAAGGATTCTGTCTATTCTATAACTGGCTTTAAATAGATAAAAAATAAAAAGGCCGACAAATATTATTCCCGAATGAAGGAAATATCTGAATTTCAGTCCTCCAATAAAAAGAGTGATCATACTTATCAGTATAATCAAAATAGCTGTTCCATAATCAGGTTCCAGGAGAATTAGAACTGTGAATGATAGAAGAATGAGGAGTGGAAATATAAGAACTTTGAATTCATTTAATTTTTCTTTTTTTCTATCAATATAATAGGCTAGAAAAAGGACAACACTTATTTTCGCTAATTCCGATGGTTGAAATCCCAATCCGAGAAACTGAATCCAGCGTTTTGTATGGGCAATTTCTGGCATGATTAAGCATAATCCCAGTAAAGCTCCGGAAAGAAGTACCAATGTAAAAATGATAACGGAATTTTTATAAAATTGTCTTTTAATAGGAAGAATTAAAAGGATTAAAAAAACGCCTATAAATACTCCAAGAATGTGGTTGGTTAAGAAATGAAAAGGATGTTGATATTTTTCGCTGGAAATAATTCCTGAAGAGCTGAATACCATTATTATTCCTATAATAATCAGCAATAGCACTGTAAAGAATAGAATTTTATCAAATTTGTAAGGCCTGAATATTTCTGTCGGATTATTATTCATTGTTCAATATTTTTTTAAATTCAAAAATTTCCTTTTTAAAGGTACGTCCTCTTTGTTCAAAATTTTCAAACATATCAAAGCTGGTGCATGCAGGGGCAAGAAGGACGATATCACCATTTTTAGCAGAAAAATATCCGGAATTGACGGCTTCTTTCAGGCAAGAGACCCTATCCATGGGAACTGTTTTTTTAAGCGCTTTTTTGATTTTTTCTGTGGCTTCACCGATGAGCAAGATTTTTTTAACTCGTTTTTCTACAGATTTCTTTAATTTTTTAAAATTACCTTCTTTGTCCCTTCCTCCAAGGATGAGAATAATATTCTTGTTAAAACTATCAATCGATTTTAAAGCAGCGTCCACATTGGTGGCTTTGGAATCATTATAAAATTCAATCCCGTTTATGGAAGTTACTTTTTCCAGACGGTGTTCTAGTCCTTGAAAACTTTTGATGGAGTTTTTAATATGTTCTTTTTGGATATGGAATAGATGTCCTGCCAATATGCTTGCCATAACATTTTCCTGATTATGAATTCCTTTTAAAGGAATTTCAGACGTTTTCATTATGATTTCATTTTTTTCGGAGGAAAGAATAATGTTATCGTTATCGATGTAGCATCCTTTTTTTGGCTTTGTTTTTCTACTAAAGCCGTAGACACTGTAGTCACCTTGATTCTTTAATTTCCGAACGAGCGGATCATCCAGATTTAAAATGGCAATATCCTCCTCATACTGGGAAGCCACCAGTTTTTTCTTTGCTTCATAATATTCATCAAAGGATGAGTGCCAATCCAGATGGTCTGGAGTGATATTGAGAAGGATTGACACAAAGACTTTGAATCGTTCAATATGCTGGAGTTGAAAACTGGATATTTCAATGACGTAGACATGATCGTCCCTGCTTTGATCAACAAAACTAATAAGAGGAGTTCCAATATTTCCAGCCAGATAAGCTTTCAATCCTCCTTCCTTTAAAATTTTATGGGTAAGGGTTGCTGTTGTGGATTTTCCGTTTGAACCAGTTATACCCACTGTTTTTCCCTTTAAAAATTGGTATGCCAGCTCTATTTCAGAGATAATTTTGATGCCTTTTTCTTGAGCGGCTCTCAGTTCCGGAATCATAGGAACTCCGGGACTGGGAATAATCAAGTCAGCGTTCAGAAACGTTTTTATTTTATGTTCACCTGATTCCATAGTCACTCCTCTTTGTTTCCAAAAAGCTTTATGGACACTGAGCTGGTTATTATTTTTCAATTCGCTAACCGTAACCGATGCCCCTTTATTTAAAAGAAATGTGCATAGAGCTTCTCCTGTTTTACTTAAGCCAACGACAAGAACATTTTTATCTTTTATATTCATTTTTATCTGAGTTTGAGAGTTGTGAGACTGAACAGGGCAAAAATGATTGCAGCGATCCAGAATCGGATGACAATTTTTCCTTCTGTCCAACCTGATAATTCAAAATGATGATGCAATGGAGCCATTTTCAGGATTCTTTTTCCTCCTGTGAATTTAAAATAACTTATCTGGAGTATCACAGAGAGTGCCTCAATTATAAAAATTCCTGCAATCATAAACAAAAGAAATTCCTGTTTTATGAGAATAGCAATAATTCCAAGGGAAGCACCCACGCTGAGAGCTCCGACGTCGCCCATAAAAATTTGAGCAGGATGAGCATTAAACCATAGAAATCCAAGACAAGCTCCTGCCATAGCTCCAGCAAATATAGTGAGTTCAGAAGCAGGGGGGACTTTAACAATGGCTAAGTACTCGGACCAATTGGCGTGTCCAGCAATGTAAGAGAGAGCGGTGAGGGCACTTGAGCTAATGAAAGCAAGGCCGATGGCCAATCCGTCCAGTCCGTCTGCCAGGTTTACAGAATTTGAGGAACCCATAATGATAAACATTATCCAGGGGAGATAAAGCCATCCCAAGTATGGAAGCCATTCTTTTATAAAGGGAAAACTCAAGTGGAGATCAAATTTTCCCTGGAATCCTAGGTAGATCAATATAAGGGCAATCAATCCCGACAGTAAAAGCTGAATCAACAGCTTGGTCCGGATGATAAGTCCCATGGTCTTTTTAATTTTAATTTTTAATAAGTCATCCCAGAATCCGAGAATCGAAAATAGAAACATAGTCAGCATAGCAATCCATACGTAAGTATTTCTCAGGTCTGCCCAAAGGAGAGTGGGGATCAAGGTAGCACTCACAATGAGAATTCCTCCCATGGAAGGAGTCCCTTTTTTATCGATATGGGAACGGGGGCCATCCGGTCTTATTTTTTCTGATATTTGAAATTTTTTCATCAAACGGATAAGCCAGGGACCAATAATCAAGATGATGAGAAAGGCAAATATTCCAGCTAGAGCAGTTCTGACGGTGATATACCTGAAAATATTAAAAAGAAAGAAATATTCTTTTAATGGTACTAATAGAAAATAGAGCACGTTATAACCTCTCTTTTTTTAATTGCTCGATAATTGTATCTGTTTTGACCCCTCTAGAACCTTTAACCAAAACCAGGTCTCCTTCTTTCAACATATGGAGGAGTCTATTCCCCGCTTCTTCCGGATCTGCAAATGAAGCGACATTATTTTTATTCATGCCGGATGATAAGGCTCCTTTGGCTATAAATTTACCCAAAGGTCCGACCGTTATTAAGATATCCCATTTTAACCGGGCAAGATACTGACCCGCCTGAATATGAAATGTTTTTTCACTTTTGCCCAGTTCAAGCATATCTCCCAACACTGCTATTTTTCGTTTCGAAGGCAGCTCGGTGAGGTTGTTTAAGGCTTCCTTCAAGGCTGAGGGATTTGAATTATAGGATTCATCGATCACTTTTATATTTGTCTTAAGCCGGATCAATTTTCCCCTGCCTTTGAGAGGGCTTAAATGATTGCATTCGTTCACAATATCACCAATAGGGATGGATAAAACCAAAGCTGTACCTGCTGCGGCAAGGAGGTTATAAAGATAATGCCTGTAAAAGAATGACGTGTGAGCTTTGTGTTTTTTATTTCCGGATATCAATTCAAAAAACATCCCGTCCCAGCTGCTTATAATATGGGATGCTTGAACATTGCATTCTTCTGATAAACCAAAATAAAATTTGTTCCCTTTCCAATATTGGGCAATTTTATTTACTAAAGGATCGTCTCCATTTAAGACAGCTGTCCCTTCACTTTTAGTCCCGTAAAGGATCTCTTTTTTTGCCTCGGCTATTTGTTCGATATCTTTAAAAAATTGAAGATGGACGGGGGCGATATTGGTTATGACTGAGATATCAGGCGGAGCTATCTGAGTGAGTCTTTGAATTTCTCCAGGGGAACTCATTGCCATTTCCAGGACTGCTATTTCATGCTGTTTTTCTATCTTTAGGATGGAAAGAGGAAGACCCAACATATTATTTAAATTTCCTTCTGATTTGAGCACCTTGTATTTTTTTTCCAGAATTGAAGAAATGAATTCTTTTGTAGTGGTTTTTCCGGTGCTTCCCGTTATGCCCACAATTTTCAAATCGTGTTCTTTCAGTATTTGCTTAGCCAGTTCCTGGAGTGCTATCTGGGTGTCTTTGACTTTAATAATAGCTATGTTTTTTTGGGGAATGGATACATTTTGAGATGCCACTATTCCAGTTGCTCCTTTTTGGATTGCTGAGTTGATGTAATCATGACCGTTTCTGTTAGCTATCAGGGCAAAAAATAACTCTCCTGGCATAGTGAGCCGGGAATCAATATTGAATTCATGAAAAGACATTTCTGGAGAGCCCTGGATAATTTCTCCCTTGATTTTAGTTGCGATTTCTTTGAGACTCAGTTCTGCCATTTTCAGGAATTTCCTTTTTTATAATTAAGAATTTCTTTTATGATTTCCGCATCATCAAAGTGAGTGACTTTATTTTTTATTATCTGGTAATTTTCATGTCCTTTTCCAGCAACCAAGATGCAATCCCCTTTTTTTCCCTGGTTTATAGCGTATTCTATTGCTTTTTTCCGGTCTGGTATGATTTTATAATTGTCAGATTGAGATTGTTTTATTCCTTTTTCAATGGCTGCAATGATTTCTGATGGGTCTTCTGAACGGGGATTGTCATTGGTGATTATTGATAAATCAGCATGAGTTCCGGCTACTTTTCCCATTCTTTCCCTTTTTGTTTTATCTCTATCTCCGCCAGCACCAAAGACAAGAATAATTTTATGGGGATTGAGGATTTTCATTGTTTCCAGGGAATATTCCAGAGCAGCATCTGTATGGGCGTAATCAACGAAAATCCGGAATCCAAAAGAATTTTTAATTTCTTCAAACCGGCCCGGTGCTCCTTTGAATGGGGCAGTTCCTTCTTTGATTGCTGGAATAGGGACTTTTAATACCAGACTTGTGGCTATAGAGGCTAAAAGATTGTAAAGATTTGGTTTTCCCAGCATAGGGGAAGATACTGACAGGGATCCTCCCGGATATTTAACGGAAATGTTTGTTCCGTGTTCCGAAAGATTATATTTTTGAGCCTTTATTAAAGCTCCTTCTTCAATACCATATGAAATGATGTTCAAAGGAAGTAGAGAAATCAGTTTCTTTCCCCAGGGATCGTCTTGATTTATTATGGCTATTCTTTTTTTGTTTCCCTGAAGAAAGAGTTTTTTCTTGGCATTGAAATAATGATCCATTGTTTGGTGATAGTCAAGGTGTTCACCGCTTAAATTTGTAAAAATTTCAACGTCAAAATCAATACCCAAAATTCTATTCAATTCGATAGAGTGAGAAGATACTTCTATCAAACAATGAGTGACATTTTGGTCGAGCATCTCTTTCATAATTCTTTGAATATCAGGAGCCTCAGGAGTTGTTCTTTCTGCAGGTATATTTATATGCGGTCCCCTATAAGAGATGGTTCCGATGACTCCTGGACGCTCTCCTGATTTTTTTAGAATATTTTCCAGTATATAAGAGATGGTTGTTTTTCCTTTTGTCCCTGTAATTCCGATGGTTTTGAATTGTTTAGAGGGATGAGAGTAAAAATTAGCTGAGCAAAGTGCCAGTGCTTCCCGGGCATTGTTTACCTGAATCCAGTTGTCAACCATTTTATTTTTTTTTGGATTTTCGGATAAAACAGCAACGGCTCCTTTTTCTACAGCTTCCTTAATGAAATTCGAACCATCAAAGTTTTCTCCTTTTAAAGCTGCAAATAAATATCCGGAATCGACTTTTTTTGATGAATAAGCAATTCCTTTGATCTCTTCATTTTCATTTCCAGAAAGGGTTATGTTTTGAACTCCTTTGAATAATTCTTTTAATTTCATTAGCTATTCTGCTCCAGTAATTTTGCCGTGATAATCCCTTTGGATAGCTTTTCTTTTGTGGGTATATTCATATATCGGAGGATTTGGGTTGCAATCTTTTTAAAGACCGGAGCCGCGATTTTCCCTCCGTAATACTCGCCTTTTGGTTCATCGATAACAACAATTATTGAAAAGGAAGGATTGTTCAAAGGAAGGAATCCTATAAACGAAGCTGTATGCAATAAAGAAGAGTAACCATTGATTTCTTTATTGTATTTCTGTGCTGTTCCTGTTTTTCCTGCAACTTTGTAGCCTTTTATTCCAGATGGTTTTCCTGTCCCTTCACTCACCACTTTTTCCAATATAGCAGCGAGTTTACTTGCTGTTTCTTTTGATATGATTCTTTGAGATGGATTGGATTTTTCTTTTATATAATCTTGGGAAATCTCATGTTTCACTATAATTGGTTTAACCAGGATTCCATCATTTGCGATGATATTAATGGCTTGAAGCATCTGAATGGCAGTTGTTGATATTTCATATCCGATAGAAATAGACGCCACAGAATATCGGCTCCAATTGTCCAGAGGCCTTAAAATTCCTTTTTCCTCAGCAGGAAGATCGATGCCTGTTTTTTCCCCGAAACCAAAGGATTTTATATTGTCGTATATAATATCTTTTCCAAGTTTTTGACCGATTTTGACTGTCCCCACATTGGAGGAGTAAATAATGACTTCATGGAAGGAAAGGGTATTGAAAGTTTTATAATCGCTATAGGTGATATTATCCAGAGAAAGGGAGCCTTTACTGCAGTCGAATGTTTCCTTAAGATTGATCATCTTTGACTCCAGAGCTGCTGCGAAAGTGACCACTTTAAAGGTGGACCCAGGCTCAAATGTGTGATGTATGGCGCAATTTCTATCCAATTCAAGCGGTACATCGGGAAGTTGATTTGGATTATAAGTGGGATGGTTTGCCATTGCCAGAATTTCTCCTGTCGAAGGGACAGAGACAATCACAGTGCCCCATTTTGCTTGAGTTTGAATCACAGCTTGGTGCAGTTCTTTTTCACAGATATACTGAATTGTTTCATCAATGGTAAGATACAGGTCTTTTCCCGGTTCGGATTTACGAATAATTTCAAAGCGATATTTTCTTTTTTTGGCATCTTTTCTTATGATCCGTTTCCCCTTTTTTCCTTGAAGGATGTTATTATATCTATATTCGATTCCGCTGGTTCCTATGTTGTCAATATTGACTCTTCCCAAAATATGGGCTGCCAGTTGTCCATGAGGATAAAACCTTTTATTCTCTTCTAAGAAATGAACTCCATCCAGCTGGAGATTTTCAATCATTGTGGCTTGTTCGGGATCGATTTTTCGCTTAATCCATATAAAAGTGTCCTTATTTTTAATCTTTGCTTTGATCAATTGAATTTCATTTGCTGATAAGTTCAATATTCTTTTTAATTTATTGAGTTTTTCATATTGAAGTCCAGCAGGTTCATTTTGATAGGGAGTCAAAAAAAGAGATTTTCTGGGAATGCTTCTGGTTAAAATATGTCCTTTTCTGTCAAATATGGTTCCCCTTTTAGGGAAAATTGGTTCAATTTTTTGATTTTGTCTGCTAGCTTCTTGTTCCAATTGAGGATGTTGTATCACCTGTAATTGGATGAGACGAAATAATAAAGCAGCTACCCAGAGAATAAAAAAGAACAGGAGAATGTATATTCTTTTTCGAATTTTTTTTGTGTGTATTTGTTTCATTAGTCTATTAGGGATAAGGATTAAATTGACTGTAATAAATCTGTTCGTCTTTTGGCTCGACCAGTTTCAATTCCTCTTTTGCAATTTTTTCGACTCTTTTAAGAGAGAGAAGTGATGATTTTTTAGTTTCTAGTTTTTCGACTTCTTCCTGGAGAGAAATCAATTCGGTTTCCAGGGGGCTCAATTTGTATCCGATCCTGGTCGATTCAATAAGATGCCAAATGTAGAATGTAAGAAAAAAAACAATGATCAAGGCAACACTTAATCCTATGAATAAATCCTTTTTGTGAATTTTTTTTCTTACCATTTAAATTTTTTCAGCAGCCCTTAATTTTGCAGATCTGGATCGGGGATTGAGAGATATTTCTTTTTCCGAGGGGATGACTGGTTTTTTGGTTAAAATCTTTAAAACAGAATTGGTGCTTTTCGAATGCGCCAGTTTTTTAAATGTGTGTTTTATAATTCTATCTTCTAAAGAATGAAAGGATATGGCAGCAATTCGGGCATTTTTTTTTATTTTTTCAGATATTTCTTCTATGAAATCTGACAGATTATTTAATTCCTCATTGACTTCAATCCGTAGAGCCTGAAATACTTTTGCAGCCGGATGAATTTTACCCTTTTGGGGTCTCCACCGGCACACTTCTTCGCATAAACGTTTCAGTTGAGATGTGGTTTTGAATTTTTCTCCTTTTCTATTAGAGACGATCTCATAGGCTAGTCTTTTTGCCTGTTTGAGCTCACCGAATTTGAAAAACATTTCATTCAGTCTTTTTTCGGAATATTCATTGATTATTTTTGAAGCAGTTAAATTGTTTCTCAGATCCATCCTCATATCAAGAGGGCCTTCAGTATTGAAACTGAATCCTCTCTCCGGAGAATTGAGTTGAAATGAAGACATCCCAAGATCCATGTAAATTGCCTTTATTTCTGAAAAGTCTATATCAATATCAGTAAGATATCTAAAATCTGAGTGGTAGATGATGACTCTGGAAGCATAGGGTTCAAGTTTTTTTCTGGCTATATTCAGGGATTGTTCATCAATATCAATTCCTACAAGTTTAGCATGGGGATTTCTTTTTAAAATTTCAACAGCATGTCCTCCAAGACCGAGTGTGCAGTCAACATAAATACCCTCTCTGGATACATCCAGATATTCCATTAATTCACTTAAGAGAACCGGAGCGTGAAAAGGAGTGTTCATTAGAGTTGTCCTTTAGGGATAATTCTTGATATCAGTTCGAAATCTTCATTGGTCAGAGGTTTTTCATCCAATGTTCCGTCAAGAATATCCTTATTCCATAGTTCGAGATGGTTAGTTAGCCCTATGATCTCTATTTCATCTTCCAGTTTTGCGTTTTCTCTCAATGCCTGACTGATGAGAATACGTCCTTTTGAATCAATAGAATACTTCATTCCTTTTCTGTTTACCCGGAGTAAAAGCTTTCTTACCGCTGGATTCAGATGAAATGCTCCCTCATTAGCTTTTCCTGTCAATTCTATCCAAACAGGAAGAGGATATATTTGGACAGCTTCATCTGTTAAAGAAGTTATAAATAATTCTTTTCCGTATTGACCTTCGATAGCCGTGCGAAATTTTTCTGGAATTTTTATACGCCCGCTTTTATCAAACTTAACGGTGCTGCTTCCTAGTAATTCTTTTCCCATTTTATCCCGTTTTATCCCGTTTTCTCAGAATATATTAGAGAAAACGCCTAATGTCAAGAAAAAAAATAAATTAATTAAACCGAATGAGAGTCACTTTTTGGAAAATTTACCAAATATTAAATAAATATTGTTTTATTCTAGAATTTCGGAGAATGATAGCCATAAGCTTTTTAGGGGTCATTCAGAAACAATAAAATCGTTAAATATCAATGACATATTTGTATAAATACCACTACAAAAATAAAAAAAATATAACCGCAAAATGCATTAGTTTGAATCAGTTTGAATTTTTTAACGGGTTATGCTTGAAAACAAACAGATAAAAATAAACATTGGCATAAATATTGCTGAATTATTCATTCAACAGAACCTGAGAAGAGAAGTTGAATTAAAGGAAAAAGTTTGACACAAATTAGTTTGGATTGTAAAATCAATATTCAAAAAAGCGTTATTTTTTTCGAAAATTCAAAGGTCACTTTAAATATGAGTCTTTATAAGAGTTGTGAGCATCAATAATTAAAGGAGAGTATGACAGTTGTGGATGAATCAAGTATGGAGAACGGAGTTTTTGGTATGAAGCCGGATAGGAATGATAATAATTCTGAAAAGAGAAAAAGAAAGAGATTGAAAGATAATTTTGAGGTTAAATTATCAGTGCTTTCTGAAGAAAACTATTTTGATGAAAAAAATGTCATATTTCCTATCACTCAGGACATATCCTTAAGCGGAATGAGAGTTTATTCTGATCGATCGATTCCCTCCAATACTCTTGTTAAACTGGATTTCAAATTAGGAAGCATGAATAAATCCATTGTGGAAAGAGCAAAAGTGAAATGGACTTCAAGCAAGAATGGATTGATGTATGAAATAGGGCTCGAGTTTGTGGATGCCAATCCGCAGACTATATATTCTCTGATTGGACACATATATAAAAAAACAAAGTGATTCCTTCCCTATGAAGATTTCAGATTCATAAATAAATCAACTTATTCCATTTCTTTTCCTCCCCATCATACACAAAATGTACAATTAATATTGACTTTTATAGAAAAAAAAAATTAGAATCAAGATATAATATCTTTTGATAAAATAGGAGGCAATAATGAAAGTGACTCTCAGTGTTTTAAAAGCCGATATCGGAAGTATCGGTGGTCATATTTTGCCTAGTAAAGCATTATTAAGCGAAGTTGATCAATATGTTAAAGAAAATGGCAAAGATTTTATATTGGATTACTATATCAGCCATACAGGTGATGATATTGCCATTTTATGCACTCATGAGAGAGGGGTCTCGGACGAAAAAGTCCATAAATTGGCTTGGGATGCGTTTCTTTCAGGAACAGAAGTAGCAAAAAAACAGGGACTCTACGGGGCAGGACAGGATTTGTTGAAGGATGCATTTAGCGGAAATATAAAAGGCATGGGTCCTGCAGTGGCTGAGATGGAATTTGAAGAACGGCCAAATGAACCGTTTGTATTTTTTGCAGCTGATAAGACAGATCCAGGAGCTTATAATTTACCCATGTATCTTGGATTTTGTGATCCGATGTATTGTGCCGGGCTTATATTGAGCCCTAAAATGGAAGCTGGATTCAAATTCCGTATCATCGATGTGGAATACACAGAAAAAGACAAAGTTATTGAATTGAATTCCCCTGAAGATCTGTATGATATCGCAGCCTTGCTGAGAGATAACGAAAGGTATGTGATCAAAGGCATATATTCACGGAAAACAGGTAATCAGGCAGTTGCCTTATCCACAACCCGATTGCATAATATTGCTGGTAAGTATACGGGTAAAGATGATCCGGTTGCTTTAGTCCGGCTTCAGGGTGAATTTCCAGCAACAGGAGAAGTTTTAGCTCCCTATCAAATCGGGCATTATGTTGCTGGGTTTATGAGAGGCAGCCATAATGGTCCATTGATGCCCTGTCAATTGAATACCACTATTTCTTATTTCGATGGTCCCCCCGTTGTCACGGGTGCGGCATTTTGTGTTAAAGAAGGGAAATTCACTGAACCGGCTGATGTTTTTGACCATCCTTTTTGGGATTATGTGAGGAGAGAAATATCAAAGAAAGCTGCTGATATAAGAAGACAGGGTTTTTCAGGAGCGGCTATGCTTCCTTATAGCGAACTTGAATATGGAGGCATTGTCGATAAATTAGACAAGCTTGAAAAAAAGTTCAAACTTGAGGATTGAAATAGTTTAAGAGCTTCCATAGATCATTTTAAAATTTTTATATGACTCACTATAAGAATCCAGTTCCTACGGTTGATATTATCATAGAAATTGCGAAAGAAAATGAGGAACAGGGGATTGTTTTGATAAAAAGAAAAAATCCGCCGGTTGGGTGGGCTCTTCCGGGTGGATTTGTGGACTATGGAGAATCTCTTGAGGCTGCTGCTGTGAGGGAAGCCAAGGAGGAAACCTCGCTTGACATTCAGCTGGAGAGCCAATTTCACACCTATTCTTCTCCTGAACGTGACCCTCGGCAGCATACCATTTCAACTGTATTTATTGCCAAGGCATTTGGAAAGCCTGTTGCCAGAGATGATGCGGTGGGCATCGGGGTTTTTAAAAGAAAAGAGATTAATTTTTCTCTTGCTTTTGACCACAGTCAAATTCTGGAAGATTATTTTAGCTGGAAAAAACATGAATAAATCCGATGATCTGAATTTAAAAAAAATATATACAGTTCAAGGTCCTGCTGAAGCTGAGGTGATTAAGAGCTTTTTAGAGAGTTTTGGAATTTCATGCATATTGAGAGGCGATGTTGTTCAGTCCATTCATCCATTTAGTGCGAATGGTTTGGGAAGAATAAAAATATTCGTACCAGAAAAGGATGTGAAGATCGCTGAAAAACTGCTCAAAAATAATAAAATAAAAAAGGATTGATTTCTGTATCACCTTTTATTCATAATATAAAGAAGGAAAAAACAGAAAGCATATTTGCTTGACTTTTTTTGGAAATCTTCTAAAAAACCTTTTCTTATGGGGGTGACCGGTTTAAACCTCCAGGCAAGCGGATTGATATATTTGCCTCGATATTTGATTCTGTAGTCAAGGTGGGGTCCGGTAGATTCTCCGGAGGACCCGACCGTGCCAATGACCTGACCTCCTTTAACTTTTTTTCCTTTTCTTATTCCCTTGGAATAACTTCTGAGATGAAGATACATAGTTTCGTAGTGATTTGAATGCTTGATCTTTATCATTCTTCCCGCTGCCCCATTCCATCCGACATCAGTGACAATTCCATCTGCTGTTGCCTGAACAGGAGTTCCAATAGGAGCACCGTAGTCCACGCCATAGTGGGGCCGGTAAACTTTTCGTAGGGGATGAAACCGGCTTAAGCTGAAACGAGAAGTGATGCGGGCAAATTTAATGGGAGACTTCAGAAATTCTTTTCTGAGTGATTGACCTTTTGGATCAAAGTAATCCCATTCTCCCGTATCCGGATATTTGTAGTAAAAAGCCTGAAAAGTTTTACCCTGGTTGGTGAATTCTGAAGCAAGTATTCGTCCGTATCCTGTAAACACTCCATTGAGATATTTTTTTTCGAAAATGATAATAAATGAGTCTCCATATCTCAAATCAGAGTAAAAGTCTATATCCCAAGCGAAAATATCGGCAAGAGACAAAGCCAGATAATCTTGTTCATTTTTTTTTGCTACAGAGGTGATGAGATTGTCTTTAATTGTGCTGGAGATTGATTTTATTTTTGTCGTATAAGGAATTTTTTTTATTTCACACTTGAATTTCCCGTCTGTTTTTTGAATATGCAAATAATCAGTTTTATCTATGTCATATTCGATAGAATTCAATTCTCCTCCCTGAGAGAGATTGATTCTTATTTCATTTCCGGCTTTGATACGTGCAAGGTTATAGAATAGTTTTGCTTTTTCTTTAATTCGATAGATTTCAGCAGCGGAGAATCCGTTCTTTTTTAAAATATCGCTCAAAGTCATGCCTTTTTTTATGGTTTCTTTATAAGTTTTTGATTTCAACTCAGGTTTCAAAACAGAGAGGTCGGCTTCTTTTTCCTGTTTTTTGGTCACTTTGTTTTTTTCTATGAAAGACAAGCCGATAAAGACTAGAAAGAGGAAGATAAGAAAAATGATTAAGATAAATTTATTGGATTTTTGTCTTTTTTGTAGGGGAGAGTGATAGTCAATCTTTATTTTATTATTATGATGATTCAATTCCTTTATCGTTTAAAATGAAAAGCCTGCTTGAATACCAAATGCATTCTTGGATGGGAGTATACCGGCTCTTAGGTATCCTTTTGCCCGCCCTTCCTGTTCTAATCTTCTTTTCGATCGAGTGCCTTTGAAAACGCTTATGGAACCGGCAATGATAAGTCCTCCGCCTATAGCTGTTCCGGCTAAAGCCAGTGTCTTTCCTGTGTCTGAAATACGGCTGCCTGGGGCGAGAAAAAGGGTGTTTGCCAGAGAGGGGGCGAGCACAGCAACTCCTATTATTTCTAGTATGACACCTGTGCGAATTTTTCCTTTTGCTCTGTCCATTTCGTGTTTCCACCTTGCAAAGTCATTCGGAATAGAGTTGAAATGAAGTTCTTCGTCATTTTCAAATGCGATATTTTTTCTATTTATTTCTGATTTCAAATAGGATCGGGAAGTTTTGATTGAATTTGAATTGTTCCTGTCTGCCATAAGAGCTGGAACTGAAAAGAACACAAATATTATTAAGAAACAAATAAGAAAACAAAGAGGATTGTTTTTCATTATAACTCCTTTTTCCATACATCCACTCATTTTAAAAATCATAAACTGTAAAAAATACTAACATTTTTATCAACAAAAATCTATGAAGTGATTTGCATATATTTGTCCTTAACATATTGACGGAAAAAGAAGTATAGTATTATGGATGAAAAGAGAAGATGAGTTGGTGGAAGATGCCCAAGAGATCTGTCAGGAAACTTTAATAAAGATTTTTAGGTATCTTGAGATCGATATAAAAAGGATAGGAGTTTTAAAAACTGGATATACAAGATCACAGTCAATTGTGCCTTAGACTTCATGAAAAAGAAAGAACAAAAGATAATTGAAGATCAAAAACGTATCGATCCAAAAATTCAAGATAGACCAGAAGGTCAATTGAAGAATAAAGAGATTAAAGAAAAAATAAATTTATACATGAATACATTAAGTCCCAAAGAAAAGGCAATTTTTCTTCTTAGGGATAAAGATGGTTTTTCCATTATTATTATCTATTGAACTAAAATGAATAAAATACTACACTAATAACTAAATTGACAAAGTAAAAAGGAGAAAAGAAGATGAAATTAAAGTCATTTTTTGTATTTCTTCTTAGTTTTTCAATGGTTCACCTGTGCGTTTCATCACTCCAATTCAAGCAGGAAGAATTAGCCAAGAGGGGATTTTGGGAAGAGTATTTGAAAAAAGCAAAAATAATCAAATCGGAGAAAGTCGGTGAAGGGATAACAAAACCCCGGAAGATATATATGGATTTGGATGGGGAGAAAGCCATGGGAGTCTGGAAAAATCCAAGTGGAGTTGAGAAAGGTTTTAAAGAGGGATGGCAGTATGAGATAGCGGCTTATAGAATGGATAAGCTGTTGGGATTGAATATGGTTCCTCCAACCGTGGAAAGAACTCACCGACTAAGGAAGGGTTCTCTGCAGCTCTGGGTGCCCGGTCTTATGAGCGAATTGGATAGGCAGGGGAAAAATATTCCCGTTCCCGAAGATAAAAAAGAATATCGATTGAAAATGCTGACATTAGCCAGAGCATTCGACAGTCTGATTGCCAATGTGGATAGAACCCAGCAAAATATTTGCTATACAGAAGATTGGCGTTTGATTCTCATTGATCATTCCCGTTCTTTTCGCAAAAAAAGAATCTATACTGAACAGCTCATTTATGGTAAAGACGGTCTCAGAAAAAGGCCTTTCGGCAAACTGCCCCGGGAATTCGTTGAAAAAGTCCGGCAGTTGACATTCGATAAGATACGCAAAGCAGTGGGAGATACTCTGACTTTTTCAGAAATCAATGCTGTTTTAGCCCGGAAAAAACTTTTCCTTAAGGAAATCGATGAAATGATTAAAGAAAAAGGAGAGCAAGAAGTTCTGTATTAAAAAGTGAGAACTCTTGCTGAAACCATCGGCATTTTTTTCAGAGTTGTGACAACCGGGGAATCAGTGAATTGGTCTGTTTGTTCTTGAAATTCTTTAATAATTTGAAAATAAAAATTATTTGTCTTTATTAATTCCTTAAACCATTCTCCAAGAGATCAAATAGAATTAATCCTTTCTAATTTTCTATATATTGTCTGAAAATGAGCTTTTTTAGGGGGAATTTAAAAATTTAAGGGCAACTTTTATTATTCATAGTGCGTATATATATGTGGAAGATATGAAATACGGAAGATTCAAATGAAAGTGAATATAAAGGAGAAGAAAATGAAACTAAGAACAAAACTGACAATTTTTGTTGCGGCTGTGATGTTGACCTTTATTGGATTTAATCTTATGGTTTCTCCTGCAGGAGTGGAACTCGTTCAACTGGGAAAAGATGCCAAATATGAGATTATTTCCAATTTTTTGGCAAGAACAGAAGCAGCCGCTCATCAATCTAAAAATATAAAAGGATAACAGAGAATGCTTTTTTGGATGATGAGGATAATTCTCAAAATAAGGGATTGGTTGGTTATTGATTTTGGAAGAAGTTTTTCCTCCATGTCAAAAGACAGATTCAATCTTGAACTCCAGCCAATCCCTGTCTTTTCTTTTCCGCCTTGAAAAATCCAAACATCAAAATTAATATAGCACTTCCTTTTTTAAATATATCTTTATCCGGAATGATTCACGAGTCTTTGTTACTAAAGATGTGAGCGGGGCTTGATTCTTGTCTATAGATTTAGAGCTGGATACCTAAACTGGTTTCATTCTATAGGATTCAGCCCTTTATTAGAATCTATTCCTATTGTGAAAAATATTTTTTTACCGAATAAACAGCAATGGCAGAGAGTCCGGCGACTCCGATTAAATTTGTGAAAGCCATCATCCCATTGAATACATCACCAATGGACCAGGCGGTTTCTACTGTAAGAATAGAACCTATGAATATGACGATACAAAAAATCCATCTAAAAGGTTTTTTAATCCAGGTTCCTAATAAATAACTGAAAGCGGTTTCTCCGTAATAGGGAACAGCGATCAGGCTGGAGTATCCAAAAAGCAGGGAGCTGAAAGCCACAATCATTCCTCCCAATTTGGGAATTCCGGCATTGAAGGCGGCAGCGGTCATTCCAGTGCTTGTCCCTTCTGTCCACACTCCTGTGACAAGCACAGTAAGAGCAGTCAGGGTGCATATAACAATTGTATCTATAAATACATCAATGGAAGCAATCAATCCCTGTCTCACCGGTTCGCTTGTTTTGGCAGAAGCATGAAAAACAGCAGCTGTTCCTGTTCCTGCTTCATTGGAATAGGCACCTCTGGCAAATCCGTAGCGGATAGCCCGGGCAATAGTGGCACCAGCAACACCGCCAGTGATGGAAGAAGGATTGAATGCCCCTCTTAAAATGAGAGAAAATGCACGCGGGATTTCTGAATAGAAAATAAAAATTGTGATCAACGCACCTGAGATATACAGTAAGACCATAATGGGGCTTAAAAATTCAGTGACTCTGGCTATGGTTTTGATTCCTCCTATAATCACAAGCCAGGTTAGAAAGGCAAGCCCCAAACCTGAGATCCAGGGAGCTATTCCGAATTGAGTATCAAGGGCTAATGCGATGGAATTGGATTGAATACTAGTTGTGGAAAAAAGTGGTTTGCAGCCCATAAAAAAAGCACAAATGCCTGCAAGCCAGGGAAGATGGAGACCGTTTTTAATGTAATACATAGGGCCTCCGGCGATGGTCCCGTCTGGAGCTGTTATTTTGAATTTTTGACCAAGGAGAGCTTCAACCAGTTTTGTAGCCATCCCGAAGAAAGCAAGAATCCACATCCAGAAGACAGCTCCGGGTCCTCCCATTGCGATAGCCGTGCACACTCCGGCAATATTTCCATTTCCCACTGTAGCTGCGAGAGATGTGGTGAGTGCCTGAAAGGGGGAAATGTCGCCTTTTCTTTCTTTTTCACTTTCGCCCAAATCCCTGTGTCCAAATAGAAATTGTAAGGAGAGCCGAAATTTTCTTATCTGGATGAAACGAAGACGAAGGGTTAGATATACTCCTACCCCAAGAAGAAGAACGGTCATCTGGGGACCCCATACAAGGGAACCTAAGAAACGAATAGCGCGGTCAAAAAAATACATCGAATGTTTATTTTTGTTTTCTTTTGCTTTGTATTTCTTTTTTCACATTTTTGTGAAGGACTATAAAGTAATAAACGATGAGGCATACTATAATAAAAACAAATCTGGGGATATTTCCCTGGAAAAGATTATAGAAGGCATAGACAACAGCGCCGATAAGAAGTAGGAGATGGAAGAACGCAAATATATAGTCAAACATAAAGTGTCATTTGTCTGAGGAGGTAAAACCTCAATTGAAATTTACTTCATACGCCGGATAGAAATAATCTCAATCGTTTCCACTGGCACATTTCTCATGCCTTTTTTAACGGTGACTTTCGTATTAGCAATGGAATCCACAACCTCCATCCCTTCAATGACTTTGCCAAACACAGCATAACCATATCCCCTTTGAGTGTCGTCTCTGTAGTTTAGGCTTGGATTGTCTTTGTGGTTAATGAAAAACTGGCAGGTTGCGCTGTCGATCACCATTGTTCTTGCCATGGCTATGGTGCCTCTCCGGTTTTTTAAACCGTTTTTTGCCTCATTCTTTATAGGAGGATTGCTGGGCTTCTCTACGAAATCTTTAGTATATCCTCCTCCTTGGATCATAAAATTTTTTATGACTCTGTGAAAAATTGTGCCGTCGTAAAACTTGTCATCAACATAGGAGAGAAAATTTTTAACAGTGATTGGAGCTTTCTCCGGGTAAAGTTCTATAACAATGTCCCCTTCAGTCGTTTTCATAATTACTTTTGTGTTTGTGCTATCTGTATGACTCGGACAGGGTAAAAATATGAGAAGACCTAAAAATAAAATCGATGCAATAATCTTTTTCATCATAAAAAACCTCCTTTGAGTTGAACATAGATTCTCTCAAAATAACAAAATAAGATCAAAAGAGCAACATATTGATAATTAGAACGTGTGAATTATATGTTTTGACAATTCCTTTTCATATAATATAAAATCAACAAAATAAAAAGAATGGATAAAGGAGTTATGATGAATTTAAAAAAAGCTTTAGTACTGATCTTCATGTTTTTATTTATTAGTCTTTTATTATACGCCGCTCCTGAAAAGAAAAAAGGAAAGTTTGAGATAGGGATTCATTATGGCAGTTGGAGTGTTGATCTCATAAGCGGTCTGTTTGAAGATATGATGGGAAATGTTATGGAAGAGAGTTTCAGAGATGCGTTTTTAGAAGAAGTTCAGGCAGATCATCCAGATTATGAGGAAAAGAGTTATGACCAGGAGATAAATTTTGATTCGAGCGGGCAGAATTATGGTTTTGATATAAGGTGGTATCCGGGTCTAAAACGTTCGTTTAGCCTGGGATTGTCCGTTGATAAAAGTACGATGAGAATGAATTTTGATGATACCATTTCAACGCTTATTTTGGAAGATCAAATCACCTTGGATACAGCTACATTTAAAGGGAATATCGAAAGAGCTCAGTTCGAAATGAATCCTCTGTCATTTATTTTGAATTTTCGCTGGGATATAAAAACTGATTGGAGAATTCGTCCTTATATAACATTTGGTTTTGGAATTGCCTCTAGAACAGATTTTGAACAAGCAACTATCAGTTATTCATTTTATGGAACATTAGAAATTCCGGGGGAAGAAACAGAAACTTATGAGGATGAAGAGTCTACAACTTTGAAAGAAATACAGGAAGAAGCTGAAGGTGAAGATGAGGAAATGTGGATTCCTCCTGTGATTCCCTTTATTCAACTCCATATTGGGGTGAAGGGAGAAATAACTAACAATATTCATGTTTTGTTGGATGCTGGAATCTGGGATGGATTTCTTTTAAGAGGAGGAATTTCTTTTAGATTTTAAATATGATTATAATGAATATTTAATCAAGATTTAAATGAATTTTTTTATTCCAACCAGAATTGTATTTGAACCAGGAGCTGTTTTCAAAATAAAGGATAGGATTGAAGAATCCAAACAAAACAGCCGGATTTTTGTTGTTACGGATAAAGGTGTTAAGACAGCAGGGATTGTTGAAAAAATCATATCCCAATTTGAACATGTTTTTCTTTTTGATGAAGTCGAACCAAATCCAAAACACACCACTGTCAATAGAGGAGGAGATATTATCCGGGATTTAAAAGCGGATATGGTTATAGGGGTTGGAGGTGGCAGTTCTCTCGATGTCGCTAAGGCTATAGCTCTGCTGGCTAAAAACAAAGGGAAAATAGAAAATTATGAAGGGAAGGAAAAATATGATTCTCCACCTCTTCCTTTTGTTGCTGTCCCTACTACCTGTGGAACCGGAAGCGAGGTGACATGGGTTTCGGTGATCACCCATACGGAACGAAGGTTTAAAATGAGTATCAAAGGTCCTGATATGTTTCCGGAGCTGGCTGTGATTGATCCTGATTTGTTAGTTTCCCTTCCGAAAAATCTCATTGCTTCAACAGGCCTGGATGCATTAACTCATGCCGTGGAGGCATATACAGTAAAACCGGCAACAATAGTTACAGATATATTTGCTCTTAAAGCAATCAGTCTTATATTTGATTCTCTTGAAAAAGCGTACAATGATATCAAAGAAAATAAAGAAGCCAGGGAAAATCTTATGGTGGGAAGTACTCTAGCAGGCATTGCTTTTGGAAACAGTGATGTGGGTTCTGTTCATTGTATAGCGGAATCGATTGGCTCCCTTTATGATATTCCCCACGGTATTGCCAATTCGGTTTTTTTGCCTTTAGTAATGGAATTTAACCTTAAGGATTGCAAGAAAAAATATGCCCATATTGGAAAAATCGCAGGTTTTGAACGAAGGAGTGATGAGGATACTTCCTGGGAATTGATACGGAAAATCAAGGCTCTCTCATTACGGCTGGGAATTCCCTCTTTTTCTGAACTTGGAATTCCTCAAAGCAGTTTTTCGGAGATTGCCAGAAAATCTTTTGAAAACAATTCCAATTCATCCAATCCAAGTGAAGCCACGGAAAAAGATTATATGATGATATTGAGAAAAGCCTGGGAAAACGGGGAATAGTTTTACGTTTATGGGATCAATTGTATCTTTGTTCAATAAGGATTTGGAGAATATCCAGTTCATCCGTATCAAACCAGATCTTACTGCATGAATAGCATTTATTGACCGGAATGACATATTGATAATTGTAAGGGCGGGGGAGCATGCGGCTTCCGCATTCAGGGCAAAAGATGGCGGGGCATTTTTTTGAAGATATTTTTTTTCTATTAACTGGATTCATCAAAAATTCTTCCTTGAATTTGTGGGCTTTGTTGATCAGATAATCAGAGAAAGTGACTTCTTTTCTGGCTATAATGCGTTCGATAAAACCAGAATCAATAAGTTTTCCTTTGCATTGAGGGCAGATTTTGATGTTTACGCCTTCATAGAAAATCTCTTTAAGAAGAACGTTGCAGCGCGGACATCTATTTTTCCGGGAAGGATTTAAATGGCTTTTTTTGCCGATTCGTCGAAGTGCCTCCTGAATGTGAGGAAATTCTAGAGCAGGAGCCTCAATTCCTTCCTGAAGATTTTTTATCCACATCCCGGGAGTAAAAAATCGGAGAAATAAGAGTTCTTGAAGAGCCAAAGGGCCTATCCATTTTCCCCCTGGTTTTTTTACCGACCAAATTTTATCTTTTTCTGGAATAAAATTTCCGGCAGTTTTTGTTTTTGATGGGAATGAATCTGATTCTTCTGGAGAGTGTATAACATTCCGGTATTTTTCACGTTGTTTGCGAATTTCCAGAATTCCTTTAATGATTTCTGCAGAACTGGAATTGCTCATGGAGGCAAGAAGTCTGATTCTATCCATGAGCGGGGGATGAGAATTAAAAGCTTTAGCATAGAATCCAGTAACCTTTCCTTTTGATTCCGGAGGGACAATAAATAAAGGGCTATAAGTCAAATTAAAGTCTCCCACAAATGAATTTTTTAAATGAGCTTTATAGATTGCCCGGGCAAGAGCTTTGGGATTCCGGCACAATTCAACCGCAGCAGCATCTGCAAGGATTTCTCTCTGTCTGCTTATAAGAGTGCTTATAAGCCTCAGTATCAAAACAGAAATGGTGGAAGCAATGTAAGCAGGAATTGGCCAACCGCTTCCTTCTCGGGTCTGATATGTTCCCACTTGTGTGTCTTCCTGGGGATCAAAAGCTTCTCTGATTTTTTCTATGAAATTACCCAGAGAACACACTAAGGTGAGATAAAAGGAATCCCCTCGTATGATATGAGCCACTTCATGGGCAACCACAGCCTGGAGCTCATCTCTTGTATATTCTGCCATCAATCCTTCTGTCACAATAATGGCAGGTTTATGAGGAGCTTCTGTGATAGCCATGGAATTAATAGCAAATTCAGAAATGATGTAGGGAGTTACTTTGGGAAGCCCTGAAGCAAGTCTTATTTCTTCGACTGTGTTAATGAATCGTTTGTGGTATCGGTCGTTTAAATTCGGGGATTTGGCTCTGAGACGTTTGAGTATATGGGCAGCTCCGAATTTTTTAGCTTCAAAAAAATGAAAGGAGGCGATGACTAAAGAAATTATTGAAACAATTAAATAGAACTTTGTCAGAAATTCTCCGGATAATAATGTTCCATTGACCAGAAATAGACCCAAACTGAATAAAATCACAGAACTGATGAAACCCATGGAAAACAGGTAAAATAAAATGAGAATAAAAAATATAAAAAGGCTTTTTTCCCACTGTTTGCTCTGGATTTCGTAAAAATCCCATGCGTGTTCTCTTTTCATATTTTTGTATTTGTTCTATAGATAATCTATAGATAATATAGTTTTATTCTATCAACCTGGTAAAAGTTCTCCCCTCATGACTGTAACAGCTCTTCCTCCGATAAAAACCCGGCCACCTTCAAGATGAATAAATAAAATTCCCCCTCGATTGGATGCTTGATAGGCAACAAAATCTTTTTTTCCTAATTTCTGGCTCCAATAAGGCCCTAGGCAGCAATGGGCGGAACCGGTGACAGGATCTTCATCAACTCCCGCACCAGGGGCAAAGAAGCGGGATACAAAGTCATATTGTGAAGAGGAAGATTGGCTTGTGATCATAACGCCTCGGACTCCCAGTTTGTTCAATCGGAGAAAGTCAGGCTTTGCGTTTTTAACTTCACTTTCAGATTGGACTTCGACAAGATAATCGTACTTGTTTTTTCCAATATACTTTGGGGTGACTCCTAATATTTCTTCAAATTCCGGCGGATCCTGGACTTTTTTTTCAGGATTTGCTGGAAAGTTCAATTCAATCTTTTCCCCTTTGCGACAGGCTGTTAAAAGCCCGCTGAGAGTATCAAATCTTGCCTCTTCTTGAGGAGTGAGTAATTCCGTTTCCCATAAAATGTGGGCACTTGCCAGGGTGGCGTGTCCGCACAACTCGACTTCAACAGTAGGGGTGAACCAACGAAGATGAAAGCTGTTTTTTTGTTTGAGAAGAAAAGCTGTTTCAGAAAGGTTCATTTCCTTTGCAACATTCTGCATCCAGCTTTCTTCTGCTTTCTTAGGTAAGAGGCAAACAGCAGCTGGATTTCCTGAAAACGGTTTTTCGGTGAAAGCATCAACTTGATAAATTTCGACTGGCATTCTCATTTCTCCTGTTTGTCAAAGAATTTTTCGATAATCAGTTGCTGAATTTCCAGATCACAGCTTTGCTGTCTTCTCCGGTTGTGACAATGTATTTCCCGTCAGGACTAAAACAGGCAAATAAAACTCTGAAAGCAGGAGATGAATGTTTTAGGGAAAACATTTGTTTTCCGTTTGAAGCGTCCCATATCAAGGCTCTTCCATCACCATTGGCGGTTATAATGAATTGACCATCGGGACTGTAATAAGCTGAGCCAGGTCGTTCACCTCTTAAGGTTCTGATTGTTCTTCCGGTTGACGCTTCCCAAATCCTAATGGTGTCATCGATACTTGCGGTTAAAACGTGTTTGTTGTTTGGACTAAAACAGACCGAAGAAATCGCTCTTGAATGTCCGTTGAGCGAGCGAATTTTTCTTCCATTGGAAACATTCCAGATTCCGGCAATACCTCCATGGGCTCCTGCAGCAAGAAGTCTGGAATTAGAACTGAAACTAGCTGAATAAACCCAACCTTTGTTGGTGACTGAGATTGTTCTGATATTCCTGCCATTGTGTGCATCCCATATTTTTACTGTACCGTCTTTACTGGCAGTTACAATGAGGCTGCCATCTGAGTTGAATTCAGCAGAGTGAACTGTGTCGGTATGTCCTCTGAGCATTTTTTTCTGGGTTCCATTTGAAACTTGCCATATTTTGGCTGTTTTCCCACCTGCTGTGACTAACAATCTGCTGTTTGGACTGAAACGTGCAGAAAAAACATGGCTGGAATGTCCGGTGAAATTTCTTAGCATCCTTCCTGTTGGGGTTTTCCACAGCTTGACAAGGCGATCTCCTCCGGCAGTGACCACATATTTTCCATCTTCACTGAAATCAGCGCCGTAAACTCGATTGCCGTGTCCAGAAAGAGTTGCCACCCTTTTTTTGTGAGGCTGAATGGCTCCTTTTCCCCGGACAAGCTTTGCCTCAGTCCAGACAGCCCAGTCCGCATCGGAAGATTCGCCAGCATTCACTGATAAGATGATGTGTCCTCTTTTCCCTGCTATTGAGGATAAATCAAAGGTTTTTCTGTCTATTTGCCGATCATATTTGGCATGGAAAGAACCGATTGGAATTCTTTGTATCTGTCTTTTTACGTGAGCAGATATTTCTTCTCTAAAACCATCAGAAGATACAAAGTAGACGGAGAATACAACTCCATCGGAACTGTTGGCTCCTTTGAGAAAACCTCCGGCAACGATTAATTTTCCTTCTTCTCTGGGAATGGCAATGTCTAGAAAAACGCCGGATATTTCCCCTTTATTTTTCCATTGGGGATGAGTGTAAAGCACTCTTTTCAGCCTTTTTCCATTTTCTAAGGTCACATTATGATTATATTTTGCTGTTCCGTTTTCCCCGCCATCGGTTCCGAATTGAAGGATTTTATTATCTGAATTGATCCACCTTGCTTCTGATGCTTTTGAAATAAGATCGATTTCTTCAGCATGGAGATATAAGGAAATTATTAGAATAATAAAAAGAATCAAAATTAGACTTTTTTTTGTCATGGTTTATCCTCCGTCTATGATTTGAGTAAAATTATATTCTACATTTTTTCAATAATATTTCAACCTAACAGTCATTGAAGGTTATTAAAATTTCTTTCCTTTTTGGGGAAACTCTGGAGGATATATTCATTGAAATAGGCAAGGGATGTTGTTAGGATAAATAGATATTGGATGAATTTGTTGGTGATATTGAGATAATCACTATCCAATGTTGAATTCAAATAAAATTATCAAATGCTGCCTAATTAATGGGTGAATATATAAATAAAGAATTTAAAGTGATTATATGGATTTTATGGAGGAATTCATGAAACGCAAGAATGTTTTATTTATGGTTTTGTTTATTTTTGTCTTCATCCCGTTCCTTTCTGCTGATATCACCAAGCCGGAAAAGATACTTGGTTTTAAGGTGGGAACAGATAGAAAGCTGGCGGATATGCACCAGATTGTCGAATATTTCAATAAACTGGACAGGGAAAGTGACAGAATTCAAGTCAAGGAAGTGGGGAAGACGAGTTTGGGAAATCCTTTTATTGTGGCTCTCATCACATCTGTAGAGAATCGGATTGACATAAAGAAATATCACGATTATCAGAATAACCTTGCTGATCCAAGGAAAATTAACGAAGACCAAGCTGAAGAAGCGATTAAAAATGGAAAAACTGTCGTCATGATCAATTGTTCATTACATGCTTCTGAGATCGGAGCCTCTCAGATGTCTATGGAATTAGCCTATGATCTGGCTTCGAAAAATGACAGTAAAACTCGAGGGATCTTGGATAATGTCATAATACTTCTCGTCCCTATGCACAATCCGGATGGAATTCAGATGGTCGTTGATTGGTACAGAAAATATGTGGGAACTGAATATGAAGGATGTCCGATGCCGTGGCTTTATCATAAATATGTAGGCCATGATAATAACCGTGACTGGTATATGTTTACCCAGGTGGAATCGAAATTGACTATAAATAAAATTCATAATGTGTGGCATCCTCAGATTGTGATGGATATGCATCAGATGGGTTCGAGAGGCCCCCGAATATTTGTTCCTCCTTTTGTGGACCCTTATGAACCCAATATCGATCCGATTATCCAACAGCAGGTATCAGTAATGGGCTCTTTCATTGCCTCTGAAATGACAGCGGAAGGAAAAAGCGGTGTGGGACATAGTATGTGGTTTGATGCATGGACTCCAGCCAGAGCTTATCATCATTATCATGGAGGGATAAGAATTTTAACAGAAGTAGCCAGTGTGAATGTTGCCACTCCCTTGGAAATAGAGTTTAGTCAGATTTACCCCAGTGTTAGAGAAAGATCAGTGAATATTCCTATGCCCTGGAAAGGAGGAGAATGGACGCTGCGGGACATCATTGACTATGATTATTCAGCCGTTATGGCAGTATTGATCAATGCAGCCAGACTCAGAGAGAATTGGCTTCGCAATTTCTACAGAATTCACAAAAAAGCGGTTCAAAGAATAGATCCTCCGTTTGTATTCATTATTCCAGAAAAACAAAGAGATGTATCAACCGCCTTTAAAATGATGGATGTGTTGAATACAGGGGATGTCGAGATTCATAAAGCTCAGGAATCGTTTGAAGCAGATGGAGTTCAATATCCCGAAGGAACATTTATTATATTTATGGCACAGCCGTATGGAGGATTTGCAAAAACTTTGCTGGAAAGACAGAATTATCCGGAAATTCGTGAATATCCAGGCGGGCCACTCAAAACTCCGTATGATGTGGTTGCTCACACTCTTCCTCTTTTAATGGGTGTCAATGTGGTCCAGGTTGATAATCCATTTGAGGTCCAGTGTGATAGGATGGAAGATTTCCGAAATCCCAGAGGAATGGTGGAATTGAAAGAGGACCCCTACGGATATATTTGGGGCCATGAAACAAATGATGATATCGTGGCTTTGAACAGATTGATCCAGAAAGGATATTCGGTTTCCTGGGGTGCGGAATCTTTTAAAGAGAACGGAATAAAATATCCTCCAGGGTCAATGATTGTGGAGTTTAAGAAAGGATTGAATAAAGAATTGAAATCGATCATAGAAGATCTCACCGTGCAGTTCAAGGCAATAAATTTCAATCCGGATGTTGAAGAGTACCAGTTAAAGCCTGTAAGACTTGGTGTTTACAAAAGTTGGAAAGCTTCCATGGATGAGGGATGGTTGAGATGGGTGCTGGAACAATATGAATTCCCTTTCAGAAGCATATGCAATGAAGATATCAAATCAGGTGATTTGAATCAAGATATAGATGTCATGATTATTCCAGATATGAGGGAAAGAACGATTATGAAAGGAATATCTGTCAACCGAATTCCTTCTGAATATGCGGGAGGAATCGGAGAAAATGGCTTGTCTAATCTAAAACTGTTTGTCAAAAAAGGAGGGACATTAATCGCCCTGAATTCAGCTTCTTCATTTCTTATTGAGCAATTTGATCTTGATGTGAGTAATCCAGTGAAGGATCTGGGGAGGAAAGAATTTTTCATACCCGGTTCCATTTTAAGGATTCATATTGACAACAACCATCCGATTGCCTTTGGCTATGAAAGTCAGGGAGCAGTCATGTTCAGAAGAAGTCCTGGCTTTGAAGTTAAAAAAGGGAACAGTGTTGTTCAATATCCTTCGGAGGACTTACTGATCAGTGGGTGGATTGATGGAGAGGATTACCTTTCTGGAAAGAGTGGAATTGTGGATATTCCTTATGATTCTGGCAAATTGATATTATTGGGATTTCCTGTTCATTACAGAGGACAGGCTCATGCCACTTTTAGGTTTTTATTTAATTCTATATATTATGGTTCAGCCGAATTAGGTAAATAGCAAGAAGTTTAAGGCATGAATCATTTGAGTTGACAATGAATACTTTTTTTAATATTATTTTTACAACTAATGAGGTAAAAGGCAAAAAAACGAATGAAATGTCCAAAATGCCACTCAGAAAATCCAGAAGGAGCTCAGTTTTGCAAAAACTGTTCTGCACCGCTTATGAATCAAGATAATATGAAAGAATCAAATACCAAAACTTTTAGAACTGTTGTTGAGGATTTTAAAAGAGGGGATGTGATTTCAGGCAGATATGAAATCATAGAAGAACTGGGGAAAGGTGGTATGGGAAAAGTATACAAAGCCTTTGATAATAAGGTTGATGAAAAAGTTGCATTGAAATTAATAAAAACAGAAATTTCTTCTGATAAAAATACTTTGAAACGGTTTAAAAATGAATTAAAGGTTACCCGTCAAATCTCTCACCGAAATGTGTGCCGTATGTATGATATCAATGAAGAGCAGGGTGCCAGTTTTATCACAATGGAGTATGTATCCGGAGAGGATTTGAAGAGTTTAATGCGCCGGATAGGCCAGTTTACCATAGGAAAAGCTGTTTTTATATCAAGACAGATTGTGGAGGGAATGTCCGAAGCTCATAAACTGGGAGTTGTTCATCGCGATTTGAAACCGCAAAACATTATGATAGATAGAGAAGGAAATGCCAGAATAATGGATTTTGGAATTGCCCGCTCTATCAAGGGAAAAGGAATCACAGATACGGGGGTTATGATCGGGACTCCGGAATACATGTCGCCTGAACAAGCTGAAGTTAAGGATGTGGATCACCGTTCCGATATTTATTCATTTGGGGTGATTCTGTATGAAATGGTGACGGGAAGAGCTCCCTTTGAAGGAGATACTCCTCTTGGGATAGTCATGAAGCATAAAAATGAAAAGCCTCCGGATCCCAAAAAATTTAGCCCCCAACTTCCTGATGAGCTTAGAAAACTGATTCTCAAATGTCTGGAAAAGAAAAAGGAAAAAAGATATCAGAGTGCGGATGAATTACTGGCTGAATTAACGGATATTGAAAACAGTATTCCTACGACAGAACGATTAATACCCAAGAAACCGAAGGGCACTTCAAGAGAGGTCTCAGCGCAGTTTAAACTGAGAAAGATACTGATTCCCCTTGTTGTTATCACCATCGCAGGATTTATCATTATAGCAGGATGGCTTTTTGTTTTGAGAGATAAGACTCCTGAGCCCACTTCTCCGGAAAAAGAAAAATCTGCTGTTTCTCCTCAAGCTGAAGTTGTTCCAATAAAAGATATTCTTGCCCAAGGAAATGAGAACTTGGAAAATAAGAATTATTCTGAAGCTATAGAGCGATTTAATGCGATTTTAGAGAAAGAACCGGAGAATACCCAAGCGCTATTGGGATTAGCGAAAGTTTATAAAAAACAAGGAAAATTAGATGAGGCTGTGTCGAAATATGAACAAGTGAGTTTGCTTGAGGAGACGATTCCGGAACCATACAAACACTTAGGAGAGATATTTGAATTGAAACAGGAATGGGCAAAGTCAATTTTTTATTTTAATAAATATCTGGATGCGGTTCCAGAAAGCGTGGGAACAGATGACATAGAACAAAAAGTAAGCCATCTCCAGGAGCAACTTACTTATGTGGAAAAACCTGAAGAAAAAACAAGTGAAACTGTTAAAGCGGATGAGAAGGCAGAAGAGAAATTGAAGACTAAACCTGAACAAGCAGTGTCCGAGCCAGAAAAAGTTAGAAAAAGTGATAATATATCCATAAAAGTCAAAGAGGGGATCGATAATTTTGATAAGGGAAATTTCACAAAATGTATAAAGCAAATGAAAGAAGTGCTTATTATGGATCCTGACAATGAAAAAGCGAGGAAATATATGAGATCAGCGAGACTTGAGATGGCTCCTGGTGAAATAAAGTCACTGGTCAATCAATATGTTAGTTCGATAAACAACGATGAGTTGCTTTTGTTTTACAATAATAATTGCAGTCCCAAGCTTTATAATGAACTAAAAAGAGATATTAAAATGATTTCCGCAAACTATAATAAGCTTCAAGGCAATGCTTCCCAAATTAATATTCGATTTAAAGGAAGCAATAAGGCTGAAGTAAAATTTTCTCATATTATAACTGGTATTTCTAGGAAAGATGATACAAGAAGTGTCCTTTTCGAAGGGACTTATATCTGGATGATTGAGAGACAAAACAGTCATTGGAAAATTATGTCAATAAATTCTCATTAAAATAAAAAATAGAGGAGGAAATATGAGAAATAAAATAAGAGGAGAATTTTTTATTTGTTTAATTTTTGCTGTGATGCTTGTTCTGCCCGGATTTGTTCATGCAGACAAACAAAAAGTCAGAATAGTCGTGAACAATGCTAAAATCCGATTGGAACCTAATATGGAGAGTGACGTCATTAAAAGTCCGCCCGTTGGCAGTGAATTTGAAGTTGAAAAGAAAACCGGAGAGTGGTATGAGATCCAGTTGGTTTCAAAGGTTGGGGTGTTGATCACCGGTTTTATCCATCAAATGTTTGTTGAATTAGAAGAAGGAGTTGAACCGGAGATGGAAGAAGAGCCTGAAATGGAAGAGACAAAAAAAGAAGAAGCGGTTCAAGAATATGAACCTCCCCCGGTTAGAGAAAGGCCTGAAAGGACTGTTCCTCCCAGAAAACCTGAAAAATTTATGAGATTCATGTTTTTCGCTGGAGGAGGACTTCCCATATATTCTCAAACAGCAACAATATCCTGGGAAGATAGTTGGTCTTGGCTCCTTCTTACTAATGCAGAGGAAAGCGGTACGATAAGCCTTGATAATAAAGCCAAAATGCCCGGTTTTGGAGGCGGAATTATATTCATGTTTATTGAGAATTTTGGTTTGGAAGCAAGAGTGGACTATGTTAGTGGAAATATCACACCAACATCCAGTTTTATGTATGAATGGACTTGGGGAGGTTCAACTTATTCAATTGATGATTTTCCTGATTATGAATTACCAAATAATCCTGAAAGCACTTTTACGGTCACACCCATTTCTATAAATCTTCATGCCCGCTTTCCAATGGAAACGATCACTCCCTATCTTTCAGGAGGTGTTTCAATTTTTATGGGAAATTACAGTGCCACTGCCTATATGGGAGAAGGTGGTTCATGGACTGATTGGGTTTATCAGTACATAGATTGGTTCGACTTTGAATATCAGATTGATGAAAAAATTAGCGGTATTGGAGGAAATGTTGGTGCGGGGGTGTCCGTGAAATTAGCGGATACTTTCTATGTGAATCTTGATGCCAGGTATTTTATTGGTCCAAGCCAGGAGTACCAGTGGACTTTGATCAGAAAAGATTACAAATCTGAACTCAATAAATTTACTGCTAATGAAACTAGAATGGACAAACACCAGGAAGAAATGTCTACACCTGTGACTATTTCCTTGAGTTTTCCGGTTATCACTTTAGGAATTGGCTTAGGATTCTAAATAATATAGTAATATAAAAGATAGGCTAGCTCAGAAAGGGGTAGTCTATCTTTTTTTTCTTTATTGTTTTATAATAATAAATACGAGAATGAATCGTTGTGCTGTTTGAGCATCCACTAAATATATAAGACTTTTTATTTCAATTCAAAAAACTCCTTTTATTCATATTCTCAACCATAGGAGTATTTATATTGAGTTTTTCATTTGAATAGTGTTTATTATAGAAAAGGATTTCAATCAACAGAGGATACAACAATGAAAACAGATTTGAAAAAGATAAGAAACATCGGTATTAGTGCTCACATTGATTCCGGGAAAACGACTTTAACAGAAAGAATTCTCTATTATTGTAAAAAGATACATAGGATCCATGAAGTTAAAGGAAAAGACGGTGTAGGAGCTACTATGGATTCAATGGAATTGGAGAAAGAAAGAGGGATTACCATCGCTTCGGCAGCGACAAATGTCATATGGAATGATTATTCTATAAATATCATTGATACACCCGGACATGTTGACTTTTCAATTGAGGTGGAACGATCTCTGCGTGTTCTGGATGGGGCTATTCTTGTTTTATGTTCTGTTGGAGGAATACAATCTCAGTCCATAACCGTGGATAGACAGTTGAAGCGCTATAAAGTTCCATCTTTAGTGTTTATTAATAAATGTGATAGGACAGGAGCGAACCCTTTTAAAGTGAAGCAAGATTTGATAGATAAACTGGATAGGAATGCGGTTCTCATGCAAATTCCTATCGGACTCGAGGACAAGTATATAGGTGTTGTAGATCTTGTTTCCATGAAGGCTATTTATTTTGAAGGAAGTGAAGGTAAGGAAATCATAAATCAGGAGATTCCCCTTGAATTGAAACAGGAGGCAGAAAAAAAACGGGAGGAGATGCTCGATGCAGTTTCTCTGTTTTCCGATGAACTCACTGAGGCTATTCTGGATGATCAAATCACAGATGATCTCATCTGCGATGCAGTCCGGAAAGGAACTGTATCCAACTGTCTCGTTCCGGTCTTTATGGGAGCAGCATTTAAAAACAAAGGGGTTCAGCCTCTTATGGATGCTATTGTCCGCTATCTTCCTAATCCTGCGGAAGTAGAGAATTTTGCCCTGGATCTGGATAGTGAAGAGAAGCCGGTTAAACTGAATCCTGATTCTCATTTAGGATGTGTTGCCTTTGCATTCAAACTGGAAGAAGGAAAATACGGGCAGTTGTCGTATATAAGGATCTATCAAGGAAGTGTAAAGAAAGGAGATGAACTTTATAATACCCGTTCCGGCAATACATTTAAGGTCAACAGATTGGTAAAGATGCATGCGGAGAGTATGGATGATATAAATAAGGCAGAGTGTGGTGATATTGTTGCTTTATTCGGGATTGACTGTGCTTCGGGAGATACTTTTGTGAGTCCTGGATTAAATTATTCTATGTCTTCCATTTATATTCCTGAACCGGTCATATCCCTTGCCGTAACTCCAACCAAAAAGGGAATATCTGATAAAATGAGTAAAGCCTTGAATCGCTTTGTTAAGGAAGACCCCACTTTTAAAACTTATGTGGATCCGGAGTCGAAACAGACTATTGTGCAAGGAATGGGAGAACTACACCTGGATGTTTATATTGAGAGAATGAGGAGGGAGTATGGAGTGGAAGTGGAAACAGGGGCTCCCCAGGTTGCCTATCGGGAAACAATAAGCAAGAAAGTTCATTTTGACTACACTCACAAAAAACAAACCGGAGGGGCTGGACAATATGGAAGAGTTATTGGTGTTATAGAACCAAATCCTGAAGTTAACTATGAGTTTGAAAATAAAGTTAAGGGAGGGCATATTCCGACTGAGTATATTCCTGCCTGCGAGGAAGGTTTTAAGGATGGAATGGAAAAGGGAAATCTTATTGGATTTCCTTTAACAGGAATAAAAGTTATTCTGACTGATGGAAATTTTCATCCTGTTGATTCTTCTGATATCGCTTTTCGTTCAGCGGCAAAGCAAGCATTCAAACAGTCTTGTCAGAAAGCCAATCCAATAATTCTTGAGCCGATTATGAAGGTTTCAATTGAGAGCCCTTCTGAATTTGCCGGGAAATTATTTGCATCCATTAACCAGAGGCGGGGTATCATAATCAGTTCTGTTGAGGATGGTGTTTTTGCGAGAGTGGATGCAGAAGTTCCGTTAAATGAGATGTTTGGATATTCAACCATCCTTCGATCTTTGACTCAGGGCAAAGCTGAGTTCACTATGGAATTTTTAAAATATGACAAAGTACCTGTTTCTATTTCAGAAAGGCTGATAAAAGAATACAGGGAGAAGTAGAAAAATTAAAATATATGAGGGGAGTTTGATAATATGATAAAAACAGAAATGGTCAATAGAAGCCCGTTGAGAATTCTGGAACAATCGATCCACGGTGGATTGGATAAGGGAAATATAGGAATCCTGGCTTCAAAAAAAGGAGTAGGGAAAACAGCCTGTCTTGTGCACATCGCAATGGATAAATTGTTTCAAGGAAAACATGTGATTCATATTTCCTATTCCAGTAAAGTTGATCATATCATAAATTGGTATAAAGATATTTTTAAAGGAATAGCGAAAGATCAGAAAAAAGGTTTCCCGGCTGATGTTTATAATGAGATAATAAAAAAGCGGGTTATTATGAATTTCAACCAAGCCGGCACAAAAACTGATCAGGTTCTAAGAAGTCTTGGTTCCATAATTAAAGAGGGAAGATTCGAAGCAGATACGGTCGTAGTTGACGGTTTTGATTTTTCTATGTCCAATCCGGAAGAACTGAGAATGTTCAGAGAATTTGCATTAAAAGACGGAGTTGAACTTTGGTTCACTGCGTCTTTATTAGGAAAAGAACCGATTTATAACAAAAAAGGCATACCTTTTATGCTTGAAAGATTTTTAGAGGATATAGAAGTATTGATAACTCTTATGTATAAAGATGATTGGGTGAGGCTTTATCTTATTAAAAATCATGAATTCATATCTCCAGGGGAGCTTCAAATCAAGCTTGATCCAAAAACGTTTCTTATTGCCAATGATTGATAGATTGGAAGTTCATCAATTTAAATTGAGCTATGAAAACATAGAGAATGATAAAAGCGGGCAACGGGATTTGAACCCGCGACCCCGAGCTTGGGAAGCTCGTACTCTACC